>NZ_KQ033936.1:0-240364 GCF_000970615.1 Pseudomonas sp. 10B238
GCGAACCGCTGCTCGGTCACCGGGCGGCGGCTTGGGTAAGTCCTGGAGGAACGGTCAGCAGGTCAGCAGCGAACGCCCATGCCCAGGCGGTGCGGCTCGGAAGGTCGATCAAGCCGATTCGATAGGGATCGTTGGCATCGGATAGCCGAGCGGCTTTTGTAGGAGCCAGCTTGCTGGCGATCCGGGGCTGCAGGGCGTTATTTGATCGCCAGCAAGCTGGCTCCTACAGGGGAGATGGCTTACTGCTGAAACAAAAAAGCCGCTACCCAGATCATGGTGCAGCGGCTTTAAGTTCGTTTTGCGAGAGAGCTTAGCCGCGAGCGCCGCGCACTCCTTCGCTCAACTCACGGCACAGACCGAGTACGCCCTTGACGGCCTGCTCAGAGGTTTCGGCATTGGCGATCTGGTCGATCAGCGCCGAGCCCACCACCACGCCATCGGCCAGTCGGGCGATGGCAGCGGCCTGGTCCGGGGTGCGGATGCCGAAGCCGATGCACAGCGGCAGATCGGTGTGGCGCTTGAGGCGTGCTACGGCTTCTTCGACGTGTTCCAGCGTGGCCGAGCCGGCACCGGTCACGCCGGCCACCGACACGTAATAGACGAATCCCGAGCTGCCGTTGAGCACGGTAGGCAGGCGCTTGTCGTCGGTGGTCGGGGTGGTCAGGCGAATGAAGTCGATGCCCGCGGCCTGGGCCGGGTCGCAGAGGTCTTCGTTATGCTCCGGTGGCAGATCGACGATGATCAGGCCGTCGACGCCGGCTTCCACCGCCTCGGCGAGAAAGCGCTCGACGCCCATCTTGTGGATGGGGTTGAAGTAGCCCATCAGCACCAGCGGCGTGGTCTGGTTGCCCTCGCGGAATTCGCGAACCATCTGCAGGGTTTTCGCCAGGTCCTGCTTAGCCGCCAGGGCGCGGATGTTCGCGAGCTGGATCGCCGGGCCGTCGGCCATCGGGTCAGTGAAGGGCATGCCCAGTTCGATGACGTCCGCGCCGGCGTCCGGCAGGCCCTTGAGGATGGCCAGCGAGGTGGCGTAGTCCGGGTCGCCGCCGGTGACGAAGGTCACCAGGGCCGCGCGGTTTTCCTGTTTCAGCTGCTCGAAGCGCGTCTGCAAACGGCTCATATGTGTTCTTCCTGTTCGTCGTAGTGGTGCATGACGGTCTGCATGTCCTTGTCGCCGCGGCCGGAGAGGTTGATCACCATCAGGTGATCCTTCGGCAGGCCGGGTGCGCGCTTGAAGACTTCAGCCAGCGCGTGGGCGCTTTCCAGGGCGGGGATGATGCCTTCCAGGCGGCAGCACTTGTGGAACGCAGCCAGGGCTTCGTCGTCGGTCACCGAGGTGTATTCGACGCGGCCGATGTCATGCAACCATGCGTGTTCCGGGCCGATGCCCGGGTAGTCGAGGCCGGCGGAAATCGAGTGGGCGTCGATGATCTGACCGTCGTCGTCCTGCAGCAGGAAGGTGCGGTTGCCGTGCAACACGCCAGGTACGCCACCGTTGAGGCTGGCGGCATGCTTGCCGGATTCGATGCCGTGGCCGGCTGCTTCAACGCCGATGATCTTGACGTCTTTATCGTCGAGGAAGGGGTGGAACAGGCCCATTGCGTTGGAGCCGCCGCCGATGCAGGCCACCAGCGAATCGGGCAGGCGACCTTCTTGAGCCATCATCTGGTCACGGGTTTCCTTGCCGATCACGGACTGGAAATCGCGAACCATGGCCGGGTAGGGGTGCGGGCCGGCGACGGTGCCGATCAGGTAGAAGGTGTCGTGGATGTTGGTCACCCAGTCGCGCAGGGCTTCGTTCATCGCGTCTTTCAGGGTGCCGGTGCCGGCGGTGACCGGGATCACCGTGGCGCCCAGCAGCTTCATGCGGAAGACGTTGGCCTGCTGGCGCTCGATATCGGTGGTGCCCATGTAGATCACGCACTGCATGCCGAAGCGTGCGGCGACGGTGGCTGTGGCCACGCCGTGCATGCCGGCGCCGGTCTCGGCGATGATGCGCTGCTTGCCCATGCGCCGCGCCAGGAGGATCTGGCCGATGCAGTTGTTGATCTTGTGCGCGCCGGTGTGATTCAGCTCTTCGCGCTTGAGGTAGATCTTGGCGCCGCCGCAGAACTCGGTCAGGCGCTCGGCGTAGTACAGCGGAGAAGGGCGGCCGACGTAGTCGCGCTGGAAGTACGCCAGCTCTTTAGCGAACTCCGGATCGGTCTTGGCTTTTTCGTACTCGGCGGCCAGCTCATGGATGAGCGGCATCAGGGTTTCGGCGACGTACTGACCGCCAAAGTGGCCAAACAGGCCCTTGGCATCAGGGCCGCTGCGGAATGAGGTCATGGTCATCTCCTGCGGAAAAGGGTGGCGGCCATCCAAACGCGAGTAAGGATTGCGCGATGGGCGGAAAATTAACCGACTTTGGCCGGCATAAAAAGCGATAAGATCGCCTCGACCTGTCAGGAAAACTCACTAATGAGCCAAGCCCTTCCTCCCCTCAATGCACTTCGCGCTTTCGAAGCGGCCGCTCGATTGCAGAGCGTAAGCCAAGCGGCAGCGGAACTCAGCGTGACGCACGGGGCCGTCAGCCGGCAGATCCGGTTGCTCGAAGACGACCTTGGCGTGGCGCTGTTCAGCAAGGAAGGTCGCGGCATAAAACTCACCGATGCGGGGCTGCGGTTGCGTGACGCGGCGGGCGAGGCGTTCGAGCGGTTACGGGACAGCTGCGCCGAGCTGCGCCAGCAGACCGCCGATGCGCCGTTCGTGCTCGGCTGTCCGGGCAGCCTGCTGGCGCGCTGGTTCATTCCGCGGCTGGACAGGCTCAACCGCGAGCTGCCCGATCTGCATCTGCAACTGTCCGCCAGCGAGGGCGAACTGGACCCACGCCGGCCGGGGCTGGATGCCACCCTGTGTTATGCCGAGCCGCCGTGGCCAGCCGATATGCAGGTATTCGAGCTGGCCACCGAATGCATCGGCCCGGTACTGAGCCCGCATCATCCGAACTGCGCGGCGTTACGCCAGGCACCGCCGTCGGTGCTGTTCAACGAAGCGCTGCTCTACACCGCATCGCGTCCGCAGGCGTGGCCCGCCTGGGCCCAGGGCAATGGGCTTGACCCCAGCATGTTGCGCATGGGGCAGGGCTTCGAGCATCTCTACTTTTTGCTGGAAGCGGCGCTGGCCGGGCTGGGTGTTGCCATCGCACCGCAGCAGCTTGTGGCCGATGACTTGCGCCAGGGCCGCTTGCTGGCGCCCTGGGGATTCGTCGAAACCCGGGCGCGGCTGTCGCTGTGGGTGCCGTCACGGCGCACGGATCGGCGCGCTGAGCGATTGGCGGACTGGTTGCGCCAGCAGCTGGTTTGATGGAGCCCCACCCTGGGTGCCACGTGAAAGATCGAGCCGTTGTTGGCTTCGATGACCCCTGGGTGGAACGCTAGCGCGGCGCTCGTAGCGGTTCGTCTCGTAAGATTTCGTAACATCCTCGGGGGTGCACTCGGCAACTTTTCCGCAACCCGCACCAGAAGCGCAATCGGCGTTTCGCCTGATTCGTATCGGTAAGGCGCTCGACGGCTGATTCCACGATTTTCATGAACTCACAAACGGCCCGGGCGCTCGGTATTTATGTGAGCGCCATCCTCTGGTGCTGACTTCCAATCAATCACAGAGGAGAAGCACGATGACTAACAAACTTCACACAATGCTCGGTGGTATCGCACTCGCAACGGCCATGGCGGCCAGCGCTCCGGCCTTCGCGGAAGTAGGCGATTTCGGCGTATGGGATAAAGACAATTCCGGCGTGGTCACCATGGGCGAATGGGACACCGGTTTCGATAACGACGCCTTGTTCACCAGCTGGGACAGCGACAAGGACGGCATGCTCTCCAACAACGAGTACGGACAAGGTCTGTACGACGCCTATGACGCCGACGATAGCGGCGATTGGAACGAGACGGAATACAACGCCTTCTATGACGACGCGGGTGATGGTGGCTGGCTGGATATCTGACGTATCCGCTCTGCATCCGTGAAAAGGCCATTGATGTACTAGCGGTCTTTTCATGGTGCGGGCCGCTCGCCTAGCAGTATCTCGTGAGCGTTGGAGTTAGGTCTGTCGCTCTGCAAAGAACCTATCGCAAGAGAGGTTTCCATGAACACGATTACGAAAACGCTGATTGCAACCGCTATCGCCGGATTCGCGACTGCTCCGCTTGCAGCGGAATCGGGTAATGCCCCTAGCCCTTACCAGAAGCACGATGGAACCTGGATCAGCCTGAACGGCACGGTAGAATCGGTGAAGCCCGATTCCTTCATGCTGGACTACGGCAAGGGCAGCATCATCGTCGAGATGGACGACTGGGACTGGTACTCCGAAGGCACCGCCCTGAAAGCCGGGGACAAGGTCACGGTCTATGGTGATGTGGATGACGACATATTCGAAGTGACGTCGATAGAAGCCAACAGTGTTTACGTCGACGGCCTGAACAGCTTCTTCTTCGCCAGCGCCAACGATGAAGAAACGCCATGGCGGACCGCAACCTTTGTGCCCTCTGCCGAAACCACGATTCAGGGCACCGTGCAATCGGTCAAGGATCGAGAACTCACCCTCGATACGGGTGACGGCACGCTGACCATCAATACCCTCACCATGTCCTATAACCCTTTGGACAAGGACGGTTTCCAGCAGGTCGAGAAGGGCGACCGCATCAGTGTCATGGGACAAATGGACCCTGCCTTCTTTGGCAATCGTGAGTTCAACGCGAAGTCGATCATCACGATTTCCGACGACAGCCAGCAAGAGCAGAACAGCTAGTTCGCGACCTACGCGCGTCATCTCCTGTTTCGCCCGTTTCGCTAATGCGAAGCGGGTTTTTTTTGGAAAGCGTCCAGCCGCGGTAGCTGACGTAACTCCCCGTCGTTGCCGATGAGCGGTTGTGCCACTCGTCCGGCGCCACTAAATCGACACCATCATTGCCGATACAGTTCAAACACCCACCGAGCGGCCACGTTGCCTGTCCGTGGGACTGTCTGTAGTCGTTCGGGAGAACAGTGATGGTCTATAAAAAGCGTGTCGGTATCGTGATGTGCGCGCTGCTCGCGGCCGGAGCAGAACAGCTAGCCGCCAAGCCCAACCCTGCGGTTGATGCTTCGCTCAAAGCCGGTCGACCCTTTGTCGAAGGCGAGTTGCTGGTTCAATTCAAATCAGGTGCATCTGAATCGGCAATGACGGCAGCGCTTAGCAAGCGGAACGCAAAAGCGACCCAGAAGCTGCTCGATAAGGCAGCGCGCAAGGATGCCAAGGGTGATCTGGTCCGGGCGCAGCTGGGTAAAGGCAAGAAGGTGGACGCCGCGTTGATCGCACAGCTGGCGGCTGATCCCGCGGTCGAATACGTCGAGCCCAACTGGATCTACAACACCCAACTGGCCAACCCCAATGACCCGGGCATCAACATGCTCTGGGGCATGCAGGGCGCGACGACGTCACCTGCTTCCCCGTATGGCAGCGGTGCGCTGGCGAGCTGGAACGCCGGCGCGCTGTGCTCCAACAAAGTCCACGTGGGCATCATCGACGAAGGTGTGATGACCACTCATGGCGATCTGCGCGCCAACGTCTGGGTCAACCCAGGCGAGGGCACTCGCGCTGACCGCAAGGACAATGACCGCAACGGTTTTGCCGACGACATCTACGGCTGGGACTTTGCTGCCAACAACGCCAGCGTGTACGACGGCCCGGCTGACGATCACGGTACGCATGTCGCCGGCACGGTAGGGGCCGTGGCGAACAATGGTGCTGGCGTGTTCGGTGTTTGTCCGAGCGCCAAGTTGATTTCCGCCAAGTTCCTCGGGGCCAATGGCGGTACTACAGCGGGAGCCGTCAAGGCCATCAACTACCTGACGCAACTGAAGCTGGCGAAGAAGATCAACCTGGTCGCCACCAACAACTCGTGGGGCGGCGGCGGTTACTCCCAAGCGTTGTATGACGCCATTCAGGCGGCCGGCAATGCGAACATTTTGTTCATCGCAGCTGCGGGCAACAGTGGGCTGAATATCGATAGCACACCGAGCTACCCAGCCAGCTATAACCTGCCCAACGTGATTTCAGTGGGTGCGATCGACCAGAACGGTCGTCGTGCGGGTTTCTCGAACTATGGCGTGAACAACGTGCATATCGCCGCGCCGGGCGTCGACATTGTTTCGACGGTGCCGACTTCAACTGGCGCGGCCGGCTTCGCCTACATGAGTGGCACCTCAATGGCGACGCCTCACGTGACCGGTGCGGCGGCGCTGTATGCCTCGCTGAACCCCTGTGCCAGCAGCGCGCAGATCCGCGAGGCGCTGCTGCGCACCGCGGTGATCGACCCGCAGCTCACCGGGGCGGTACAGCAGAACCGCCGGCTCGATGTTTCGAAAATCCGTGCTGAACTGAACTGCAGCGCACCGTAAGAGCCATGCTGAGCATCCGCGTGGCGAGTGCTCAGCTGGCCATCGCGGTATTGCTGTTCGCGGCCACCGGAGCCTTGGCCGCTGACTTCTCCGTTCCATAACCTTGCGGATTGCGGCTCTGCCAGCGCCAGGCGTCGGTCAGCATTACCAGCAGGTCACGCTCCGCTTTCCAGCCCAGATCGTCACTGGCCTTGCTCGGGTCCGACCAGCACTGTGCGGCGTCACCCGGTCGGCGCGCTTTGAACACATAGGGCAGCGGTCTGCCGATCACTTCTTCGAACGCGGTGATCATCTGGCGTACCGAGTAGCCCCGGCCGGTGCCGAGGTTCCACGTGGAAACACCACGGACCAGGTCGAGGCGCTCCAGTGCCTTGAGGTGCCCCTTGGCCAGATCCACCACGTGAATGTAATCCCGCACTCCCGTGCCGTCCGGCGTCGGGTAGTCCGCTCCGTATACGTTCAGTTGCTTACGGCGGCCCACCGCTACCTGCAGCATGTAAGGCAGCAGGTTATTGGGGATGCCGTTGGGGTCTTCGCCGATAAGGCCAGACTCGTGAGCGCCAATCGGATTGAAGTAGCGCAGCAGTGCAATCGACCAGCGCGGGTCGGATTCGGCCAGCCCTTTCAGCACGTTCTCTGCCATCAACTTGGATTGGCCGTAGGGGTTGGTTGGAATGCCGGTGGGGCAGTTCTCGGTGATCGGCATCTTGGGTGAGTCGCCGTAGACAGTCGCCGATGAGCTGAATACCAGCTTGAAGACTCCGGCTTCGGCCATGGCCTGACACAACGCGATGCTGCCGCTGACGTTGGTTTCGTAATAGCGCAGCGGTTCGCGCACACTTTCACCGACGGCCTTGAGACCGGCGAAGTGCAGCACCGCCGTGATGGGGTAAGAGGCAAACAACGCCTTGAGCAGCGAGCGGTTTCGCACGTCACCCTTGATGAACTGCAGCGTGCGGCCAGCCAGATGCTCCACGCGATCCAGTGCCACTTTCGAACTGTTGCTGAGGTCGTCCAACACCAGCACTTCATGGCCAGCCAGCAGGAGCTCAAGCACCGCATGGGACCCGATATATCCAGCACCACCCGTGACGAGAATCATGTCTCTACCTCATGAACCGAATTATCTGACGCACACGGGAGCGCACGGCTGACCGTATGAGCGCGGCCGCTGCAAGCATCTCCAGGGTTGAGTCGGCGAATCGGGCGGTACTGACTGCAGGAAGCACACAGCACCGATGCCGGGGTGAAACAGGCGTCCTGTGATAGGGACGGGGGAAGGTGTGAGCAAGTTCCAACGAAACGGCAGTCACCCGATGACCGACCTCTGCAGTAGGGCATCGGGAACCTTGGCTCATCAGCTGTCGTCCATAGCCGGCGGACAGCGCTCGCCGATTGGTCGTTTCTGCCACCGAGCGCCATCAGATTTTGCTTTGCGCGGGCTGCGCAGGCCTATGCGATGCGGCAGAAGGGACTCTGGAGGGCATTGCCACCCTTTACGAGGTTTCCATGAGCTGGGCCGGCCCCTACCAATACGAAATTGGCAAATCCCCCGATAAACAAGCGACGCCACCTGAAGTCATCTTCGATGAGCTGGTGCCGACCTTGTTGTGTCTTTCCCATTTGCGCTGGAGCTTCGTCTACCAACGCCCGCAGCACCTGATGTCGCGCTTCGCCCGTGACTTCAACGTGCTGTTTGCCGAAGAGCCGATCCCGACCGAGGACGCCCAGCCCTGGCTGGAGGTACGGCCCGAGGAAAATGGTGTTCAGGTACTGATTCCGCGTCTGCCTCAGGGCTGCGAGGGCGAGGCAGCGCTGCGCGTGCAGCGCGATTTGCTCGACGGCTATCTGGAAAAGCTCGGCGTCAATGAGCTGATGCTCTGGTACTACACGCCGATGGCGCTCGGTTATGCCGGCCACCTGAAGCCCAAGCTCACCGTCTACGACTGCATGGACGAACTCTCGGCATTCCGCGGCGCACCGCCGGAGCTGGTGCAGCGCGAACGTGAGTTGCTCGAGCGCGCTGATCTGGTCTTCACGGGTGGCTACAGCATCTGGGAAGCCAAGCGCGAACTGCACGACAACGCCTTCGCCTTTCCCAGCAGCGTCGACGTGGCGCACTTCGCCGAGGCCCGGCGGACTCAGGCCGACCCCGACGACCAGGCCGAGATCCCTCATCCACGGCTGGGCTTCTACGGCGTGATTGACGAGCGTTTCGATATCGAACTGGTGGCCGACATGGCGGAAAAACGCCCTGACTGGCAGTTCGTGCTGGTTGGGCCAGTGGTCAAGATCGATCCGGCGGAGCTGCCGCAGCGCGACAACATCCACTACCTGGGCGGCAAGACGTACGACGAGTTGCCCAAATACCTGGCCGGCTGGGACGTGGCCATCATGCCGTTCGCGATGAACGAGTCGACCCGTTTTATCAGCCCGACCAAGACTCCTGAATACCTGGCCGGCGGCCGGCCCGTGGTGTCCACGCCAATCAAGGACGTGGTGCGCACCTATGGCGACACCGAGATCGTCTACATCGCCGACACGCCCGATGCGTTCATCGCGTCTGTGGAAAAGGCACTGGTCGATGCCGAAGACCGCGACCGTTTGTTGAAGACCGCTGACGAAATCCTCGGCGACATGTCCTGGGACCACACCTGGGCGCTGATGAAGGAGAAGATGCAATGCGCGAAATGAGCCTGCGAGACAGCAATCCCGAATACGCAGGCGGCGGCGCCAGCGACGGCTCATCCCATGGCCGCCGCGGCTTCGACTACCTGATCGTCGGCGCCGGTTTCGCCGGCAGCGTGCTGGCCGAACGGCTGGCTGCCGGGCTGAACAAGCGTGTGCTGGTGGTCGACCGGCGGCCCCATATCGGCGGCAATGCCTACGATCACTACGACGAAGCCGGCGTATTGATCCACCGCTACGGCCCGCACATCTTCCACACCAACGCCCAGCGCATCGTCGACTACCTTTCGCAGTTCACCGAGTGGCGGCCCTACGAGCACCGCGTACTGGCGCAGGTGGACGGGCAGGAAGTGCCGATCCCGATCAACATGACCACGCTGAACAAGCTCTACGGTCTGAACATGACCACCGAACAGGAAGCGGCCGACTTCCTCGCCAGTCGCGCCGAGCCGGTGGAAGACATCCAGACCAGCGAGGACGTGGTGATCAACGGCATCGGCCGTGAGCTGTACCAGAAGTTCTTCCGCGGCTACACGCGAAAGCAGTGGGGCCTGGACCCGTCGCAGCTGGACAAGTCGGTCACCTCGCGCATCCCGACGCGAACCAACACCGACGACCGCTACTTCACCGATACCTTCCAGCAGATGCCCAAGCATGGCTACACCAAAATGTTCGAGAAAATTCTCGCGCACCCGAACATCAAAGTCATGATCAACACCGACTACCGCGAGATCCGCGATGAGGTGCAGTACGACCACCTGATCTTTTGCGGGCCCATCGACGAGTATTTCGACTACCGCTTCGGCAAGCTGCCCTATCGTTCGCTGAGGTTCGAACACAAGCAGCTCGACCAGGAACAGTTCCAGGCCGTCGGTACGGTCAACTACCCGAGTGAAGACGTGCCCTACACGCGCATCAGCGAGTACAAGCACCTGACCGGGCAGGTTCATCCGAAAACCAGCGTCACCTACGAATATCCGTCGGCGGAGGGCGATCCCTATTACCCCATTCCGCGGCCGGAGAATGCCGAGCTGTACAAGCGCTACCAGAAGCTGGCGGACGAGACGCCCGGCGTGACCTTCGTCGGCCGCCTCGGCACCTACAAGTACTACAACATGGATCAGGTAGTCGGGCAGGCGCTGGCGCTGTACAAGCGCATCGAAGAGGCCGAGCGTGGCCCTGCGGCGGGCGAAAGTGCAGAGCACAGCCGTTCACTGGCCAAACAGGTTCCCTGAAGACGAGGCACAAGGATGCATCAGCCGACGCTGTTCAAAAGCTTTTTCCTCGGCGGTTTCGAATGCTCGAACCATCGTCGCAGCGACGGCCGCCGCCTGGACCTGCTGGCGGCCACCGGCCACGACCGCTGGGCCGCCCATGATTACGCGGTGCTGCATCGGCATGGCTTGCACACCGTGCGTGACGGCCTGCGCTGGCACCTGATCGAGACGTCACCGGGCCGCTACGATTGGTCGAGCTTTCTGCCGATGCTGCAGGCGGCCCGGCGCCAGGGCACCCAGGTGATCTGGGATCTGTGCCACTACGGCTGGCCGGACGACATCGACATCTGGCGACCGCAGTTCGTCGAGCGCTTCGCCCGCTACGCCGCGGCTGCAGCGCAGTTGATCAAGGACGAGACCGATGCGGTGCCGTTCTACGCACCGCTGAACGAGATCTCGTTCTGGGCCTGGGCTGGCGGCGACGAGGCCTACTTCAACCCGATGGCACGCGGCCGTGGCTTTGAGCTCAAGCATCAGCTGGTGCGCGCCACCATCGCCGCGATGCAGGCTATCCGCGAGATTGAACCGCGGGCGCGCTTCGTTCAGGTCGATCCCGCAATCCACGTGGTTGCGCCGAATGATCGGCCCGGCCCGCAGCGCGAGGCCGAGCGCTACCGCCAATCGCAGTTCGAGGCCTGGGACATGCTCAGCGGTGAGCTCTGGCCGGGTCTCGGCGGCGCGCCGGAATACCTTGATCTGCTCGGCGTGAACTATTACCCCGACAACCAGTGGTATCACGGCGCAGGTAATACCATCGGCCGGGACAGCCCAGACTATCGACCTTTCAAAGGCATCCTCAGCGAGATCGCGCAGCGCTACAAGCGCCCCATCGTGATCGCCGAAACCGGCGCCGAGGGCGATGTGCGCGGCGACTGGCTGCGCTACGTCAGCGAGCAGGCCGGCCTGGCGATGCAGCGTGGCGTGCCGGTGGAAGGTATCTGCCTGTACCCGGTGGTGGATTACCCGGGCTGGACCGACGACCGTCACTGCCCGGTGGGACTGTTGGGCTTCCCGGACGAAGCCGGAAACCGCCGTGTGCATGAGGGGCTGGCCGATGAGCTGCGGCTGCAACAGGCGCGCTTCAGCCACTCGAGTCCGGTTTCGAACATCGCTGAAGCCTTTTCATGAACGCCCCGGCACTGCGCAAACCGCCACTGGTGCCGCTCCTGCCGGATCGGCCGGTCGCCTTTTTGTGGCACTACGTTTGCGCGCGGCCCTGGCATTTCGGCGGCTTGCTGCTGCTGATCGTCGGTGCGGCGACCTGCGCGGTGGCGGTGCAGTACGGCATGAAGCTGCTGGTCGACGCCATGGCGCAGGGCAGCTCCAACCGAGGCGCCGCCGATGTCTGGTTTCCGCTGGGGCTGTTCATCGGCCTGATCGTCATTGAAAACGTGTTCTGGCGTCTCGGCGGCTGGCTCGGCTGCCGAACAGTCGTGGCGAGCATGGTGGATATCCGGGTTGACCTGTTCAAGCACCTGACCGGTCACCCCATGCGCTATTTCACCGAGCATTTCGCCGGTTCGCTGGGTAATCGTATCTCGGCGCTGGGCCAGGCGGCAGGGGCGATCTATGGCGGTCTGGTCTGGAAGATCGTGCCGCCCATCGTCGACTTCATCGGGGCGGTGGTGGTGCTGCTGACCGTCGATTGGCGCATGGCGGTTGCGCTGATCCTGTTCGTGGCCATCGTCGCGGTACTGATCACCGGGTTCGGTATTCGTGGCCGCGCCAAGCATCAACGCTTCGCCGCGCAATCGGCGCGGGTTGGCGGCGAGCTGGTCGATGCGGTGTCCAACGTCTGGACCATCAAGGCGTTCTCCGCACGCGACCGTGAAGCGGAACGCCTGGCCAACGAGATCGGCTACGAAGCCAAGGCCCAGCGACGCAGCTGGATGTATCTGGAAAAGGCCCGCGTTATCCACGACATCTGCCTGTCGCTGATGGCCGGGGGCATGCTGGTCTGGGCAATCACTTTATGGGTGGACGGCTCGGTGACCGCCGGCGACGTGGTGCTGGTCAGCGCGCTGACCTTCCGTATCCTGCATGGCTCGCGTGATCTGGCCTTGGCGCTCGTGGACACCACGCAGCAGATCGGTGCCATCGACGACACCCTGCGCATCATCGTCCAGCCGCACGGCCTTGAAGACTCCGAAACCCTGCTGTTGCTGGCCGAAGGGGACATCACCTTCGAGGACATCAGCTTCGGCTATCCGAAGCGCGGCATAATCTTTGAGCATCTCAATTTGCATATCCCGGCTGGGCAGAAGGTCGGCGTGGTCGGGCCGTCCGGGGCGGGCAAGTCGACCCTCATTCAGTTGCTGCAACGCCTGGACGATGTACAGGCCGGGCGCATCCTGATCGACGGTCAGGATGTCCGCTCCGTCAGCCAGAACAGCCTGCGCGAGAAGATCGCGGTGGTGCCGCAAGAGACGGCGCTGTTCAACCGGACGATTCGCGAGAACATCCGCTACGGGCGTCCTGATGCGACCGATGGCGAAGTGGAGGAAGCGGCCCGCCAGGCCTTCTGCGATGCGTTCATCCGCGAGCTTCCGCAGGGCTATGACACCCTGGTCGGCGAGCGCGGCGTGCTGCTCTCCGGTGGCCAGCGTCAGCGTCTGGGTATCGCTCGGGCGTTCCTCAAGGATGCACCGATCCTGATTCTCGACGAGGCGACCTCAGCGCTGGATACCCAGTCGGAAGGCGAGATCCAGGCGGCGCTGAACAATCTGGTACACAACCGCACCGTAGTCGCCGTCGCCCATCGGCTGTCGACGCTGGCGAGCTTCGATCGGATCATCGTGCTGCGCAACGGGTTGATCATCGAAGACGGCGCACCGATGGAGCTGCGCAGCCGCGGCGGTGCTTTCGAGGCGCTTTGGCGGATGCAGGCCGAGGGCTTCAAACACGAGCCCGATCCGGCGGTATGAAGCGAGTCGCGGTGAATTCGAGCAGCCTGCGCGCCTTGGGTTACGACCTGGACGAGCAGGCGCTGGAGGTTGAGTTTCATAACGGCTCGCTGTATCGCTACGAGCAGGTGCCCGCCGACGTGGTGCAGGCACTGCTGGAGGCTGATTCCCTCGGTCGGTATTTCAATCAGGTGTTCAAGGCGCAGCAGTATCCCTATCGGCGTATCGATTAACCTGCGCTGCGTGTTGCCTCTCGGGCTACGAGTGGAAGCGGATCGCGAGCAAGCTCGCTCCTACAGACGCACGAAGCCTACTGCCGGTGGGTTGCAGAGTTTCGTAGGGTGGGCTTCAGCCCACCGACTTGGGCCGAGCGTTCCGGTGGGCTGAAGCCCACCCTACGGCTGTACGTCGATCAACACGGATAACCTTCGAGTTATCCAGATAGTGGGTGCTGAGATTCGCCGGCCGCCATCGGCGGATCGACCGCTCCGCTGAACTTCCGAGGCCCTTCGCGGGCCTCAATGAACAGGACGCATCATTACCGAGCGGAGGCTCCTCAGACCAGAAGGGGATTTATTCATGTCGGATCATCACACGTACAAGAAGATTGAAATCGTCGGTTCTTCGCGCAATAGCGTTGATGAAGCGATTCAGAACGGTATCGCCGAGGCCAGCAGCAAACTGCAGAACGTCGAGTGGTTCGAAGTCGGCGAGATCCGCGGCCATGTCGAAAACGGCAAGGTCGGCCATTTCCAGGTCACCATGAAGGTCGGCTTCCGTCTCGCGGACAGCTGATCTGCCGTCCAGGCGGCCCGGCAGCGGCTATCCAGCCAGCTGCCTGGGAGGCCGGCTCGCCTCGCCGTGTCAGGCGTGGTCCGTCGGCGCCTCGCCGCGGCTGCGTTCGTAACGTCGTAGCAATGGCTGAGTGCTCAAGCCGTGCAGGACGATGCTCAACACCACCACTGAAATCACCAGTGAGATGATCGCTTCGGCCTCTTCTGGCATCAGGCCGTGGGTGACCGCATAGCTCAGGTAGTACAAGCTGCCGATGCCTCGGATGCCAAACCAGCCGACGGTCAGGCGTTGGGTACGGTCCAGGTAGCGGCTTGGCATCAGCAACCATACGCTCAGCGGCCGGATCACCACGAACAGCGCCAGCGCCAGGGGCACCGCACGCCAGTCCCAGTGCACCGAGACCAACACACCAAGAATCGTCACCAGTAGCACTTCCAGGCTGCGCTCCAGCTGGCCGCCAAAGGTCAGGATGTCACCCACCATCACACCTGCGGCGACCTTGGGTTCGGCGATTTTCTCATTTTCCAGCGGCAGCTCTCGCGGGCTCAGGCCGCCTTCAGCCAAGTGCGGCACCGCGTGGGCGATCAGCTCCTCGGATGGCGTATCTGATTCCTCTGCTGCGTCCTTCTCCGCATGGCGCAACCCCAGGCCGGCGGCGAATACCGCGAGGAAGCCCCAGGCGCCGATCAGCTCGGCGCCGACGTAGGCCAGTGCGATCAGCGCAAGTGCCAGCGAATCGTTCGGCGACATGGATGTATCGGCGTGGCGGGCGCGCAGAAAGATCGCCAGCTTGCCTATAAGCCTGCCGAGCAGATAACCAAACCCCAGGCCAGCCGGTACGGCCCAAACCAGCCGATGCAGCGCCCACTCGCTCACCCAGCCGCTAGCCAGGGTTTCCTGCTCGATCAGCAGCAGGCCGAACACGACGAACGGGAAGGCGGTGCCATCGTTGAAGCCGGCTTCGCCGGACAGGCCGTAGCGGACGTGATCGCTGTCGCGGGAATTGTTTACCTGTACCAGGCTGGCGAGCACCGGATCGGTGGGGGCGAGGATGGCGCCGATCAACACCGAGAGACCCCAGCTGAGCCCGAGCAGGTAATGGCAGAGCGCGGCGACGCCCGCGATGCAGGCGAGCATCACCGGGCCTGCGAGTATGTACGCGCTTCGCCATGCCCGGTGATGCAGCGGCATCCGCAGTTTGAGGCCGCTGACAAACAGTGACACCAGCACCGCGATCTCGGTGAGGTGCTCCATCCAGCTGGCGATGTGCATGAACTCCATCTCCCACAAACCGACGCCGAGCTGGCCGATGAGCAGGCCGAAGCCCAGGTAGATCAGTGACGTGGTGACAGGCAGCCAGCGCAGGTAGGCCGATGCCAGGGCGAGGATCAACAGCAGGATGCCGAGCACGGCCATCCATTCAAGAAAATTCATTCAGTCTTCCGCAAACAAGCGTGACGCGCCGAAGTACGCATGGGCTGCTGTTTTGATCGGCGCGATTGGATGGGGTTCAGCCGCGTTCGTCGAGCGGAACGCCAGCGCGTCCAATGCAGACGCGGCGCTCGCCTTGCCGGCCTCGTGGAAGGCCCGTCGCGGTGGGAGGTGTTGTTTGCGAGTCACCCGCACGGGCCTGCTGTCGAGTGGCCCTTTCACAGGTTGCGCTGGTGCGACGGGGCGCTAGGTGTCGCCCCGATGCATTTTGCTGATCAACGTAGCTCGGCGAGGATCTCGAAGGCGCGGTGGCGGTCGGCGGTTTCGTAAAGGTCGCAGGTGAAGATCAGCTCGTCGGCCTGAGTCTGCTCGAGCAAGACGTCCAGGCGAGCGCGGATCTTTTCCGGACCACCAATCAGGGCCATGCCGAGGAAGCTGCCGACGGCGTCCTGCTCGTGGGGCAGCCATTTGCCCTGCATGCTCGTCACCGGCGGCACCAGCACCAGGCTTTGGCCACGGATCAGCGCGAGGATGCGCTGATAGGCGGTGGTCGCCAAATACTCGGCTTGCTCGTTGGTGTCGGCCGCCATCAGCGGCACGCCGAGCATGACGTACGGCTTGTCCAGCACCTCGGAGGGGCGGAAGTTCTCGCGGTACAGGCGAATCGCGTCGTGCATATAACGCGGCGCGAAATGCGAAGCGAAGGCGTAGGGCAGGCCTTTGGCAGCAGCCAGCTGAGCGCTGAACAGGCTCGAGCCGAGCAGCCAGATCGGGACATTGCTGCCCATGCCGGGCATGGCGATGACGCGTTGGTTGGGCTGGCGCGGACCAAGCAGCAGCTGCAGTTCTTCCAAGTCCGCCGGGAAGTCATCGGCGCTGCCCATGCGGTCGCGGCGCAAGGCATGGGCGGTGAACTGATCGGCGCCCGGTGCGCGTCCCAGGCCCAGCTCGATCCGCCCCGGGTAGAGCGCGTCCAGCGTGCCGAACTGTTCAGCCACCACCAGCGGCGCGTGGTTGGGCAGCATGACGCCGCCCGCGCCCAGGCGAATCCGCGAGGTGCCGGATGCCAGATAACCGATCAGCACCGAGGTGGCGGCACTGGCGATGCCATCCATGTTGTGGTGCTCGGCGACCCAGAAGCGCTCGAAGCCAAGCTTCTCGACATGCTGCGCCAGGGCCAACGAGTTGCGCAGGGCCAGGCCGGCGTCGCCGTCATCTCGGATCGGCGCCAGGTCCAGGGTGGAGAAACGGGTGTGTTCGATACGGGACATCGTCTACCTCTTTGCTGACGGCTGCTCAGTAGCAGTGCTCGGCCTCGGCGCGCGCCAGGACGTTGTGGTCTTCGTCGCGCAGCCAGCCTTGTGGGGTGAAGCCCAGCGAGCGGGCCTGGAATAGGTAACGCCGACCGGGCTGGAAATCGTCGTAGTTGATCACCATGGTGCAGCGCAGGTATTGGGTGTCGCCAAAATCGCCAAAGCCGCCACTGCTGATTTCGAATTCGTAGCGCGCTTCGAGTTCATGCGCACCGGGGCTGACCTGGAAATAGCGCCCATCGGGTGTGCGCTCACCGTCCAGCTGGTCGGACATGAAAATGTCACTGGGTTGAGCGGTCAGCTCGACCCAGGCCATGTTCGGGTCGGGTGCGGGCAGGGGGCCGGCACAGCCGGTCAGGCCGAGCGCCAGCAATGGAGCCAATAACAGACGCATGGTGAATCCTCCGGATAACCGCAGGATCAGCGTCTGCTGTCGCGGTCAGCCAATGAGCCTGAGCCAGATAGTGCTCTTTTTCAACGACTGCACCGCAACAGAACGGTTCACAACAGAACGCTAGCGGGTAGCGACCCCGCCGCAGCCACGCTCAGTGGCCTTGGCCAGCACGCGGTCATGCTGGTCGTAAAGTTTGGCCCAGGGACGGAAGCCGTAGCCGCCAGCCTCCAGCCGATAGCGGGCCCCGGCATTGAAGCTGTCATAGCTCAGGGTCAGGCGGCAGTCGCGTGCCAGCGCTTCGCTGTCGCGACCTACGTCGGCCGGGCCGACTTCGAAGCGATAGCGCATGCCCAGCTGATGGCTGCCCGGCTCGACCTGAAAATAGCGACTGTCGTCGAGCGGCTTGTCATCGACCGCCACGGCTACCAGTTCGGTCTCCCCGTGCGGTGCGAGGTCGACCCAGGCTTGGTTCGGGTCCGGTTTGGGCATCCACATGGCGCAACCGCCCAGACTGGATAGCGCAAGAGCAAGCATCAGGATTCGCATGAAACTGGGTCTCCGATCGGTGTCGGCCTGGCTGTTTGGCACCGGCGTGTTCGGTGTTTGGGTGGACTTCGTTGTAGGCTCCGCGCATCGCCCCGTGGGGCATTTAGCCGGTAAGCGTTTGTTCATGTCGAAGTCGAAAATCGCCGCAGTCGACAACCGCAAGCGGCGCTGGGTTCCCCTGCTGATGGCGGTTGGTCTGAGCGGTTGCAGCAGTTACTACGGGCAACTGGCGGTCGGCCAGCTCGAATTGCTGCGGCAGCGTGAGCCCATTGCAGCGATCATCGACAACCCGCAAAGCGATCCGCTGTTGCGCCAACGACTGACCCTGGCCCTGCAGGCCAGAGGCTTCGCGAGCCGTGCCTTGGCACTGCCGGACAATCGCAGTTATCGGGTCTACGCCGAGCTCCAGCGGCCTTATGTGATGTGGAATCTGTTCGTTGCTGAGGAGTTTTCCGTGGCGCAGCAGACCCAGTGCTTTCCGATAGCCGGTTGTGTGGGTTATCGCGGCTACTACCAGCAGGGCCGCGCCCGCGGCGCTGCGGCACTGCTGCAAGCCGAGGGCTACGACACGTTGGTGGCCGGCGTGCCGGCTTATTCGACCCTGGGCTGGTTCGACGATCCGCTGCTCAGCTCGATGCTGCGCTGGGACGACGATCGGCTGGCCGGGCTGATTTTCCACGAGTTGGCGCATCAGCGGCTGTATGTCACTGACGATACGGCATTCAACGAATCCTACGCCTCCTTTGTCGAGCGGGAAGGGCTGCGGCAGTGGCGCGCCAGTCGTGGGCTGCCGCCGTCCAGCGATGCGCTGCGGGATCAATACGCCGACCTCAGCCGGCTGGCGCTGGCGACCCGCGAGCGCTTGGCTGCGCTCTATGCATCCGGTTTGAGCGAACCGGAAATGCGTGCTGCCAAGGCCGCCGAATTCATGCGCATGCGACAGGCCTATCGGCGGCTGAGAGACGGGCCGTGGAACGGCGATGATCGTTTCGATCGCTGGATTGCCCAGCCACTGAACAATGCCAGCCTGGTTCCCTTCGGCCTCTACGATCAATGGGTGTCTGCCTTCGCTGCGTTGTTCGAGCAGGTCGGCGGCGATTGGCCGCGTTTTCATGCCCAAGTCGCTGCCTTGGGCCGATTGCCCGCCGACGAGCGGAAGCGTCAGTTGGAAGCTCTTCGCTGAGACGCCTTGCCGCTTCGCTTGAACGCCGATGCGGCAAGGTTTCGGGACCAATTGCGCTTCGCTGCATCTGAGCCTGTTCGAAGGGGTTGACTGCTGCCGCTTGTCGACTCTTTGCATGTTCGCTTCACGTTCTACGGAATTCTTTTCCGCTTGCCTCCGTCCCTTTTTTAAGCCGTCAGCTCAGCTGACCCGTGATTAGGCCGTACGGATTCGTACGCCGAACCAATACAAGCCGTTCAAACGGAGGCTCCATGGACAACCTAACCGGCATTCTCGACAACAAGGGCACGCCGCTCGATAAGCAGAAGTTCACCTGGAAGGAAATGGCGGGCAAGCCCATCAGCAAGCTCGACGATGACGCCTTCACCCGGGTGCGCATCATCCTGATGAACGGGATCGAAACCGATGCGTTGCGCCTCAAGCACGGCATCGCCCGTATCACTGGCCAGCTGCGCGGCCCGCTCGCCGAGATCCGCCGAGTCGAGCAACACCAGGCGACCATGGTCAACTGGCTGATCTCCGCCGACCATTCGCCGCTGGAAACCACCGTCGCCTACGAGCAGGTCGCCATCGAAGTGACCGCGGCCGTCGCCCAGACCGAGCCAGACCCCTACCAGGCGCAGACTTACCGCTTCGGCCTGCTGGAAGACTTCGACCACCTGTATCGCTACTCGGCCATGCTCGACCGCCTCGAAGGCAAGGACGCAAACAATATCCTGCAGGGCTATACCGACATCGTCCCAGGCCGGCAGACCTCCGAGCACCACCGTCATCCGGACAACGATCTGCGCGAAAGCTATGCCAAGGAGCAGGCAGATCTCATCACCAAGATTCACGCGGCCATGATCACCGCGGCTGAGTACCAGACCCACGACTACTACATGAACATCGGCCCGCTGTTCGCCGACCCGCTGGCGCGTCAGCTGTATGCCGAAATTGCGTCGGTCGAAGAGCAGCACGTCACCCAGTACGGATCGTTGGCCGACCCCCAGGAATCCTTCATGGAGAAGTGGCTGGTCCACGAGGCGATGGAGGTTTATGCCTATGCCAGCTGTGCCGAGCAGGAAACCAACCCGCGCATCAAGGCCATGTGGGAGCGCTTCCTCGATTACGAGCTTGGCCACCTGAACATCGCCTGCGAGCACTTCAAGAACATCGAGCGTCGCGATCCGGCGGAGATTCTCGGCGGCCCGTTGCCGAAGATGATCGAGTTCAAGAGCCAGCGTGAGTTTGTGCGCCAGGTGCTTGCCGCCGAGGTCAACCTGCGCACCAGCGGCACCCAGTACGTCGACAAGAGCCAGGAGCCGCAGAACTCCCTGGATTATCGGGCCCAGCTCAATTCCGAAGGCATCGCCTCGAACATCGTGTCGGCCGGTTACCAATGGGCACCGGGCGGTGAACTCATGCAGATGCGCAAGGCTTCCTGAGGAGAACAGACATGGCAACTTCAGCAAAACTGGGCACCAATTTCACCGGCGTGCAGATGTCCCCGAAGGACACCAAGCGCCTGCTCGATGCCGTCAACGAGATCCACCCGGACGTCCCGGGCGATTCCAAGGGCATGATGCTCGAACGCACGACCCGCGCCGAGGAAGCCGATCGCATCGGCTCGGTGCCGGTCCCGGGTTCGGCCAAAGGCATGCTCAAATCCACCTTCGACATGGCGCTGGGCAAGAGCCCGGAGCTGCTGGTCGACAAGCTCGGCGAGCGTCTGGCCTTCGAGCGCAGCGGCGTGCGCATGTATGACGCCATGATCGCCAAGGCCAAGGGACTCGAAACCGCCCAATCGGACCTGGTCCAAGTGCTGCAGCACATCCGTGACGAAGAGTTCGAGCACATGAACATGGTCGCGGAAGCGATCGAAACCCTGGGTGCCGACCCGACTGCGCAGACGCCCTGTGCCGACATCGTCGGCGTCAAGTCCATGGGCGTGATGCAGGTGCTGACCGACCCGCGGACGAACGTTGCCCAGGGCATCAATGCCTTGCTGACGCTGGAGCTTGAGGACAACGCCGCCTGGGAGCTGCTGATCGAGCTGGCCGAGGCCGGTGGTCACCCGCGCATCGCCAAGGGCTTTCATAAGGCCAAGGCGCAGGAAGACGACCATGTGGTGAAGATCAAGTCGCTCCTGCGCAAGGACCTGCTCAGCCAGGTGCAATGAGTACTGCGTGCGCTTCAAACCTTGGCGCGCCTTAGGGCGCGTCTTTTTTTTGGGCGCAGCGTTACTCGGGCACTTCCGATGCATTGTTTAGTGCATAAGCAAATGAATTCTTATTCTTTATAGTGAAGATTCTGTGGGCGATAGACTCGCCGCTCAGCGACCATCGAGAGGCCATCCTATGCGGCGCGGAGCGTTCCACTATCTGATCGTGCCCGGCTGGCATGGCTCGCCTGACGACCATTGGCAGAGCCACTGGCAGCGCATCCTGCCCAACAGTCGGCGCATCGAGCAGGCCGACTGGATGCAGCCGCAACGTCCCGACTGGGTGACCGAACTGCATCGCGGAATCGTCGCGGCATCAGCGCCGGTGGTGCTGATCGCGCACAGCCTCGGCTGTCCCACCGTCGCGCACTGGGTGGCGCAGGCGTCGCCCGAGGCGTTGCGGTGCGTTGAGGGTGTATTGCTGGTCGCGCCTGCGGATGTGGAGCGACCGGGGTGCCCTGAGCCACTGCGCAACTTCGCTCCGCTGCCCCTGGTGCCGTTGCCATTTCCCAGCGTGCTGGTGGGGTCCGACAACGATCCCGCCGCCAGCGCCGACCGGGCGCGGGTCATGGGTGAAGCCTGGGGCAGCGAAGTGACCGTGCTCAGTGGGGTAGGGCATATCAACGTGGAGTCTGGTCATCATCGCTGGGAGGAAGGGCTGGCCTTTCTCCATCGTCTGCAATCGCTGATCAGCGAGCAGGCGCAACGGCGCGCTTGATGGTACCCAGATAGGTGGAACTCTTCTCATCCACCTGGCCATTGCTCGGTGGATCGAAGAAGCGTGATCCACCCTACGACCCCAAGCCTCAGCAAGTAGGGTGGGCTTTAGCCCACCACTTGCACGGGAGCAACCCAGCGCTGGCAAAGCCCGAAGGGCAGATGACGCTTTATTCATCCACCGTTGGCCTCTGCTCGGTGGATCGGTGAAGCGCGATTCACCCCACAAAGGCTGAGCCTCACATCGAGCAGCTCGACCGTAGGGTGGATGACGTTTTTCATCCACCGTTGGCCTCTGCTCGGCGGACCGGTGAAGCGCGATTCCCCTACAAAGGCTCAGCCTCACCAGCGAGCGACTCGACCTCAATCCAGGGCGAACCGGCGTCATTCGTTACACTCTCATGCTCCACCGCCGCCATTGAGCAGTTGCATGCCCAGCTCCGCACCATCCGACACCGCTGCATCCCTTCCCCTTGTGCTTGCCGGGCCCATGCTGCGCCGGCTCGACGCGGGGCGGCTGGTGCTCTGGCTGGTGGCCCGCGAGCCCCTGTCATTGCGCCTGATGCTGCAGCCCGAAGGTGACGCGTCGCGTTTGCTGGCGTTGGAAGGGGAGGCCTGCCGTCGGCTGCGCATCGGCACCTCGGCCTGGCTGCATCTGATTGATGTCCACCTCGATACGCCGCTGCCGGTCGACCGACTGATCGAATACGACCTGCTAATCAGCGGACAGGGCGTCGAGCAGGGCATCGCTCAATGGGCGCCGCACCTGATCCACGAAGGCTGCGACCGGCCGGCCTTCGTCGTCCGCTCGCGCTATGACGATCTACTGCACGGCTCCTGTCGCAAGCCCCATCACGCGTCTTCGGATGGGCTGGTGACCGTCGATTCGCTGATCAAGGATGTACGCCACGCGCCCGAGCGCTGGCCGGCCGCGCTGCTGATGACCGGAGATCAGGTGTACGCCGATGATGTGGCGGGCCCAATGCTGGTCGCCATCCATGCGCTGATCCGCCGGCTCGGCCTATACGGCGAATGCCTGGAGGGCGCGACCGTGGCCAACAGCGATGAGCTGATGACGCATCCGGCCACTTATTATCAGCGCGAGCAGCTGTTGCCGGCGTTCCAGTCCAACGAGGCGCTGCGCGAGCGCTTCTTTGGTGGTGTCGAGAAACCGGTATTCACCACCTCCAGCGCGCATAACCATCTGGTGACGCTGGGCGAAGTCCTGGCCATGTACCTGCTGGTCTGGTCACCGGTGCCCTGGACGCTGATCGAGCTACAGGCGCCGCCGCTGGACGAGGATATGGCCCAGCGTTACGCCCGCGAAGCCGAGTGCATCGACGCGTTCCGCCAGGGGTTGCCGCAGGTGGCACGCGGACTGGCACATCTGCCGTCGCTGATGATCTTCGACGACCACGACATCACCGATGACTGGAACCTCAGTGCGCGCTGGGAGGAGACCGCCTACGGCCATCCCTTCTCACGACGCATCATCGGTAATGCGCTGCTGGGTTATTTGCTGTGCCAGGCCTGGGGCAATGCGCCGGATGCCTGTGTCACGTCGTTGCAGACGGTCGAGGCATTGTTGGCAAGCGGCGAGGACGGCCAGCTCGACTGTGCGCTGCATGATCAAGTGGTGGACGAGGTGTTGCAGCGCGGTGATTGGGGCTATGTCATCGCCAGCGAACCGGCGCTGGTGGTGCTCGACACCCGCACCCGCCGCTGGCGCAACGAGCGCAACCTGAGTCGGCCTTCGGGCCTGATGGATTGGGAGGCGCTCACCGATCTGCAACAGCACATCCTCGATCATCGCTCGGTGGTCATCGTCTCGCCGGCGCCGATGTTCGGGGTGAAGCTGATCGAAACCGTGCAGCGCGTGTTCAGCTGGGCCGGGCTGTCATTGTTGGTCGATGCGGAAAACTGGATGGCGCACCGCGGCGCCGCCCAGGTCATGCTCAACATCTTTCGTCACACCCGCACGCCGGGCAACTACGTTGTTCTCTCCGGTGATGTGCATTACTCCTTCGCCTACGAGGTGCATGTACGCGGCCGGGCGGAAGGGCCGAAGATCTGGCAGATCACCAGCAGCGGCGTGAAGAACGAATTTCCACGCCGTCTGTTGGACCTGTTCGATCGCCTCAATCGCTGGTTGTATTCACCGCGCTCGCCCCTGAACTGGTTCACCAAACGCCGACGCGTGCGCGTCCAGCCGTGGCTGCCCAGCCGCAGCAAGTCCGGTGAGCGGTTGTGGAACGGCTCGGGGATCGGGCGCGTCCGCCTGGATGCCGAAGGTCGCCCGGCACGGGTGGAGCAGATCAACGCCGACGGCTCGCCCCCGGTGACCTTCGCGCCTGAACGCGAGTAGCGTGAATCAGCTGAACGCGGCCCGCAACGCTGGCAGGGTCGCGTAGTAGTAGGCCGGCGACTCGGCCATCAGCTCGGCGTGGCTGCCAAAGCCGTAGCCCACGCCGACCGCCTGCAAGCCGTTGCGGTGTGCGCCGATCAGGTCGTGCTTGCGGTCGCCGATCATCAAGGTGTGTTCGGGATCGAGCCTTTCTTCGGTGATCAGGTGGGCAATCAGCTCGACCTTGTTTGTGCGGGTGCCGTCCAGCTCACTGCCGTAGATGACCTTGAAATGATGATCGAAGGCGAAATGCCGAGCGATCTCGCGGGCGAACACCGAGGGTTTCGAGGTCGCGACATAGAGCGTCCGACCCTGACCGCGCAGGTGCTCGAGCATCTCCAATACGCCGTCGAATAGCAGGTTCTCGTACAGGCCGACCGTCTTGAACCGCTCGCGGTAATGGCCCACCGCTTCCCAGGCGCGCGCTTCGTCGAAGCCATAGAACTCCATGAAGGCTTGCAGCAGCGGCGGCCCGATGAAGGGCTCGAGCCTGGTCAAATCCGGCTCGTCGATGCCGAGCTTGGCCAGCGCATGCTGGATCGA
The DNA here is from genome assembly GCF_000970615.1 of Pseudomonas sp. 10B238. Lineage (NCBI taxonomy): Bacteria > Pseudomonadati > Pseudomonadota > Gammaproteobacteria > Pseudomonadales > Pseudomonadaceae > Pseudomonas > Pseudomonas sp. 10B238. The sequence continues at coordinate 24,821 of NZ_KQ033936.1, forward strand.
GCGGGTGATGCCCTCACGCGGATCGGTAAGGGTGCCGTCGAGGTCGAAGAGGATGGTCGAATGATGCATGAAGTCGAGCCCGCTGCTAGGTGGCCGCCGATTGTCCCGCACTCGGCGCGCGGCCGGCAAACCCGAGCCCTGGCAATCTCGGCAACTGGCAACTGGCAACTGGCAACTGGCAACTGGCAACTGGCAACCGGCAAGCGTGGGCTCGGCGCAATGGATCAGCGGACAGCGCCTCAAGGCGTCTGGCGGGATGTTTCCTTGAACCTCGCCATGATCGCCAGCAAGCTGGCTCCTACGGATCACCAATCCTCTGCGAAATCTGGAATTCGATCCCGGATTGGATCAGCAACCGCGCCAGAGTCGCAGGGCCTTGAACAGACGCGTGAGCATGGCACTGCTTTTCGTAGGAGCCAGCTTGCTGGCGATCCGCTACGAACACATCAGTCAGCGTACGCCTGCTCCAGATGCTGATCCTTCAGTTTCACGTAATTACCCGCGGTATAGCTGAAGAAGCTGCGCTCCTTGTCGGTCAGCGGGCGGGCTTGTTTCGCCGGGCTGCCGACGTAGAGGTAGCCGCTCTGCAGGGTCTTGCCCGGCGGCACCAGGCTGCCAGCGCCAATGATCACCTCGTCCTCGACCACCGCGCCATCCATCACGATCGAACCCATCCCCACCAGGATGCGGCTGCCCAGGGTGCAGCCATGCAGGGTGACCTTGTGCCCGACCGTCACCTCATCACCGATGGTCAGCGGGAAGCCGTCCGGGTTGAAGGGGCCGGCGTGGGTGATGTGCAGGACGCTGCCATCCTGGATGCTGCTACTTTGGCCGATGCGGATGCGGTGCATATCGCCGCGGATCACGGTGAGTGGCCAGACCGAACTGTCCGCGCCGATCTCGATATCGCCGATAAGCACCGCGCTGGGGTCGACGAAGACACGCTCGCCCAAGATGGGCGTGTGGCCCTGGTAGGTTCGGATGCTCATGAATTGCTCCTTTAGCTCGAAGATTGGGCGGTTTCTAGTGGACAGGGCCAACGGCGGAACTGCTGCCGGGCCGGAAGAATTCGCCTGGGGTGGCGCCGAATTGTTCGCGAAAGGCCGCGATGAAGGCCGACAGGGATTCATAGCCGCAGCCCAGCGCGACGTCGGTGACTCGCTCGCCTCGCTCGAGTGCCGGTAGTGCGCTGAGCAGCCGCAAGCGCTGGCGCCAGGCGCGGAAGGTCAGCCCGGTTTCGCGGAGGAACAAGCGGCTCAGGGTGCGTTCCGAGACCCCCAGGGTTCGGCTCCAGTCAGCCAGCCCTTCCTGCGACTCCGGTTGCGCCTGCAGACTCTTGCACAGCCGATGCAGGCGCGGCTCGGTCGGCAGCGGCAGGACCAGCTCGACTTCCGGGGCGGATCCCAGCTGGTCCAGCAGCACCTGTACCAGACGACCTTCGGCGCCGTCCTCGGCATAGGCTTCAGGCAGCGTGCTGAAATGTCGAATCAGCTCGCGCAACAAGGGGCTCACCTGCAGCACGCGGCAATGCTCCGGCGCATGGCTGACCACGCTGCGATCGATGTACAGGCTGCGAATGCAGGTGTCCGGCGCGCAGAACACCTGATGGGTGATGCCGGCGGGAATCCATACTGCGCGCAGCGGCGGCGCGATGAAGCGGCCGCTGTCGGTGCGCACCTCGAGCACACCCTCGACCGCATGGGACAGCTGAACCCAAGGATGGCTGTGACGGTAGCCAAGCTTGAGGTTGGGCGGCGAGTCGAGCTGTCCATAGACGGGGCGCGGCAATGCTTTGAGCTCGCCCAGGCGGGTGATCAATGCGGCTTCTTGTCCGATTGGCGACATTTCGTGCCTGCTTGGCGTTAGTCGGAAGGTTGCGCCCACGTTAAGGTCGATTCCTGTCACCCGCAAGCCCTAAGGAATAGTGTTCATGGCCAAGCTCCGCATCCTCTTCGATAACTTCACGCTCGCCTTGCTGGCTGTGGTCGCCATCGCCACGGTGTTTCCCTGCGAAGGCCGAGGAGCGGTGTTCTTCGAGTGGCTGACGGCGGCCGCCATCGCGCTATTGTTCTTCATGCACGGCGCCAAATTGTCCCGTGAGGCCATCCTCGCTGGCGCCGGCCACTGGCGCCTGCACCTGCTGGTCTTCGCCTGCACCTTCGTCATGTTTCCGCTGCTGGGGCTGGCGCTCAAGCCGGTGTTGACGCCGATGGTCGGGGACGAGTTGTACCTGGGCATCCTCTACCTCTGCGCGCTGCCGGCTACGGTGCAATCGGCCATCGCCTTCACTTCACTGGCGCGCGGCAACGTCCCGGCGGCGATCTGCAGTGCTGCCGCATCCAGCCTGATCGGCATCTTCCTCACGCCGCTACTGGTGCTGTTGCTCATGGGCGTGGAAGGTGAGAGCGGCTCGACGCTGGATTCCATCGGCAAGATCGTCCTGCAGCTGCTGGTGCCCTTCATCGCGGGGCAGGTCGCACGGCGTTGGATCGGTGCCTGGGTCACGCGCAACAAGACCTGGCTGAAGACGGTCGATCAAAGCTCCATCCTGCTGGTGGTCTACACCGCGTTCAGCGGCGCGGTGGTCGATGGCCTCTGGCAGATCGTGCCGCTGGGCCATTTGATGGGGCTGGTGGTCGCCTGCTGCCTGTTGCTAGCAATCGTCCTGTGGCTGACCAGCGTGCTGGCCAAGGTGTTTGGCTTCAACCTTGAAGACCGCATCACCATCCTCTTTGCCGGCTCGAAGAAGAGCCTGGCCACTGGCGTGCCGATGGCCCAGGTGCTGTTCGCCACCAGCGCGGTCGGGATGATCATCCTGCCGCTGATGATCTTTCATCAGATCCAGCTGATGGTCTGCACGGTGCTGGCGCAGCGCTACGCGCGCCGTCCCGAGCTGCCTGTGGAGTCGCCTGCGGCTCAGTAGAGCCGCTATCGGGCACGCATCCACTGCAATACATGGGTGCCCGCTTGCTGCGGATCCACACCGCAGCAACTTTGAACCCGTAGGAGCCAAGGGGACGCCTAGTCCTTGCTGGCGATCCGCGTTCGGAACACGACGCTGCCGGAAGCCGCACACCTTTGATCGCGAGCAAGCTCGCTCCTACGGGAGCTGTGCGGCGGGGGACCGCGTTGCAGGAGACCTTCGCAATGGCAGCTTCTTTGGCGCCACCTGGCTCCGCTATCCGGCGCGCCCCGTTGCAATATGTTGGAGCCAGGGGGGCCATTCCTTACTGGCGATCCGCGGTGGCGGAACACAACGCAGCCGGAAGCCGTACGCCTCTGATCGCGAGCAAGCTCGCTCCTACAGGAGCTGTGCGGCGGGGGACCGCGCTGAAGGAAACTGTCGTAGTCGCGGCGTCGTAGAGTCACCTGTCCCGGCTATACCGCGAGCTCCGTTGCAGGCTGTAGGAGCCAGGGGGACGTCCAATCCTTGCTGACGTACGCGGTGGCGGAACACAACGCAGCCGGGAAGCAGCGCACCTTAGATCGCGAGCAAGCTCGCTCCTACAGAAGCTGTGCGGCGGGAACCCGCGCTGCAGGAAACCGTCGCAGTTAAGCAGCCACTCGGCGTGGGCGAGGCGGGTTCGATGATGCCGCGTGGCGGCGCGCATTCTTGATCGTATAGACCCTGCGGTTTCGTTATCCATAGCGCCACGCTATCGATCCGTTTGCTGGCTGCGCGGTCGGGCAATTGTCTTTAACATGCTCAGCTGATCACTTATTCAAAAAGGGGCAAATGCCGTGACCGATACCAACCCGCTGCTTCGGGAATTCGACCTGCCGCCTTATTCCGAGATCCGACCCGAGCACGTCGAGCCGGCGGTGGATGCCGTCCTCGGTGACAACCGTGTCGCCTTGCAGGAACTGCTCAGCCGCCCGGCCGAAAGCCTCGACTGGAGCACCCTGGTGGTGGGCCTGGACGAAATGAACGAGCGCCTCAGCCGTGCCTGGGGCCCGGTCAGCCATCTCAATGCCGTGCGCAACAACGCTGAGTTACGCAGCGCCTATGAGGCCTGCCTGCCGAAGCTGTCCGCCTACGCTACCGAGCTGGGCCAGAACGCCGACCTGTTCGCCGCCTATCAGGCGTTGTCGCTCAGCCCGGAAGCCGACGGCTTCGATGTCGCGCAGAAGACAATTCTCGAACACGCGCTGCGCGACTTCCGTCTGTCCGGCATTGATCTGCCGCCCGCCGAACAGCAGCGCTTCGGCGCGATCCGCATGAAGCTCGCCGAGCTGGGCAGCACCTTTTCCAACCAGCTGCTCGACGCCACCCAGGCCTGGACCAAGCACGTCACCGACGAAAGCCTGCTGGCTGGCATCACCGATTCGTCCAAGACGCAGATGGCGGAGGCCGCCAAAGCCAAAGAGCTGGATGGCTGGCTGATCAGCCTGGAATTCCCCAGCTACTTCGCCGTGATGACCTACGCCGACAACCGTGCGCTGCGCGAAGAGGTCTATGTCGCCTATTCCACCCGCGCCTCCGATCAGGGACCGAACGCCGGTCAGTTCGACAACGGCCCGGTGATGGAGCAGATCCTCGACCTGCGGCAGGAGCTGGCCAAGCTGCTGGGTTTCGGCAATTACGCCGAGCTGTCGCTGGCGACCAAGATGGCCGAGAGCACCGATCAGGTGCTGGGTTTCCTGCGAGATCTGGCCAAGCGCAGCAAGCCGTTCGCCGAGCGCGACCTCAAGGAGCTGCGCGCCTTTGCCGCCGAGCAGGGCGTTAGCGACCTGCAGAGCTGGGACGTCAACTACTTCGGCGAAAAGCTGCGCCAGGCCCGTTACAGCCTGAGCCAGGAAGAGCTGCGCGCCTACTTCCCGGTGGATAAGGTGCTGTCCGGCCTGTTCGCCATCGTCAAGCGCCTCTACGGCATTGAAATCCACGAGCTAGAAGACTTCGACAGCTGGCACCCGGACGTTCGCCTGTTCGAGATCCGCGAGAAGGGCGAGCACGTCGGTCGCTTCTTCTTCGACCTCTATGCGCGGCCGAACAAGCGTGGCGGTGCCTGGATGGATGGCGCGCGCGACAAGCGCCGTACCTGCCTGGGCACGCTGCAAACGCCGGTGGCTAACCTGGTCTGCAACTTCACTCCACCAGTAGGCGAGCGCCCGGCGCTGCTGACTCACGATGAAGTGACCACGCTGTTCCACGAGTTTGGCCATGGCCTGCATCACCTGCTGACCCAGGTCGAACATGCCGGCGCCTCGGGCATCAACGGTGTGGCCTGGGATGCGGTGGAGCTGCCGAGCCAGTTCATGGAGAACTGGTGCTGGGAGCCGGAAGGACTTGCGTTGATCTCCGGTCATTACCAGACCGGCGAGCGCCTGCCGCAGGACAAGCTGGACCAAATGCTGGCGGCAAAGAACTTCCAGTCCGGGCTGGTGATGGTGCGGCAGCTGGAGTTTTCGCTGTTCGACTTCGAACTCCACGCCACCCACGGCGACGGCCGCAGCGTGCTCGAAGTGCTGGAAAGCATCCGTGACGAAGTCTCGGTGATGCGTCCGCCGGCCAGCAATCGCTTCCCCAACAGCTTCGCGCACATCTTTTCCGGCGGTTACGCGGCCGGTTACTACAGCTACAAGTGGGCCGAAGTCTTGTCCTCCGACGCCTTCTCGCGCTTCGAGGAAGAGGGCGTGTTCAACGCCGATACCGGTCGTGCCTTCCGCGACGCCATTCTGGCGCGCGGTGGTTCGCAGGAACCCATGGTGCTGTTCGTCGACTTCCGCGGCCGCGAGCCATCTACCGACGCGCTGCTGCGTCATCTAGGCCTGACCGAGGAAGTGGCATGAGCGACGAGCCGAAGGTAACCACCAAGCGCTTTATCGCCGGTGCCGTGTGCCCGGCGTGCAGCGCCAGCGACAGCATCAAGATGTGGGACGTCGACGGCGTTCCCCACCGCGAGTGCGTGGAGTGCGGCTACGCCGACACCCTCAACGCCCAGGGCCAGTCGGTGCCCTCGGAACTGGGGACGCGGGTTAACAAGGCCAAGCCGAAGGCGGCTGATCCGCAGGTGCAGTCGGTACAGTTCTTCCCCAACCCGAAGCTGAAGAAAAAACCCGACTGACCGACTGGAGCATCGCCATGTGGCATATCACCTGTGGCGATCTCGCCGCCGACAGCGTCCGGCAACTGCTGGCCGAGGGCAATGAGCTCCGCGTTCTGCGCGACGACTTGGCGGTCGGGCCGCTCGCGGATATCGAATCCCCGCCATGCGAAACACGCATGGCGTTCTGGGAGGGCGTCTGGCCTGTCGGCTTGGAGCCTCGTCCGGATTTCTCGGGCATTGCCAGCGATGCTGAGTGGCTGGCGCGGCTGCCCGATCAGCCGCGGCAGATTACGGTCTGGCATGGCGACAGCGCCTCCGAACAGCTGATGTTGGCGCGGGTGGCGGCGGCTCTGGAAGGCTCAGCGATACCGCTGCATGAGGTCACCTGCGGCACCGGTGACAGCCGAGTCGGTACACGCATGGCGGTGTCCATGCATGCGCCGGATGCCCTTGCAGCGCTCTACCAACCTCGCCTCGTTGCGCCTGCTCGCATCGCCGAACTCGCTGGTCAATGGCGGGCCGCCGTCAAAGAGAGCGCAGCGATACGTCGCTGGGTCGACGGGCGTTTCGTCGGTGAAGACCACTCGCGGATCGACAGCGAGCTGCTGTCGGCCTGCGGCAATGACTGGATGCCGCTCGCCCGCGCCATGGCCGAGGTGATGAGTCATTGCGACGGCTTCTTCGCGACAGACCTGTTCCTCTACTGGCGCGCCCGTGAGCTGGCGAAACGTGGTGTCATTGAGCTCAGCGACGGAGCTGAAGCCGAGTACAGCCAGGTGCAGGTGCGCCGCGCTTCAGGCATGTGATGTCCGCCGGTGGGCTTGGGGTTTGTCGCCTGACCTACGGTAGATGCCGCTTTTTACATCCACGATCGCTCCTGCATGAGACATCAGTGGTCGCTCGCGGGGCGGTGGAGCGACAAGGCGCGATCCACCCTACGCGACGGGAGGTGCGGCGACATTGCAGAGGCTTTGTCGTATTCTGATACTGTATCCATATACAGTATTTCGGAGCCTTCAATGTTCCCGCCGAAAAGCACGCCGCGCGGCCGCGGCACCGCGATCAACCCGGATAATCGTTTCGCCCCGACCACTAGCGAGGCGTATGACGACGGCTGGGAACAGGACGTGCCGCTGACCCGCGCCACCGAGGTACGGTTCGAGACGGCCAAGAGCGTGCTGACCCGCAACCAGTCGCCGGACGTTGGCTTCGACCGCTCGGTCAATCCCTATCGCGGCTGTGAGCACGGCTGCATCTACTGTTTTGCGCGGCCCAGCCATGCCTATTGGGACATGTCGCCGGGGATCGATTTCGAGACGCGGCTGATCGCCAAGACCAACCTGGCCGAACGCCTCGAGCAGGAGCTGAGCAAGCCTGGCTACGTGCCCCAGCCCATTGCGCTGGGCGTGAATACCGATGCGTATCAACCCATCGAACGCGAACAGCAGCTGACCCGCCGTGCGCTGGAAATCCTGCTGCGCTTCAAGCATCCGGTGCACATCATCACCAAGGGTTCGCTGGTGCTGCGCGATTTGGATCTGCTGGTGCCACTGGCCGAGCAGCGACTGGTCAGCGTCTCGGTCAGCCTGACCACGCTGGACGATGAGCTCAAACGCATCATGGAGCCGCGCGCGGCGTCGCCTTCGGCGCGGCTGCGGGTGTTGCGCACCTTGCATAAGGCGGGTGTGCCGGTCAGCGTGATGTGCGCGCCGATGATTCCGATGATCAACGACATGGAGCTGGAGCGCATGCTCGAAGCCGCGCGGGAGGCCGGCGCGCGCTCGGCTGGCTACGTGCTGCTGCGGTTGCCTCACGAAGTCGCCACGCTCTTCGACGAATGGCTGCAGGAGCATTTCCCGCAACGTGCCGCTCACGTCATGAGCCTGGTACGGCAGTCGCGCGGCGGCAAGGATTACGACAGCCGTTTCGGCAGCCGCATGCGTGGAGAAGGACAGTTCGCGCAATTGCTGGCGCAGCGCTTTCAGCTGGCCTGTAAGCGGCTGGGCTACAACCGTCGTGACCAGAACTACGGGCTCGATTGCAGCCGCTTCGCTCCCCCCGGGCAGCAGATGAATCTGCTCTAGTCAGGACCGGGCCGTAGGGCAGTTCACCGGAACTATACGAAGCGCTCGGCGCACCAATCCAGATATCGCTGCGGCGCCGGTATGGTCCGGCGCGCATTCGCATCTGGAGGCAAGGTGGACTGGATCGATCTTCTGCAATGGCCGGCAATGGTGGTCACGGTGTTGGCAGCGTGGCTGATCGGCTCGCTCAAACCGCAACGGCGAACGGTGGGGTTCTGGTGCTTCCTGCTCAGCAACCTGCTCTGGGTCATCTGGGGCTGGTATGCCGAGGCCTGGGCGTTGATCACGCTGCAGGTGTGTCTGGCGCTGATGAACATTCGAGGCGTGAAGAAGAACGACCATTCCGCGGAGGCAGAGGCCAGCGTTTGATCGACTAAATTGCCAGTCTCGGATCGCTGTCTATACTCCGATCGTAAGCGTACCGATTGAATCCGACTGCGCGTGCAAAGCGAGGACTGGCAACCAGGAATTGGGGGGAGCCAGATCGGAGCGTGGTCAGGCTGTCGTAGCGAGCGTTTTGCGCTGCTCTGCGGCCGGACAGGCGGTCGGCGGGATAACAAGAACCATAAGGGGAACCCGCAATGTCGCGACATCCACGAGCCTGGATGGGGATTGGATTGTGTTCGCTATTCGGTCAGGCCCATGCGGCCTGGGACTTGAATATGCGTTCCGGTGCCACAGACGTCAGTCGTTCCGTTTTCGATCTGCACATGACCATCTTCTGGATCTGCGTGATCATCGGCGTGCTGGTGTTCGCGGTGATGTTCTGGTCGATGTTCGCCCACCGCCGCTCCAAGCGGCTGCAATCGGCGCACTTCCACGAAAACACCAAGGTCGAGGTGCTCTGGACCATCATTCCGTTGCTGATCCTCGTCGCCATGGCGGTACCGGCCACCCGCACGCTGATCCACATCTACGACTCCAGCGAATCGGACGTGGATATCCAGATCACTGGCTATCAGTGGAAGTGGCACTACAAGTACCTAGGGGAAGATGTCGAGTTCTTCAGCAACCTCACCACCCCGCGTGAACAGATCAACAACCTGGCGCCCAAGGGCGAGCACTACCTGCTGGAAGTGGACGAGCCTCTGGTAATTCCCGTTGGCGCCAAGGTGCGCTTCCTGATCACCGCAGCAGACGTCATCCATTCCTGGTGGGTGCCGGATCTGGCAGTGAAGAAGGACGCCATCCCAGGTTTCATCAACGAGTCCTGGACCCGGGTCGACCAGCCTGGCATCTACCGCGGCCAGTGCACCGAACTCTGTGGCAAGGACCACGGCTTCATGCCGGTGGTGGTGGAGGTCAAATCCCAGGAGGACTACGCCACTTGGCTCGGCGAGAAGAAGGCCGAAGCTGCCAAGCTCGCCGAACTCACCAGCAAGGAGTGGACGCTCGAAGAGCTGACCGCACGTGGCGAGAAGGTCTACCAGACCAACTGTGCCGCCTGTCACCAGGCATCAGGCGAAGGGCTGCCGCCGATGTTCCCGGCACTCAAGGGCTCGCCCATCGCCACGGGTGATGCGGAAAACCACATCAGCATCGTTGTGAAAGGCTCACCGGGTACCTCAATGCCGGCCTTCGGCCCGCAGCTGTCGGAAGTCGACATCGCCGCAGTGGTGACCTACGAGCGTAACGCGTGGGGCAACGATACGGGTGACATGGTCACGCCGAAAGACGTGCTCGTCTTCAAACAGGCCGAAGAAGCCACCCAGTAAGAGGATCAGGCGATGAGTGCAGTGATCGACGATCATGGTCATGCCGGGCATGACCATCACCACGGCCCGGCCAAGGGGCTCTCACGCTGGCTGCTGACCACCAATCACAAGGACATCGGCTCGATGTACCTGTGGTTCAGCTTCTGTGCCTTCCTGCTGGGCGGCTCGATGGCGATGGTGATTCGCGCTGAGCTGTTCCAGCCGGGCTTGCAGATCGTGCAGCCGGAATTCTTTAACCAGATGACCACCATGCACGGCCTGATCATGGTCTTCGGCGCGGTGATGCCGGCCTTCGTCGGCCTGGCCAACTGGATGATCCCGCTGATGATCGGCGCGCCGGACATGGCCCTGCCACGGATGAACAACTTCAGCTTCTGGCTCTTGCCGGCTGCGTTCGGTCTGCTGGTCAGTACCTTGTTCATGGAGGGCGGCGGGCCCAACTTCGGCTGGACCTTCTACGCGCCACTGTCGACGACCTACGCACCGGAATCGGTGACCTTCTTCATTTTTGCCATTCACCTTATGGGCATTAGTTCGATCATGGGGGCGATCAACGTTGTCGCGACCATCCTCAACCTTCGTGCACCGGGCATGACGCTGATGAAGATGCCGCTGTTCGTCTGGACATGGCTTATCACCGCCTTCTTGCTGATTGCGGTAATGCCGGTGCTGGCGGGCGTGGTAACGATGATGCTGATGGACATCCACTTCGGAACCAGCTTCTTCAGCGCCGCCGGCGGTGGTGATCCGGTGCTGTTCCAGCACGTGTTCTGGTTCTTCGGTCACCCCGAGGTGTACATCATGATCCTGCCGGCATTCGGCGCGGTCAGCTCGATCATCCCGGCGTTTTCGCGCAAGCCGTTGTTCGGCTACACCTCAATGGTCTATGCCACAGCCGCGATCGCCTTCCTCTCGTTCATCGTCTGGGCGCACCACATGTTCACCGTCGGCATCCCGCTGACCGGCGAGTTGTTCTTCATGTACGCCACCATGCTCATCGCGGTGCCCACCGGGGTGAAGGTGTTCAACTGGGTCTCGACGATGTGGCGGGGGTCGCTGTCCTTCGAGGCGCCGATGCTGTTCGCCGTGGCCTTCGTCATCCTCTTCACCATCGGCGGCTTTTCCGGATTGATGCTGGCCATCGCCCCGGCTGACTTCCAGTACCACGACACCTACTTCGTGGTGGCGCACTTCCACTACGTACTGGTGCCGGGTGCGATCTTCGGCATCTTCGCTTCGGCCTACTACTGGCTGCCGAAGTGGACCGGCCACATGTACGACGAAACCCTGGCCAAGCTGCATTTCTGGATGAGCTTCATCGGCATGAACCTGGCGTTCTTCCCGATGCACTTCGTTGGGCTAGCCGGCATGCCGCGACGGATCCCGGACTACAACATGATGTTCGCCAACTTCAACATGGTTTCGAGCATCGGCGCGTTCATGTTCGGCGCAACCCAACTGCTGTTCCTCTTCATCGTCATCAAATGCATCCGCGGCGGCCCGGCTGCCGCAGCCAAGCCCTGGGACGGTGCAGAGGGTCTGGAGTGGAGCGTGCCGTCACCGGCGCCGTACCACACCTTCAGTGTCCCGCCGGACATGCATCAACTCCACGAACACCGCACGGGGCCGAAGGATGATTAGGGCACAAGCCGCTAAAGGCTGGAGGCCGGAGGCTGGGCTTTGGGTGGCCTCGACGGGCTGCGCCGTGGCTATTGGACGCGTGGTCGGTGGTGCCGTTGGTGGGCTGAAGCCCACCCTACATGGCGCCTGGCATTACCAGAAATCCGGAGGGGCCGGTCAGCGCTCCGCTTCAGCACGCCATAGCGGCCCGGTAGGGTGGGCTTCAGCCCACCGGAGTGGTTATGAACAGGGTGAGGCGGCGCCTGACGAAAAGCTCTGTACGAGGCGGGTGCCATGAGCGATTCCTTGCCCATACCCCGCCTGGTACGCCGACTGCTGCTGTTGGTCGTGGCGATGTTCGCCTTCGGCTTCGCCCTGGTGCCGATCTACGACGTCATGTGCAAGGCGTTCGGCATCAACGGCAAGACGGCGGGGGCCTACCAAGGGGTGCAGACGGTGGATGAAGACCGCGAGGTGCGGGTTCAATTTCTTGCCACCAATGCGTCAGGGATGGTCTGGGAATTCAAGCCGGTGGCTGACCAGCTCAGTGTTCATCCCGGCGCCAGTCGTGAAATGCGTTTCATCGCCTACAACCCGACGGACAAACCGATGACCGCCCAGGCGGTGCCCAGCGTGTCGCCGTCCAAGGCGGCGGCTTTTTTTCACAAGACCGAATGCTTCTGCTTTACCCAGCAAGTGCTGCAACCCGGTGAGCGCATCGAAATGCCGGTGCGTTTCATCGTCGACCGTGATCTGCCTGCGGATGTGCGTCACCTGACGCTCGCTTACACCCTGTTCGACATCACGTCTCGCCAACCTCCCGTCGCCGTCGTTTCCCAGGCGTCTTTGGTGGTGGCCAAGGAGAGTCTGCAATGAGCCAACAGACCACCACGCACGAGAATTATTACGTCCCCGCCCAGAGCAAATGGCCAATCGTCGGGACCGTGGCGCTGCTGACCACGGTGTTCGGCCTGGGCAGCTGGTTCAATGACCTCAAGGCCGGTCGCGACGAGATCAGCGGGCCGGTGATCTTCTTTGTCGGCGCACTGCTGATCGCCTACATGATGTTCGGCTGGTTTGGAGCAGTCGTCCGTGAAGGTCGAGCAGGCCTGTACAGCGCGCAGATGGATCGCTCGTTCCGCTGGGGCATGAGCTGGTTCATCTTTTCCGAGGTGATGTTCTTTCTCGCATTCTTCGGGGTGCTGTTCTATATCCGGTACTGGGTCGGCCCCTGGCTCGACGGTGACGGTGACAAGGGCGTCAGCGCCATGCTCTGGCCGAACTTCGAGTACAGCTGGCCGCTGCTGAACAACCCGGACCCGAGGTTCTACCCCGCGCCGTCCGGCACCATCAGCCCTTGGGGGCTGCCGCTGATCAACACCATCCTGCTGGTGACGTCCAGCTTCACCCTGACCTGGGCTCATCACGCCCTGCGCAAGGGTAACCGCAAGCAGCTCAAGCTTGGGCTGGGCCTGACCGTGCTGCTGGGTGCCGCCTTCCTGGTCCTGCAGATCGAGGAGTACATCCACGCCTATACCGAGCTTGGACTGACGCTGGGCTCGGGCATCTACGGCGCAACCTTCTTCATGCTCACGGGCTTCCACGGTGCCCACGTGACGATGGGCGCGATCATCCTGACGGTCATGCTGGTACGCAGCTTTCGCGGCCATTTCACACCTGAGCAGCATTTCGGTTTCGAGGCTGCAGCCTGGTACTGGCATTTCGTGGATGTGGTGTGGATTGGCCTGTTCGTCTTCGTTTACGTGATTTAGCGCGATCAGGCGCCAAAACCGGGCTGCAACTGGCCGCTATAAAAGCCCCATGCGATCAGGGCGACAGTCATTGCGGTGAGGGAGACACGAACGAAGAGGGCCGTGAGCACACGTGATGTACGGCCCTCATCCTTGACGAGAAAGAACAGACCACTGAACAGACTGACCAGTGTGGCTACTAATAACAGAACAATCGCCGCCTTGAGCATGAGCGGGTCCGCCGTGACAGGTGACTGGGGGTAAGTGGGGGTGCAGTATAGCCAGCCGGATCAATACGCCGCGGGGCCGGGTATGAGCGGCTTCAAGCCGGGCGTCATACCTACACTTGTGGTGCTGTGCCTGTTGCCATTTCTGGTCTGGCTGGGTTTCTGGCAGCTGGAACGCGCCGACCAGAAGCGCGACATGCTGGCGCGTCAGGAGGCACGCGAAGCCGCAGCGCCATTGGGGCCGGAGCAGATCGAAACTCTCCAGGACCCCGCCTACGCGCGCATTAACTTGCAGGGCAGCTTCGACGCTGAGCACAGCTTCCTGCTGGATAGCCGCACCCGCGACGGCCGGGTCGGCGTCGAACTGTTGCAGCCGTTTCAGGATCAGCCCAGCGGCCGTTGGGTGCTGGTCAACCGCGGCTGGCTGCCCTGGCCGGACCGGCGCATCCCACCGAAATTCGACACCCCGGATCGTCCCCTGAAGCTGTCTGCGTGGGTGTACGCGCCGTCAGGCGAGCCGTTCATTCTCAACCGACGCATGGCAGAAGGCTGGCCGCGGCTGATCAACCACGTCGAGGTTGAGGACATCTGGCAGTTGCTCGACCGTGACGGCATTAAATACCAGCTGCGGCTGGAACCGGGCCCGGCAGCGTATCGCGCCGATTGGCCGGTGACCTTCATGCAGCCGCAGCAGCACGTCGGCTATGCAGTGCAATGGTTTGCGCTGGCAGCGGCATTGCTGGCGTTGTTCATCTACTTCGGCGTGCATCAGGCACGGGGGAGCAAGCAGTGACCGCGATGAATCCGACCTACAAGCCTGCACCGGCGCAGCGGCGCCGGGGGCGTTTGCAACTGCTGCTGATCTTCGCCGTTGTGATTGGCCCCATGCTGCTGGCAAGCGCGATGTACCGCTTCGGTTTCTGGGTGCCTGAAACCCGCACCTATGACGGCGCGCTGGTCGCTACTGGGCAAGGCCGCGACGCCCTGGGTATCAACGCGCCGGTCGCCGCCGAGCCGCGCTGGGAACTGCTGGTTACGGCGCCGGATGGCTGCGCCGAAGACTGCCAGCAGCTGGTCTATCTGGCGCGGCAAATCAACATCGGCCTGGCCCGCGAAGCCGGTCGGGCCAGCCACGCCATCGCCAGTGCTCAGCCTTTAGCGGCCGATTACGCCCAGCGTTTGCAGCGCGAGTATCCACAGCTGCAACGCTACTCCCTGGATCCCAACGTATACGGCGCGAATCCTGATCTACCGGATGGTGCACAGCTGTGGATTGTCGACCCGCACGGCAATCTGGTGCTGCGCTATGACAGCAAAGCCAATGGCAAGGCGATCCTCGACGACCTCAAGTACCTGCTGAAAATTTCCCAGATCGGTTGATCCAAGGCACTCGGCCGCCTCGCTGGAGTCCCAGAAAGGCTGCCCAAGGAGAACCAGATGGCAAAACCCGGCTACCGCCTCGCCCTTGTCGCCACGCTATTGGCTGTCGTGGTGGTGCTGCTCGGCGCCTATACACGGTTGACCCATGCCGGCTTGGGCTGCCCGGACTGGCCCGGTTGCTACGGATTTCTCAGCGTCCCTATGAGCGAGGACAAGCAGAGTCTGGCCGCTATGCGCTTCCCGGATGCCCCGCTGGAGGTACACAAGGGCTGGAACGAGATGGTGCACCGCTATTTCGCCGGTGCGCTGGGGCTGGTCATCCTTGGGCTCGCAGTGCAGGCGCTGCGCCGCCGCGCCGAGCCGGGACAGCCGCTCAAGCTTCCCTTGCTGCTGCTCGCGGTGGTCATCGCTCAGGCGGCATTCGGCATGTGGACCGTCACCCTGCAGCTCTGGCCTCAGGTGGTCACCGCGCACCTGCTGGGCGGCTTCACCACCTTGAGCCTCTTGTTCCTGCTGACGCTGCGCCTGTCCGGCCGGAGGCCGGCGATGCCGAGCGTGCCGGGCAGGCTCAAAACCTTCGCGCTGATCGGCATGCTCGCGGTAATCGTCCAGGTGGCGCTGGGCGGCTGGGTCAGCAGTAACTACGCGGCGGTGGCCTGTACCGATTTCCCAACCTGCCATGGCCAGTGGTGGCCGCAGATGGATTTCGCCAATGCGTTCAACCTGACTCATCACGACATCGGCCCGAATTACCTCGGCGGGATGCTTTATGGCGAGGCCCGAACCGCCATCCATCTGACGCATCGGCTCGGCGCGCTCACGGTGACGCTGATTCTGCTGGCGCTGGCCTGGCAGCTCTGGCGTCACGGCCTGTCGCGTCTGGCCGCGATGCTTGTCGCCGCCCTGGCCCTGCAGATCGCGCTGGGCATCAGTAACGTGCTGCTCAATCTCCCGCTGGCCGTTGCGGTCGCCCATAACGGCGGCGGTGCGCTGCTGCTGCTGGTAACCGTGCTGATCAACCATCGCCTGCGCCTGGCCCCATCGGTTGACGCCGTACAGGCGCCTCAGCCGCATCTGAATTCGAACACGACGAGCAGGCTCGACCTGCCTCGCGCATAAGGAGAACTCCCATGGCCACTCTTATCAGCGAACGCGGCGCCCAGGCCATTTGGCGCGACTATCTGGAGCTAACCAAACCAAAGGTAGTGGTCCTGATGCTCATCACCTCATTGGTGGGGATGTTCCTCGCGACGCGCTCCGGTGTGCCCTGGACCGTTCTGTTGTTCGGCAACCTCGGCATTGCCCTCTGTGCCGGTGGCGCGGCGGCGATCAATCATGTGGTCGACCGGCGCATCGACTTGGAAATGGCGCGCACCCACAAGCGGCCGCTGGCACAAGGACGGGTCGCGCCGGCCGCTGCTTTGCTGTTCGCCCTGGTGCTCAGCGTTGCCGGGATGGCCCTGCTGCTGGCCTTTACCAATGCACTGGCGGCATGGCTGACGCTGGCCTCGCTGATCGGCTACGCGGTGATCTACACCGGCTTTCTCAAACGCGCCACGCCGCAGAACATCGTGATTGGCGGCTTGGCAGGCGCCGCGCCGCCGCTGCTCGGCTGGGTTGCGGTAACC
This sequence comes from Pseudomonas sp. 10B238, assembly GCF_000970615.1. NCBI lineage: Bacteria > Pseudomonadati > Pseudomonadota > Gammaproteobacteria > Pseudomonadales > Pseudomonadaceae > Pseudomonas > Pseudomonas sp. 10B238. The sequence goes on from NZ_KQ033936.1 coordinate 41,273, forward strand.
GGGCAGGTGACGGCCGAACCGCTGCTGCTGGTTTTGATCATCTTCGCCTGGACGCCGCCGCACTTCTGGGCGCTGGCCATCCACCGCAAGGATGAGTACGCCAAGGTCAACGTGCCGATGCTGCCAGTGACCCACGGCGAGCACTACACCAAAGTGCATATCCTCCTGTACACCGCGATGCTCCTGGCCGTGAGCGTCATGCCTTTCGCCATTCACATGAGCGGCCCGCTGTACCTGGCTGCGGCCGTGCTGCTGGGTGCGCGATTCCTGTTCTGGGCCGTGGTGCTCTATCGCGACAGCCGCCCGCATGCCGCCATCAAGACCTTCAAATTCAGCATCTGGTACCTGTTTGCGCTGTTCATCGCCTTGCTGGTTGATCATTATCTGCCGCTGACCTTCTAAGCCGGCCGCCAAGGACCTTCATGACACGCATCCAGAAAACCGTAATTGTTCTAGTGGCGCTGGTTGCGCTGGTCATCGGCCTGACGGTCTACAAGGTGCTCAACACCGAGCAGCAACTCGATACCGCCGACCTGCTCGATGCCGGCATCGTCATGCTGCCTCAGGGCCGCGATGTGCCCAACCTGACGCTGACCAACCAGGACGGCGAGCCGGTATCCATGGAGCAGCTGCAGGGACGTTGGAACCTGTTGTTTTTCGGCTACACCTTCTGCCCGGACATCTGCCCCGCGACGCTCGCGGAACTGCGGCAGCTGCGCACTAAACTGCCGGAAGACGCGAAACAGCGGATGCAACCGGTTTTGGTCAGCGTCGATCCCGAGCGAGACACGCCGGAACAGCTGAAGAAGTACCTGGAATACTTCGGCGCCGGCTTTATCGGCCTGACCGGTTCGCTGGACGACATCCAGGAACTCGCCAATGCCGTCGGCGTACCCTTCATCCCTGCCGATACCTCGAAAGAGGACTACACCGTCGACCACGGCGGCAACCTCGCCCTGATCGGCCCCGACGGCCGTCTGCGCGGCTTCGTCCGCGGGCCGCTGCGTACCGAGAAGCTGGCTGAGCAGCTGCCGGCCGTGCTTGCACTGGAGTAACGGTTACCTCGGCTCAGCAGCGGTTTAAGCACCACCCTGGTCTGCCGGTGCTAGAAACAAGAAGGCCCGCACGTGGCGGGCCTGTCTCAAGTGCAACGGGGCGGCGCTGTACGCCGCTCCTCCTGCTGTCGCGCTTAGAACGCCGGAACCACGGCGCCTTTGTACTTCTCATTGATGAACTGCTTCACCTCTTCGCTGTGCAGCGCTTCAATCAGCTTCTGCATGGCGGCGCTGTCCTTGTTGTCCGGACGGGCGACCAGGATGTTCACGTACGGCGAGTCGTTGCCTTCGATGAACAGGGCGTCTTCGGTGGGGTTCAGCTTGGCTTCCAGGGCGTAGTTCGTGTTGATCAGCGCCAGGTCGACCTGAGTCAGCACGCGCGGAAGAGTGGCGGCTTCCAGCTCACGAATCTTGATGTCCTTCGGATTCTCGGCGATGTCCTTCGGCGTGGCGGTGATGCCGGCGCCGTCCTTCAGCGTGATCACACCGGCCTTCTGCAGCAGCAGCAGGGCGCGGCCGCCATTGGTCGCGTCGTTGGGGATCACCACGGTTGCGCCATTGGGCAGCTCGTCCAGCGACTTGTGTTTGCGTTTGCTCGAGTAGGCGCCGAAGGGCTCGATGTGCACGCCGGCCACGCTGACCAGCTCGGTGCCCTTGCCCTTGTTGAACTCATCCAGGTACGGCTGGTGCTGGAAGAAGTTGGCGTCCAGACGCTTCTCGGCGACCTGAATGTTCGGCTGCACATAGTCGGTGAAGACTTTCACCTTGAGGTCGACACCCTGCTCAGCAAGCTGGGGTTTGACGAACTCGAGGATCTCGGCGTGCGGAACGGCAGTGGCGGCGACGTTGAGTTCGTCGGCGGCTTGGGCGGAGAAAGCCGCGACAGCGGCAAAGGCGGCAAGCAGTTTTTTCATGGAGGGCTCCTTGTGGGTTCCTGTATCGGTGCCGGTTAGGCAGTTATTTTCTTGAAAAATGCGTTACCAACTTGTCTCCGACGCTCTGCAGTACCTGGACCAGAACCAGCAGCAACACCACGGTGACGACCATGACGTCGGTTTGGAAACGTTGATAGCCGAAGCGGATGGCCAAATCGCCGAGCCCGCCTGCACCCACCACGCCGGCCATGGCGGTGTAGGAAACCAGGGTGATGGCGGTGACGGTTACGGCAGCAATGATGCCTGGGCGAGCCTCGGGCAGCAGGGCATTGAAGATGATCTGCCGGGTGGTGGCCCCCATCGCCTGAGTGGCCTCGATGATGCCGCGGTCGACTTCGCGCAGCGCGGTTTCCACCAGTCGCGCAAAGAACGGCGCGGCACCCACCACCAGTGGCGGAATCGCCCCCGCCACGCCCAGCGAGGTGCCAGTGACCAGCACCGTGAAGGGAATCATCACGATCAGCAGAATGATGAACGGCAATGAGCGCAGCACGTTCACCACGAAGGACAGAAAGCCGTACAGCGGGCCGTTCTCGAACAGCTGGCGCGGGCCGGTCAAGAACAGCAGCACGCCCAGCGGCAGGCCGAGGATGATGGTGAACAGCAGCGACCCGCCGAGCATCAGCAGGGTGTCCAGAGTCGCCAGCCATATTTCGTACCAGTCGACATTCCCCAACAAAGAGCTAAACAAGGCGTCCATCAGCGCAGCACCTCCACATGCACGTCAGCTGCATCCAGCTGGGCCAGGGCAGCACCCATGTCGCCCCCCACCAGCGCCAGGGTCAGCTGGCCGTAGGGGGTGTCCTTGATGCGGTCGATGCGTCCCGAGAGGATGCTGAAATCCACACCGGTCTCCCGGGCGACGGTGCCGAGCAGCGGCTTGTAGGTGGCTTCACCCTGGAAGGTCAGGCGAAGAATCCGGCCGGGGACATGGGCGAAATCATCGTGCTGCTCGCCTTCGTCGACTGCTTCGTCTTCAAGGACGAAACGTTGCGTGGTCGGATGCTTCGGGTGCAGGAATACCTCGGTGACCGGCCCCTGTTCGACAATCTCACCGCCATCCATCACCGCGACGCGGTCACAAACACGGCGGATCACATCCATCTCGTGAGTAATCAACACGATGGTCAATTTCAGCTCGGCATTGATCTCGGCGAGCAGCTGTAGCACCGAAGCAGTGGTCTGCGGGTCGAGAGCGCTGGTGGCTTCGTCGCAGAGCAGAATGTCCGGCTCGGTCGCCAGCGCGCGGGCGATACCGACGCGCTGTTTCTGGCCGCCCGACAATTGCGCCGGGTACTTGCGCGCCTGATCTTTCAGGCCGACGCGGTCGAGCAGCGCGGCGACCCGGCTGTCGATCTCGCTGCGTGAGTGGTGACCCGCCAGGCGCAGCGGCATGGCGACGTTATCGGCGACAGTCTTGGACATCAGCAGGTTGAAGTGCTGGAAGATCATCCCGACCCGCTGACGGAAGCGGCGCAGGCCGTTGGCGTCGAGCGCCGTGACGTCTTCTCCGTTGACCAGGATGCGGCCACCGGACGGTTCTTCCAGACGGTTGATCAGGCGCAGCAAGGTGCTCTTGCCTGCACCGGAATGGCCAATCAGGCCAAACACTTCGCCTGCACCGATAGTCAGTTCGGTCGGCTTGAGCGCAGGCACTTCTCGAGCAGTGCCCCGGCCGGCAACCCGATAGGTTTTGTGGACTTGCTGAAATTCGATCACGGGCGAACCTTGTGGGTGCGGTCGTATGTGCCTGGATGGTGGCGAAAGGCGTGCATTCTACGCATTTGCAGCGGGCGGGCGTAGCGAACTGCGGTGATTGAGACAAGCCATCGCCTCTATAGTCTGAGCAAATCGTCGTAGCTCGCAACCTTGAGCGGCTTTATCGGGTCACTAACTGGTACGCCGTGAATTGATCAAGTGTTGGGCCGCATGGCCCGATTTCTTCGCGGTTCAGCACACCCGCTCAACCGAGGCCCATGATGACGGACAACAAAGATCCTAAGAACAGCGAGCTCGCCGGTACCGACACTGTCGATCGCAAGAACCACAACGCCAAGCTCGATCAGCTCGAAACCTTTCGTTCCGATGCCACAGGCGAGGCCCTGAGCACGAACCAGGGCGTCAAGATCGCTGATAACCAGAACACGCTGAGGGCAGGCGAACGGGGACCCTCGCTGCTCGAAGACTTCATCATGCGCGAGAAGCTGACCCACTTCGATCACGAGCGCATCCCCGAGCGCATCGTCCACGCCCGCGGCTCGGCTGCCCATGGCGTGTTCGTCAGCTATGACGACCACAGCGCGCTGACCAAGGCTTCATTCCTCGCCGGCAAGGGCAAGGAAACCCCGGTGTTCGTGCGCTTTTCCACCGTGCAGGGCTCGCGTGGCTCGGCCGATACCGTGCGTGACGTGCGCGGTTTCGCCACCAAGTTCTACACCGACGAGGGCATCTTCGACCTGGTCGGCAACAACATGCCGGTGTTCTTCATTCAGGATGCGATCAAGTTTCCCGACTTCGTGCATGCGGTCAAACCCGAGCCGCACAACGAAATTCCGCAGGGCCAGTCGGCCCATGACAGCTTCTGGGACTTCGTTTCACTGACCCCCGAGTCGGCGCACATGGTCATCTGGGCCATGTCTGACCGCGGTATCCCGCGTAGCCTGCGTGCCATGGAAGGGTTCGGCGTGCACACCTTCCGCCTGATCAATGCCGAGGGCGTGAGCCGCTTCGTCAAATTCCACTGGAAGCCAGTAGCCGGCGCCTTCTCCCTGGTCTGGGACGAGACGCTGAAGCTGGCCGGTAAGGATCCGGACTTCAACCGCCGCGACCTGTGGGAGTCCATCGAGATGGGCGACTATTTCGAGTGGGAGCTGGGTGTACAGGTGGTGGAAGAGGCCGACGAGCACAAGTTCGATTTCGACCTGCTCGACCCGACCAAGATCATTCCGGAAGAGCTGGTACCGGTGCAGAAGCTCGGCAAGATGACGCTCAACCGCAACCCGGACAACTTCTTCGCCGAAACCGAGCAGGCCGCCTTCCACATCGGCCACATCGTGCCCGGCATCGATTTCACCAACGATCCGCTGCTGCAGGGCCGGCTGTTTTCCTACACCGATACCCAATTGCTGCGTCTGGGCGGGCCGAACTTCCACGAACTGCCGATCAACCGTTCGATTGCGCCGGTACACAACAACCAGCGTGATGCGTTTCACCGGCAAACCATCAACAAGGGCCGCGCTAACTACGAGCCCAACTCCATCGACAGCGGCTGGCCGAAAGAAACCCCGCCAGCAGCCAGCGGCGGCGGGTTCGAGAGCTATCCGGAGCGCATGGAAGGCCATAAGGTGCGGGCACGCAGCCCTTCGTTCGGCGACCACTTCTCCCAGGCGACCTTGTTCTGGAACAGCATGAGCGCTCCGGAGAAGGAGCACATCATCGGCGCCTACAGCTTCGAGTTGGGCAAGGTCGAGCGCGTCTTCATCCGCGAGCGTCAGGTCAACGAGATCCTTGCCAATATCGATCTGGAACTGGCTCGCCGGGTTGCTGAAAACATCGGCGTCACGCCGCCGACCGCGCCGACAGTCAGCCTCAAGCAGCCGAACCCGGCCAGCTCACCGGCGCTGAGCCTGATGAATCACCTATCCGGCAATATCAAGTCGCGCAAAGTGGCGATCCTTATCGCCAACGGCGTGGACGGTAAGGCTATCGAGGCTTTCAAGCAGAAGCTGGCAGACGAGGGTGCAATCGCCAAATTGATCGGTCCGTCACCGGCTCCGGTCAAGGCGGCTGACGGCACGATGCTCACGCCTGATGCAGCGATGGATGGCATGCCCTCGATCGCCTTCGACGCGGTCTTCGTCCCGGGCGGCGCGCAGAGCGTGCAGGCCATGGCCAAGAATGGCGTGGCTAAGCACTACCTGCTCGAGGCCTACAAGCACCTCAAGCCCATCGCGGTATTGGGCGAGGCGCGGCAGCTGCTAACCGCACTCAACCTGCCGGAGGATGCCGGTCTGGTGGCCGGTGATGACGGTGATGTTGCTAGGGTATTCACGGCGTTCGCCCAGGCCCTGGCGCAGCATCGCATCTGGGCGCGCGAGGCGGCTGCGGAGCAGGTTCCGGCCTGATCCTAGCGGCATGTCCAGAGGCGGCTCAGTTTGTTCCGAGCCGCCTTTTTTATGCCTGGAGGCTGCGTGTCAGCTCAGCTCAGCTCGCGCCAGTGCAGGTAGCAGCGCAAGTCAAATTCGGTCTGCGCGTAACCCGGCATCATGTGTTCGCAGAGCTTGTAGAAGGCGCGGTTGTGATCGCTCTCGCGCAGGTGCGCCAGCTCATGCACGACGATCATCTGCAGGAATTCCGGCGCCGCTTCCTTGAACAGCGCAGCGACGCGGATCTCCTTCTTCGCCTTCAGCTTGCCACCTTGGACGCGTGAAACGGCGGTGTGCAGGCCCAGCGCGCGATGGGTGAGGTCGAGGCGGTTGTCGTAGAGCACCTTGTCGATGTTCGGCGCGCTTTTCAGGTGGCTCTGGCGCAGCTGCTGCACATAGCCGTACAGCGCCTTGTCGCTCTGCACCTGATGGCGTTGCGGATAGCGGCGCTCAAGGTAGTCGCCCAGACGCTGCTCGGCGATCAGCTGACGAACCTGTTGTTGCAATGATTCGGGGTAACCCTGCAGGTATTTGAGCATGGCAGGCGCAGCAGTCATCGCGTTAGGCCCTACGCGGCCAGGCAAAACTGAGCAGGAATATCGCGGCCGCCGAGACGACAATAGACGGGCCGGCCGGCGTGTCCTGATACCAGGACAATGCAAGTCCGCAGCAGACCGCCAGCAGTCCCAGCAGGCTGGCACCCAGGGCCATCTGTTCCGGCGTGCGTGCATGGCGCTGAGCGGCAGCGGCCGGAATGATCAGCAGTGAGGTGATCAGCAGCACACCGACGATCTTCATCGCTACGGCAATCACCATCGCGATCAACAACATCAGGGCCAGGCGGATGGCGGCCACCGGCAAGCCTTCTACCTTGGCCAGTTCCTCGTGCACGGTAACCGCTAGCAAGGGCCGCCATAGCGGGATGAGCGCCAGCAGCACCAAGGCGCTGCCACCAACGATCCAGGCCAGATCGGTCGGGCTGACGGCCAGCAGATCGCCGAATAGATAACCCATCAGGTCGATGCGCACGTCCTGCATGAAGCTCAGCGACACCAGTCCAAGCGACAGCGTGCTATGGGCGAGAATACCCAGAAGGGTGTCCGAAGCCAGCGGCTGGCGCTGCTGCAAGGTCACCAGCAGCACCGCCAGCAGCACGCAGCAAACGATGACCGCCAGGGTCAGGTTGACCTCGAGCATCAGACCCAGCGCGACACCAAGCAGGGCGGAATGGGACAGCGTGTCGCCAAAATAGGCCATCCGCCGCCAGACCACGAAGGAGCCAAGCGGGCCGGCGACCAACGCCAGCGCGAGGCCGGCGAGCAGGGCATTCAGTAGGAAATCTGGCATATCGATCAATGCTTGCAGTTCGGGCCGTGGACGTGAGGTTTGCCGGTCACTACGCTGCCGTGCAGGTCGTGGCTGTGGTCGTGCTGATGGTGATAGACCGCCAGGCTGCGAGCATCCTGGCCGAACAGTTCGACGAACGCCGGGTCAGCGCTGACCTGTTCCGGGTGGCCGGAGCAACAGACGTGGCGATTCAGGCAGACCACCTGGTCGGTGGCGCTCATCACCAGATGCAGGTCGTGGGACACCATCAGTACGCCGCAGCCATAGCGCTCGCGCAATCGTCCGATCAGCCGGTAGAGCTCGGCCTGGCCGGCCACATCGACACCTTGGACCGGCTCGTCCAGCACCAGCAGCTCCGGTTCACGGAGCAACGCGCGGGCCAGCAGCACCCGTTGCATCTCGCCGCCGGAAACCGATTGCAGCGGACTGTCGATGACGTGCTCGGCGCCCACTTCGTTAAGCGCCGACAGCGCCGCGGCTCTATACACTCCCGGCACCAGGCGCAGAAAGCGCAGTACGGACAGGGGCAGGGTCGGGTCGACGTTAAGCTTCTGCGGCATGTAGCCGACGCGCAGCTTGGGTTTGCGCCAGACGGTGCCGCTGTCCGGCTTGAGCAGGCCGAGCACGGCGCGCACCAGAGTGGTCTTGCCGGCGCCGTTGGGGCCGATCAGGGTCACGATCTCGCCCCGGTGGACCTGCAGCTGAGCGCCTTCGAGCACCGCCTGGTTGGCGAAGCGGACATGAATATCGTCCAGGCGGATCAACGCTTCGTTCATGCCGCGTTCCTGCAGGGGGCGCACAGACCAACGACCTCGACCGTCTCACCTTCGACTTGGAAACCGACGCTGTGCGCGGCCTGATTGATGGCCTCGCTGATGGCAGGTCGCTCAAGCTCAATGGCGGTATGGCAGTTGCGGCAGATCAGGAACTGGCCCTGATGCGGGTGTTCGGGGTGGTTGCAGCCGATGAACGCGTTGAGTGAGGCGATGCGGTGCACCAGCCCGTTCTCAAGCAGGAAATCCAGCGCGCGATAAACGGTAGGCGGCGCGGCGCGGCGGCCGTCCTGGGCCGTCAGCTCGGCGAGGATGTCATAGGCGCCGAGCGGCTTGTGGCTCTGCCAGACCAGCTCCAGTACGCGTTTGCGCAGGGCGGTCAGGCGCACACCGGAACGTTCGCAGAGGAGGTCGGCTTCGGCCAGAGCATGGCTGACGCAGTGGTTGTGGTCGTGGGGCGTGCAGGCCAGCGGAGACTTGGGCATGAGCGAGACGATGTGGTTGAGAGACGTTATTATGTTACCCATTCAGTTCAATCGAGTGTTGCCCGTGTTTCGTCTTTTTTCGATACCTCTTCTAGTGACCGCTAGCCTGTTCAGCAGCGCCCAAGCCCATGCCGAGATCGAGGTGCTGACCAGCATCAAGCCGCTGCAGCTGATCGCCGCTGCCGTTCAGGACGGTGTCGGAAAGCCTGCCGTTCTGTTGCCGCCGGGTGCCTCGCCCCACCATTACGCCATGCGCCCGTCCGACGTACGGCAGATTCGCAGCGCCGATCTGTTCTACTGGATCGGTCCGGACATGGAAGGTTTTCTCGCGCCGGTGCTGGAAGGCCGCAAGCGGCCGAGCGTGGCGATACAGTCGCTGCCCGGACTGACCCTGCGCCACTTCGGCGACGCAGCCGGCGAGCACGAAGCCGAGCATGATCGTCACGACGAGCATGCACACGAGGCGCACGGCGAGCATTCCGACCAGGCACATGATGAACATGACGACCACGCTCATGAAGCCGCCGCCGACCACGAGGAACACGACCACGCCCATCGTCCCGGCAGCCTGGACGCGCACCTCTGGTTGTTGCCTGCCAATGCGGTGACCATCGCCGAAGGCATGGCGCAGGACATGGCCAAGGCCGACCCGGCCAACGCTGAGCGCTACAGAGCCAACCTGGCCGCATTCAAGCAGCGGCTGGATGCGCTGGATAAGCGGCTCAGCCAGCGCCTGAGCGAAACCCGAACCAAGCCGTTCTTCGTCTTCCATGAAGCCTTCGATTATTTCGAAGCCGCTTATGGGATCAAACACGCAGGCGTGTTCAGCGCCGGTGGCGAAGCCCAGCCCGGCGCGCGACATGTTGCCGCCATGCGAGAGCGTCTGGAACAGGCCGGTCCGAGCTGCGTGTTCTACGAGCCACCGGTTCGTCCGCGTCTGGCGGATAGCCTGATCCGGGGACTGCCAGTCAAGGTGACCGAGCTGGACGCGCTGGGTCATGGCATCGACGCCTCGGCGGGCGGCTACGAGCAGTTGATCGATAACCTCGGTCGCTCGCTGGCGGAATGTCTGGAATCGCTCTGACCCTTGGTTCATAGCGCTCGGCGGCAACGCTCCGCCCGGCGCTTGTCCGGGTCGTCCGTCGGCCGACTTGATGCGCGTCATAGTGCTTCTGGCGCTCATGGCTATGCTTCGTGCTTTGGTTTCCACTCCATCGACACGAGGATGCGCAGCGCATGGCGAAGACGGACGGGCCCATCACGGCAGAGACGAAAACCACCCCAGAAATCGCTCTTCAGACGGCCTCCGAAGACATCTGGGCGCAAAAATACCGCCTGACCCGCAAGGACGGTAGCGCCGTTGATGACAGCGTCGACGCCACCTGGCAGCGGGTTGCCCGCGCGCTTGCTGATGTGGAGGAACAGGATGCCCGTGAGCACTGGTACGAACGCTTCCTCTGGGCGCTGCGCAACGGCGCCATCCCCGCCGGGCGGATCATTTCCAACGCCGGCGCGCAGGACTACAAACCGGCCACCTCGACGATCAACTGCACCGTGTCCGGCACCATCACCGACTCGATGGACGACATCCTCGGCAAGGTGCATGAAGCCGGCCTGACGCTCAAGGCCGGCTGCGGCATCGGCTATGAATTCAGCACCCTGCGGCCGCGCGGCTCTTTCGTCTCTGGCGCAGGCGCGCATACCAGCGGGCCGCTGTCGTTCATGGATATCTTCGACAAGATGTGCTTCACCGTCAGCTCCGCCGGTGGGCGCCGCGGCGCGCAGATGGGCACCTTCGACGTCGGCCATCCGGACGTGCGCGAGTTCATCCGCGCCAAGCGTGAAGACGGCCGGCTGCGTCAGTTCAACCTCAGCCTGCTGATCACCGACGAGTTCATGCAGGCGGTGGAAAGCGATGCGGACTGGCCGCTGATTTTCCCGCTGCACATGAAGGAAAAAGCCGAGCTTGATCTGGCCGATGCCGAACAGGTGGTGTGGCGCGAATGGCCGAGCCATGACGGCTACATCGTCCGCGACGACGGCCTCGTGGCCTGCAAGATTTACGGGCGGGTCAAGGCGCGACATCTGTGGGACATGATCATGGTCTCCACCTACGACTACGCCGAGCCGGGCTTCATCCTCATCGACCGGGTCAACCAGTTGAACAACAACTGGTGGTGCGAAGCTGTTCGCGCGACCAATCCCTGTGGCGAGCAGCCGCTGCCGCCCTACGGCTCTTGCCTGTTGGGCTCGATCAACCTGACCCGCTTCGTCACTGACCCCTTCGGCGCCGATGCGCGCTTCGATTGGGACAAGTATCGCGAAGTGGTGCGTGTGTTTACTCGGATGCTCGACAATGTGGTGGAGATCAATGGCCTGCCGCTGGCGCAGCAGCGCCACGAAATCGAGAGCAAGCGCCGCCACGGCATGGGTTTCCTCGGGCTCGGCTCGGCACTGACGTTGCTCAAACTGCGCTATGGCAGCGCCGAAGCTTGCGTCTTCACCGAAGAAGTCGCGCGCGAGATGGCGCTGGTCGGCTGGGAGCAGGCGTTGGATCTGTCGAAGGAAAAAGGCCCGGCGCCTCTGCTGACCGAAATCTTCGAAGTCACCGCCGAGATGCTGCGCAAGCGTCCAGAAATGAAAGCCGATGGTTACAAGCTGGGCGATCAGGTGCCGGGCCGCGTATTACACGCGAAGTATTCGCGCTACATGCAGAAGATCGCCGAATACGCGCCCGAGCTGATCGATCAGCTGGCCGAGCAGGGCGCACGTTTCACCCACCACAGCTCCATCGCGCCCACTGGCACCATCAGCCTGAGCCTGGCCAACAACGCCTCCAATGGCATCGAGCCAAGCTTCGCCCATCACTATTCGCGCAACCTGATCCGCGCGGGGCGCAAGGCCAAGGAAAAGATCGAGGTGTTCAGCTATGAGCTGCTGGCCTATCGCACGTTGATCAACTCGCGCGCCAAGCCGGGCTCGACCGAGCCGGGCGAGCAGCTGCCGGAGTACTTCATCACTGCCGACGATGTCACCCCGACGCAGCACGTCGACATTCAGGCCGCAGCGCAGAAGTGGGTCGACTCGTCGATTTCCAAGACCGCCAACGTGCCCACCGACTACCCATTCGAGGCGTTCAAGGACATCTACCGCTATGCCTGGCGCCAAGGTCTCAAGGGCTGCACCACTTTCCGCTTCAATCCGGCGGCGTTCCAAGGTGTGCTGGTCAAGGAAGCGGATCTGGAAAAGACCCTGTACCGCTTCATTCTCGAGGACGGCAGTGTGGTCGAGCTGAAAGGCAATGAAGAAGTCGAGTACGACGGTGAGGTCAATTCTGCCGCCAACCTGTTCGACGCCTTGAAAGAAGGCTACTACGGCAAATACTGAGTCCCGACTGATAGCCGGGCGGCTCGCACCGTCCGTGGAGAACATGCAATGACCGTAAAGATCACTCAGCGCATCAAGGGCTTCAAGGTCGTCGACGAGACCTTGGAGCGCCCCGCCGTCACCGCCGACAACGCCACTGGCAAGGCCACTGGCAAGGCCACCGTGGTGGAAATGGATGAAAGTTTGCAGCGCCCCGAAACACTCGTCGGCATGACTTACAAGATCAAGTCGCCGCTGTTCGAACATGCGCTCTACGTCACCGTCAACGATGTGGTCCTCAACGCCGGCACGCCCCACGAGCAGCGGCGGCCGTTCGAGATCTTCATCAACTCGAAGAACATGGATCACTTCCAGTGGATCGTCGCGCTCACCCGGATCATGTCTGCAGTGTTCCGCAAGGGGGGTGACTGCACCTTCCTCGTCGAGGAGCTGAAAGCGGTGTTCGATCCCCGCGGCGGCTATCTGAAAAAGGGCGGCGTCTATATGCCATCCATCGTGGCGGAGATCGGCGGCGTATTGGAGCGCCACCTAATCCACATCGGCATGCTCGAAGGTCATGCCTTGGACGAGACTCAGCTCAAGTACCTGGCGGAAAAGCGCGCCGCTTACGAGGCCAGCCAGGGGGCGGTGACCGTCGAGCCGGGCGAGGGCTTCCCGGCCGGTGCGCAGCTGTGCAGCAAGTGCAACACCCAGGCGGTGGTGCAGATGGATGGCTGCGCCACTTGCCTGAATTGCGGCAATTCCAAGTGTGGTTGAGGGTTGGTGTCGCTGGGGCTAACGCCGGTTGGGCCGTTATCGGGGCTAGGGCCAACCCACTGGCTACCAGAAAACCTGGCCAGCCGCTGTAGCAAGCGGGCGATACGCCGGCGTATCTGGCAGAACCAATCTGCCCAGCGACTAGCAGCGAGAAAATTGCTGTCGATACTTTGCCGGAGTGAGTGCAGTCAAATCCTTGAACATCCGTCGCATGTTGGCGTCGCTGCTGAAACCCAACTCTGTACTGATGGCGTTGACCGGTGCTGAGGTCAGGGTGAGGCGTTCACCGACTTGGCTCAACTTGATGCGCCGTGCGTAGGTGGCCGCCGGTACGCCTGCCTCGCTTCTCACCTTGCGTGCCAGCGTGCGCTCGGACATGCCCAGTTCAGACGCCAGCTTCAACAGGGTGATTTGGTCGGCCGGCAGCCTTTCCACTAGGGCGTGTACCTGACGGAGTAGCGTGCTGGGCTGCTTGATGAGGCTTATGGCCTGAAAGACGTCATGTGCCTGTGCAGGGCGTGGGAGCACCATCAATTTGATGAGGTCACGAAAGATCGCTGGGCTGACGTGTTGCTCGATCAGCGACTGTGCAATGGGTAGATAGCCATTCACTCCCGTAGCGGTGGCGTTGTGCTCGTTGAAAACGCAATTTTGCTCGATCTGCCAGCGAACCTTCGGATAACGCTTGAGCATGGTGTCAGCCAACCACCAGGTCACGGTCGCGTGTTGATTACTCAGCCGGCCACTCGCAGCAGCCAGGCAAACACCCACGCAGTAGCTCCATAACTGGCAACGTTTTCCTCGTATCGATAAGGCCGCCACGAGATCTGCATTGGCTGCCAACGCCGTGTCGATATGTTCCGCCGACTCTGCCCAGAACCCAGGTATCAGTAAGGCTTCGAGCGCACCGTCATGGATGGCGTGTGTTGCTTCCAGAATCAGGCCATGGGCACAGGCAATCGGTCCTTTATGCAAGGCCATGAAGCGCGTTTCAAAAAGCTGCTGCCCGGTTCGACGGTTGGCGGCATGCAGCATATCCGCAAAAGCGAGCAGCCCGGCAGGCATGCAACCGGGGTACAGGAGAAGGCCTACCTGAAGGGTTCTGGTCATGGCTTGAAATGAACTGAATATGTCTAAGTTGGCCATTATGGCGACGGCGATGGATTGGCACCATGAAGTCATACCTGAAGGGGGCTTCATCATGAAAATTCAGCAAATTCGCAACGCCACAATCATTGTCGAACTGGGTCCTTACCGCATTCTCGTCGACCCCATGCTGGCCAGAAAAGGAGCGCTTCCTCCCCTGCGGATACTGTCCGCTAGGCAGAGAAACCCGGTAGTTGATCTGCCCGATTCAACAGGCGATGCGCTCGAGGAGGTGACGCACTGCTTGATTACCCACTGCCAGAAAGGCCACTTCGATCACCTCGACCGGGCAGCCAAGCACTGGCTTAGAGAGCGGCAGACGCCCGTCATCTGCACCCCGCACGATGCGTCGCATCTCGCGGAACGGGGCCTGAACGTCCAGTCGCTTCCTGACGATCATGAGCAGCCGAGCCCGTTTCTGGGTGGGGTTATCCGCACGGTCGGCTGCACTCATGGCAAGGGCCTGGTCGGGAAGCTGATGGAGCACGGCGTCGGCTATCTGATTGAGCTACCCAACGAGCCCAGCCTGTATCTGGCTGGCGACACCCTTCTCACTGCGACAGTTCGGGAGTTCGTCTTGCGGCATCAACCTCAGGTCTGCGTCGTTCCCGCAGGGGGTGCACGTTTCGACATAGGCGATGAGATCATCATGGGCGTAGACGAGGTACTTGAGTTCACGCAACTGAGTCGGGGCAGGGTGATTGCCAACCATCTAGAAGCGATCAGCCATTGCCCAGTTACCCGAGCGGAATTGGCAGCTGCAGCGATTGGCGCCGGTGTGGCCCACCGGCTGGTTATCCCGGCCGATGGGCAGACGTTAACAGTGAATGATTGAGCCGATACTCAACAGACAGCTATGGAGGCGTGCATGGTTTCCATGATGCGGAGGTGGGCCGGGGCTCCGAGGGGGAGCGCAGCTGCTGCTTGCGGCTCCACGACAGATCGGACGTCGATGCTGCATTGCCCACGGCCCGCTCCGTCAGGTCACTACGCGATAGCACGGCTCGTAGGGTCGGCCGCCGGGGAGTTTCATGCGGTGTTGCTGGACAAATGCCTGCAGTAACTTATCCAGTGGCTTCATGATCGCCGTGTCGCCATTGATTTCGTAGCGGCCGAACTGCTCGATGCGGCGAATGCCCTTGTCCTTGACGTTACCCGCGACGATCCCGGAGAACGCCCGACGCAGGTTCGCCGCCAGCAGATGGGGCGGCACGTCGCGGGTCAGCTGCAGGCTGGCCATGTTTTCGTGAGTCGGGTCGAACGGGTGCTGGAAGCCATCCTCGATTTTCAGCAGCCAGTTGAAATGGAAGGCGTCGTTACGCTCACGGCGGAACTGCTTGACCGCTTTCAAGCCTTCGGACATCTGCCGGGCTACCTCGGCCGGGTTGTCGATGATGATCTGGTACAAGCCCTGTGCTTTTTCGCCGAGGGTGGCGCCGACGAAGTCACGCAGCTGCTGCAAATACGGCGCGGCACTTTCCGGGCCGGTGAGGATGACCGGGAAGGGCACGTCGCGGTTGTCCGGGTGTAGCAGAATGCCCAGCAAGTAGAGGAATTCCTCCGCCGTGCCGACGCCGCCGGGGAAGATGATGATGCCGTGACCGACGCGGACGAAAGCTTCCAGGCGTTTTTCGATATCCGGAAGGATCACCAGCTCGTTGACGATCGGGTTCGGCGCCTCGGCGGCGATGATGCCCGGCTCGGTCAGGCCCAGGTAACGGCCGCCGACGATGCGCTGCTTGGCATGAGCGATGGTCGCGCCCTTCATCGGGCCCTTCATCACGCCAGGGCCGCAGCCGGTGCAGATATTCAGGTTGCGCAGGCCCAGCTCGTGGCCGACGCGCTTGCTGTACTTGTATTCCTCGGTGCTGATCGAGTGTCCGCCCCAGCACACCACCATGTTCGGCTCGACGCCGGGACGCAGCGTGCGAGCGTTGCGCAGTAGATGGAAGACGTAATCGGTGATGCCCTGGGAGCTGCTCAGGTCGATGCGCGGGCTTCCCAGTTCGCTTTCGGTGTAGACGATGTCACGCAGCGCACTGAACAGCATTTCGCGGGTGCTGGCGATCATCTCGCCGTCGACGAAGGCATCGGCCGGCGCATTGAGCAATTCCAGACGCACACCGCGATCTTGTTGGTGGATACGTACTTCGAAGTCGTCGTAGGCCTCAAGGATGGTCTTGGCGTTATCGATGCGCGCGCCGGTATTGAGAATGGCCAAGGCGCACTGGCGGAACAGCGTGTACGTACTGCCACAACCAGCTTCGCTCAGTTGCTGGACTTCCCGTTGGGACAGCGTCTCCAGACTACCTTTCGGGGTAACCGAGGCATTGATTACATAGCGTGAGGTCATGCGTGTTTTCCCTGAAAACAATGCGGCCTGGCCGAGACGGGCAGGTGCATCAGGATGTTGAGCGCCACGGCGGTGGGCAGCGGCGTATGAATAGGGCCGTCCGAGCGGGCAGTGCGCCAGGGGACAGGGTTGCTGCTCGGCGCAGCGGCTAAACCCATAGCCGCAAGCTGCTTGCTGGTGCCGGCTGTATCTTTCCAGGTGCAACGATGCGCCTGGACGGGCTGTACTTGACGTTTAACCGGCGAAAACGTTCCTGAAATCCCCTCCTGGGGCATTGCTCTGTTCATGCGTACATCCCGTACGGTCTTAGGTGCAGGAACTTTGACCGCGAGCATGGCTGTTTGATTGCGCACGGCGTGAAGGGTTTTTCCGGCACGGCGCGCGGGGCGGCCTTCCGCTTGAAGAGGGCCTTAAAAGGCAAACGGCAGGGCGCTGTGGCAGTGCTGACGGGCGCTAAGCATACGGCGGAATTCGTCGGGATCCTTGATCAACACCGGTTGGCCAGCGAACTTCTGCGCCGCGATCAAGCGCGACAGCCAGAAACGCACGCAGGCGACGCGTAGCATCGGGCGCCATAGTTCGGCCTCGGCCGGGGTGAAGCGGCGCAGGCTGGAATAGGCAGCCAGCAATGCCTGGCTGCGCGTCTCATCGATCTCGCCGTTGGGGTGCGAGCACCAGTCGTTAATGGCGATGGCTATGTCGTAGAGCATTGGCCCGGAACAGGCATTGTAGAAGTCGATCACGCCGGTCAGGTGGCTGCCCTCGAAGAGCAGGTTGTCGCGGAACAGGTCAGCGTGCAGGTTGGCTCGCGGCAGCGCCAGAAGCTTCGGCTTCAGTTCGGCAATCTCTGCAAGGCTGTCACGCAGCAGCGGCATTTGCGCGTCGTCTAGCGACAGCGCCAGGCTCGGGCCTTCTTCCTGCATCCAGTCCAGCCCACGGTCGCTGCGCCGCTCGATGATGTGGTCGCGGGTCGCCAGGTGCAGTCGCGCCAGTAACCGACCCACTTCAGCGCACTGATGGGGGTTGGGTGCACTGACGTGTTTGCCGGCCAGGCGCGGTTGCAGCAGGGCCGGCTTCTCCGCCAGCGTACGTAGCGCTTCGCCGCGGTCGGTACGCAGGGCATACGGCACCGGCAGTCCGGCGCGATGCAGCACGTCGAGCAGCTCGATGAAGAAGGGCAGATCCTGGCGCGGGCCGCGCTCGATCAGGGTCAGTACATACTCACCCTGCTCCAGGCTAACGAAGAAATTGCTGTTTTCGCTGCCAGCCGCGATGCCCTCGAAATCCCGCAGCCGCCCAAGCCCATAGGGCGCCAGGAATACCTCGAGCTCTTCGCGTTGCAGGGGCGTAAAAACCGACATGGGCTGCCTTCCGTTAGGTGTGCTGCCAGGTTACCAGCTGAAGATTTTCCAGGCCGGGATCAGCATGTCCGGCTTATCGGCGCGGATGAAGTTGCTGTCGCCATCGGCGCGCACCAGGAAGTACGGCTTGCCGACCTTGGGCGTGATCTTCACTGCATAGAGGAAGCCATTGACCCGGTATTCCTCAATCGTGCGATCACCTTCCTGGCGAATTGTGACGTCGGGTTCGCCATCGACCGATTCCTGAGCGAAACCGCTCAGCGGCACCAGTGCCAGCAGCCCGGCCAGCAGCAAAGGTTTGAATGTGCGCATGATAACCTTGTCCCTTTGTCGTCAAGTGGTCCTGTGCATTCTAGCCGCGGACCCGTCGAAAAGGTTGATCCTGCTCATGAGCCAAGCGCCTCTCGTTCTGGTGGACGGTTCGTCCTACCTCTACCGCGCCTTCCACGCCCTACCGCCGCTGACCACCTCGACCGGCAAGCCCACCGGGGCGGTCAAGGGCGTGCTGAACATGTTGCTGTCGCTGCGCCGGCAGTACCCGGACAGCCCCTTCGCGGTGGTCTTCGATGCCAAGGGCCCGACCTTCCGCGACACGCTGTTCGCTGAATACAAATCCCACCGTCCACCGATGCCCGACGACCTCCGCGGCCAGGTCGAGCCGCTGCATGCCAGCGTCCGCGCCCTTGGCATGCCGCTGCTGTGCGTCGACGGCGTCGAAGCCGACGACGTGATTGGAACACTGGCGCGCCAATGCGCGGCGCTGGGACGCGACGTGATCATCTCCACCGGCGACAAGGACATGGCGCAGCTGGTGTGTCCGCATGTCACCCTGGTCAACACCATGACCGGCAGCGTCTATGACATCGAAGGCGTGAAGAACAAGTTCGGCGTTGGTCCGGAGCTGATCATCGACTTCCTCGCGCTGATGGGCGACAAGGTCGACAACATCCCCGGCGTTCCTGGCGTTGGTGAGAAGACCGCCTGCGGCCTGCTCAACGGCATCGAAGGCGGCATCAAGGGGCTCTACGAGAATCTCGACAAGGTTTGCGACCTGCCGATCCGCGGTGCCAAGTCGCTGGCCGCGAAACTCGAGGAACATCGTGACGCTGCGTTCATGTCCTACGAGCTGGCAACGATCAAGATCGATGTGGCGCTGGACGTACAGGTCGGCGACCTGATGCCCGGTGAGCCGCACCGCGAGGCGCTGATCGCCTTATATCGCGAGTTGGAGTTCAAGAACTGGCTTGACGATCTGCTGCGTGAAGCCAAGGCCGCCGGAGGGGATTGCGAGGTGCAGCCCGAGGGCTGTTCGATCCAGGCCGAAGCCGAGTACAGCACGATTTTCGAGCAAGCCGAGTTCGACGCCTGGCTTGAACAACTGAAGGCCGCCGATTGCTTCGCCTTCGACACCGAAACCACCAACCTCGATGCGCAGAAGGCACAGCTGGTGGGCGTGTCATTTGCCATCGAAGCGGGCAAAGCGGCGTACGTACCGCTGGCCCACAGCTACATGGGCGTGCCGCAGCAGCTCGATCGCGACGCCGTGCTCGCGGCGCTCAAGCCGCTGCTGGAAGACCCGAGCAAGCGCAAGATCTGCCAGCACGGCAAATACGACATGAACGTATTGATGCACTACGGCATCGAGATGCGGGGCATGACCTTCGACACCATGCTCGAATCCTACGTGCTCGACGCCA
Source organism: Pseudomonas sp. 10B238 (assembly GCF_000970615.1). Taxonomy (NCBI): domain Bacteria; kingdom Pseudomonadati; phylum Pseudomonadota; class Gammaproteobacteria; order Pseudomonadales; family Pseudomonadaceae; genus Pseudomonas; species Pseudomonas sp. 10B238. Next base: position 60,713 of record NZ_KQ033936.1, read on the forward strand.
CCGCGACCCGCCATGACATGGACAGCCTGGCGCTCAAGTACCTGGGCCGCGGCACCATCCGCTTCGAGGACATCGCCGGCAAGGGCGCCAAGCAGCTGACCTTCGACCAGATCGCCGTCGAGCAGGCCGGGCCTTATGCAGCGGAAGACGCCGACGTGACGTTGCGCCTGCACCAAACGCTGATGAGCAAGCTCGAAGCCACACCTTCGCTGCTCAAGGTCCTCAACGAAATCGAGATGCCGTTGGTGCCGGTGCTGGCGCGCATCGAGCGCAACGGCGCGCTGGTCGACGCCAATCTGCTCGGGCTGCAGAGCGTCGAGCTGGGTAACAAGCTGGTCGAGCTGGAGCGTGAGGCGTTCGAGATCGCCGGCGAGGAATTCAACCTGGGCTCGCCGAAGCAGCTCTGCGCGATCCTCTATGACAAGCTTGGCTGCCCGGTGCTGTCGAAGACCGCTGGCGGTCAGCCGTCTACGGCGGAAAGCGTGCTGGCCGAGCTGGCTGAGCGGGACTACCCGCTGCCCAAGGTGATCATGCAGCACCGTAGCTTGAGCAAGCTCAAAGGCACCTACACCGACAAGCTGCCACAGCAGATCAATCCGCGCACCGGACGTATCCACACCAGCTACCACCAGGCTGTGACCGCGACCGGACGTTTGTCTTCCAGCGACCCGAACCTGCAGAACATCCCGATCCGCACGGCAGAAGGCCGCCGGATCCGTCAGGCCTTCGTCGCGGCGCCGGGTTACAAGCTGCTGGCCGCCGACTATTCGCAGATCGAGTTGCGCATCATGGCGCACCTGGCGCAGGACGCCGGGCTGTTGTACGCCTTCCAGAACGACCTGGACGTCCACCGTGCCACGGCGGCCGAAGTGTTCGGCGTCGAGCTGGACCAGGTCAGCAACGATCAGCGGCGCAGCGCCAAAGCGATCAACTTCGGTCTGATCTATGGCATGAGCGCCTTTGGCCTGGCCAAGCAGATCGACGTTTCGCGTGGCGAAGCACAGGCCTATATCGACCGCTACTTTGCCCGCTACCCCGGCGTGCTCGCCTACATGGAACGCACCCGCACCCAGGCCGCGGAGCAGGGCTATGTGGAGACGCTGTTCGGCCGGCGGCTGTATTTACCCGAGATCAACTCGAAGAATGGCGCCATGCGCAAAGGTGCCGAGCGCACGGCGATCAACGCGCCGATGCAGGGCACCGCGGCGGACATCATCAAGCGCGCCATGATCGCGGTGGACAACTGGCTGCAGGAGAGCGGGCTGGATGCGCGCGTCATCCTGCAGGTGCACGATGAATTGGTGGTCGAGGTCCGTGAGGATCTGGTCGAGCAGGTTCGCGAGCAGATTCTTCCGTTGATGAGCGGAGCAGCCCAGCTGGACGTGCCGCTGCTGGTCGAGGCGGGCGTCGGCAATAACTGGGACGAGGCGCACTGACGACACCTGCGAGTCGACGTTCCGTAGTCGGCTCGCTCAGCGGCGAGCAGACGTCAGTTCTCACAGCGGATAGCCGGAAAGGGGCGTTGGCGGAATGCGCCAGGTTAGGGAAGCTGCGTGAAAATGCGGTGAGAGGCGGCTGGACAAGGGCGCGTCGCGTTCGTGCAGCCTCGGGACGCCCCGTTTTAGAGCGGTCACGCCCCGTTATGAAATTATTTTTCGATCCGTATTGAACTGACGGATCGGAAGCCTGGTCATAGGCTACGAAGGGTGTAAAAGCCCTTCGATGCTCCTTGTTGTGTTAAGTGTTGGCAGATCTCTGGATACGCCTATGGCGTTCCGGATTTAGACCTCGAACTTCCCCCTCCCCCAACGAAGTTCGAGGTTTTTTTTCGCCTCGGAAAAAGTACCGGCACGTTGCTGGCAGGTGCCTCCGGCTGCGCCTTCATGTGGCGCTGCCGATCCGCTTCGCTTTGTAGGAGCGAGGGAGGCGCCCCAATTCTTGCCCGTGATCATGGGCGTTGCGCATGGCCTAGCACCTTGCGCGGGATGTGTATCGCCAGCAAGCTGGCGCCTCCGAGATCGGCGTTAACGGGGGCACGGCGCGGCGGACGGGGGTCAGGGTAGCTGCAGACCCCCGCCAGCCTTGTGCAATCCGCGTAGGTGTTCACTGATCTGCGCCAGATTGGTTTCGACGCTCTCGAGCTCCAGCCGTCGCTCTTCGCCGAGCAACAGGCGCACCTCGGCGTTCAGCGCATCGGTAAGCTGATTCAAGCGCGCCTGGCGTTGGTTGCTTTCCGACTCCAGGCGCTGCCATTCGCTGGCCTGCGGTAGCCCGTAGCCGTTGCCGTCGAGCAATTGCGCCGGCTGGCTCAGATAACCGCTGTTGGCAAGGATGCCCTGCAGGGTTTCGTCCGCCTTGGCCAGGCTCCTGTCGCCGTGCTCGCGGCCGCTCAGATAACGATTTTTCAACTCTTCTTGAGCCAGCAGCAGATGCCGGCGCAGCGCCGCCTGTTCGACCAGCAGCAGGGCAGCGCTGGCGCGCAGGTCGGCTTTTTCGATCCAAGGACGGCGTTGTTCGGCGCTTAGCTCTAGCCAGGCTTCGACATCCGTCTGCGGCAAGCCCAGACGCTCGCGAAGCACGGTGAACATGGCCTGGTAGCGATCACGGTAGGAATCGAAGCGATACCCCAGGCGCAGCGCCTCTTGTGGGTCGTCGAGTACGCTGGCATCGGCCAGGCCACGGCTGATCAGGAGCTCCAGCAGGCCGCTGGGCAGGATGCTGTCCAGCGCAACGAGTTCGGGGCGGGCGGTGCCGCTGCGTAGCAGCTTGAGCGTTTCCACCGCGCAATTGTTGGACAGGAAGTAGTAATCACCGTCGTAGCTCCAGTGCATTTCGGCGCTGCGGGTCACCAGGTTCTCGATCTCGTCACGCTGCAGTTTCAGCGGGATCGAGGCGAGGCTGCGCAGTTCGACCTTGGTGTACTCGTCGATCACCTGGCCCAGCGGCAGGACGAACAGGCGTGACGGATAGACGCCGGTGAGTCCGTCCCAGCTCGACAGCTGCACGTCGCCAACGAAGGCGCGGAAAGACAGCACCAGGTGATGGTCCAGATCCAGGCGGCAGTCTGACCCGCGCGGCCGACCTGGCGCACAGATAACCAGGCGCAGCATGCTGTGGCCCCAGCGACTGACCCATGCGTCGTTGGCCTCGGCGAACAGATAGTCAACGGCGTAGACGCGCTCGGGGTCGAGCTCGATCAGCGGGGTGCGCGCAAAGTCGTGTCCGGCATTGAGGATCGGCAGTGCGCCTTTGCATGCCTCCGCTCTGGCCGGTTGCCAGCCGAAATGCTCAGTGAAATAGCGATGCAACAGTGGCCGACGGCAGGCGTAGCTGGGGTCCAGAAGAAAGTACTCCAAGTTCACCGCAACGAATTCCAGTGGGCTGGTCAGCTCATAGGCATCGGGGCTGCGCGCCTGTTGCGCATTTTCGCGCTCGCGCTCGCCACGCTCGCCGACGCGTTGCGGCCAGCCGGCAAGATCAAGCAGATATGGATCATCACTGAGGGTAAATCGGCGCTCGGTCTGGCCGCGGCAACTGTCCGGCAACCCGACCAGGCCGAGGCTGTCGGCGCGTTGATTACAGAAACCCAGTTGCCGATGGGTTTCCGCGGACCAGAGGTGGGCGCGGTCATACAGATGGGCAATCTCATGGACCAGTGTCGCCAGCATCTCGCGCCGCACCGTGCCGTGCGGTCGTTCCGTACGTTGATTGGCCGCGCTGGCATCGGTCAGTGCTGGCAACAGGCGCCGATTGAGCAGCAGCAGGTCGCCGCCGGCACTTCCATAAACCTCGTGGGTCAGCCCGTCATGCCAGCGGACGCGGACGTCCCGGTCCAGACGTTCCATCATCCGCGGCGGCAGCGCGGCTACCGCTTCGTCCAGCAATTGCTGGCTGGCTGCCCGTTCGGCCGGTTGCAGGTCGGCGTCATCCAGGGTCAGGCGCAGTTCGGCAAGGCACACATTGCCGAACGCCATGACCGCAGTGAGCGCAACGCCCAGCCAGCGGGCCCAGGACGGTTTCACTGAGCGAGGATGGCTTCGGCCAGCGCCAGGTCACTGGCTTGTTGTGCTTCCGGGAATGCACCGCGCAGGCGGCCGAGCGCGGCTTCCAGCCGCGCGCCACGAATTTCACCACCGCTGGCGACAAAGCCGGCGGCTTCATCGCGGGCTTCGCTGACGACCTTCATGTCGCTGATGCGGCTGGTCACGTCGGAGGTGAAATTGATGCTGCGGTCCAGGGCGTTGACGACAATATTGCTGGTTGCCACCAGCGTCTGTGCCTGAGCACCGCTGGCAAGAAGGGCCAGGGCAAAAGGCGCGGCGATCAGCTTGAGGTTCATGAGTCTTCTCGAGGGAGCGGAGTGGGTGATTGGACGAGGATAGCCTCGGCCAGTTCAAGGTCGCTGGCCGTCAGCTGCGGTTGCCGCTCGCGTAGCCAGCGCAAGGCTCCTTCCAGGCGAGCGCCACGAAGCTCGCCGTGGCTGGCAACGAACCCGGCGGCGTCGTCGCGGGCGTTGAGGATCAGCTTGTTGTCGAAGGGGGCGCTGGTCACCTGGCTGGCGACGTAGGAAGACGCGACGGTGCTGCCGATGAGGCTGTCGAAGGCCTGCGCGCTGCCGCAGACGCAGCAGCCGGCGAGTACAAGGTAAAGCGAACGCATGTGAATCCTGAGGCTGGACAATCAGCCGGCAAGGCTAGCGAAACGCCAGCCCCAGAGCCAGCCTCATGCTCGCTCACGCCGCGGATCAGAGCGCCAGTATCGCGCCGGCCAGCTGAAGGTCAGTGGCGTGCAGGGCCGGTGCCTGGGTGCGGATGTGCTTCAGTGCCGCTTCCAGTTGAGCGCCACGGGATTCGCCATTGCTGGCAACGAAGCGGGCCGCATCGTCCTTGGCGTCGAGTACCAGCTTGTCATCGCCCAGGTTCGAGGTGATATCGGAGGTGCCTTCCACGGTGTTGACCAGCGAGGCGCCGATGGCGTCGATGGTGCCGGTGATGCTTCCCGCCGACGCGGTGCCTGCCACCAGGCAGGCAGCGGTGGCAACTGACAACAAATACTTGTTCATGGTGTTCTCCAGAATAGACGCGGCTTCCCGCCGATAGTCGCTTTGACCGTCGGGCGGGGCATGCCGTTCAGCTTACGGCTCGACGACGTCGCCTGGAAAGCACCGTATCAGCGCCAGAAAGGCTTGTTCAGCTCGTCCAAGCGCTCGCTGTGGCTGATCCCGACGTCCGCCAATTGGCGCTCGTCGAGCGCGGCCAGCTGCCGCCGGGTCCGCATGCGTTGTTGCCACAGGCGTAGCTGCTGCAGCACCCTATGCAGCGGCGGCAGGCCGATTGCAAGTGTTTGCCTCCGAGTCAGTATGCGCTCCATGAGCCGCTCCTTCCCGCAATTAACGGGGATGGGTTATGGGCAGATAGAGTCGCGTGCCAGGCTGTTACGTAACAGTCACAGGGAGCTTGAATTGTGTCGGTTCAGTTGCGCGAGCAGAACTACTGTACCGGTGCTTCAGGCGCCGAAGTGTTCGGCTGCTGAGGGCGCTAAAAACGAAACCCCTCGCGGCAAGGCCGGGAGGGGTTTCGGTGTCGCGGTGTCGCTTATTCCACGGCTTTGACCATGTCCTCGACGACCTTCTTGGCATCGCCGAAGACCATCATGGTCTTGTCCATGTAGAACAGCTCGTTATCCAGACCGGCATAACCGCTGGCCATGGAGCGCTTGTTGACGATGACCGTCTTGGCTTTGTACGCCTCGAGGATCGGCATGCCGGCGATGGGGGACTTGGGATCGTTCTTCGCCGCCGGGTTGACCACGTCATTGGCGCCAAGCACCAGCACCACGTCGGCCTGGCCGAACTCGGAGTTGATGTCTTCCATCTCGAAGACCATCTCGTACGGTACTTCGGCTTCGGCCAGCAGTACGTTCATGTGGCCGGGCATACGACCGGCGACGGGGTGGATCGCGTACTTCACGGTCACGCCCATATGCGTCAGCTTCTCGGTCAGCTCCATCAGCGCATGCTGCGCGCGCGCCACCGCCAGGCCGTAGCCGGGAACGATGATCACGGTGTCGGCGTTCGACAGCAGGAAAGCGGCATCATCGCTGGAGCCGGATTTGACCGGACGCTGTTCCTGGCTGCCAGCTGCGGGGCCGGCATCCGCTTCGCCACCGAAGCCGCCGAGGATGACGTTGAAGAAGGAGCGGTTCATCGCCTTGCACATGATGTACGAGAGGATTGCGCCGCTCGAGCCCACCAGGGAACCGGCGATGATCAGCATCGAGTTGTTCAGCGAGAAACCGATACCGGCCGCCGCCCAGCCCGAGTAGCTGTTGAGCATCGAGACCACCACCGGCATGTCGGCGCCGCCGATGGGGATGATGATCAGCACACCGATGACGAAAGCCAGCGCCACCAGAATCATGAACGCGGTGAAGTTGCCGCTGAAGGTGTAGATCAGGCCCAGCACCAGGATCGCCACGCCGACGGCGAGGTTGATCTTGTGCTGGTTGGGGAACGACACCGGTGCGCCCTGGAACAGGCGGAACTTGTACTTGCCGGACAGCTTGCCGAAGGCGATCACCGAACCGGAGAAGGTGATGGCGCCGATGGCTGCACCGAGGAACAGCTCCAGGCGGTTACCGGCCGGAATCGGGTAGCCGATGGCCTGGACGATACCCAGCGACTGCGGCTCGAGCACGGCAGCGATGGCGATGAATACCGCGGCCAGACCGATCATGCTGTGCATGAAGGCGACCAGTTCGGGCATCTTGGTCATCTCGACGCGCTTGGCCATCAGCGTGCCGATGGTGCCGCCGATCAGCAGACCAAGAACGATGAAGCCCAGGCCGCTCCAAGGGCTGGCGCTCTCGGCCAGCTGTGAGCCGAGTTTGAACACCAGGAACACCGTGGTGACCACGGCGATGCCCATGCCGATCATGCCGAACAGGTTGCCGCGGCGCGAGGTGGTGGGGTGCGACAGGCCTTTGAGGGCCTGGATGAAGCTCACCGAAGCGATGAGATACAGCAGGGTGATCAGGTTCATGCTCATGGCTTGGACTCCGCCTTGGCGCCAGCGCGCTCCTTCTTCTTGAACATTTCCAGCATGCGCCGGGTAACCAGGAAGCCACCAAAGACGTTAACGGCGGCCAGGGTCACCGCCAGGGTGCCCATCAGCTTGCCCATCGGGGTGACGGTCAGGGCGGCGGCCAGCATGGCGCCGACGATGACGATCGCCGAGATGGCGTTGGTGACCGCCATCAGCGGGGTGTGCAGCGCGGGGGTGACGTTCCAGACCACGTGGTAGCCGACGTAGATCGCCAGCACGAAGATGATCAGGTTGTAGATGCCATCAGAAATCATGTCCATGTTCAGGCTCCCTTAACCGTTGGTGCGTACGACCTGGCCGTCACGGCACATCAGGCACGCAGCGACGATGTCGTCTTCAAGATTGAGCTGGAACTTGGCTTCGCCATCGATCACCAGCTTGAGGAAGTCCAGCAGGTTGCGGGCGTATAGCGCCGAAGCGTCCGCCGGCACGAGGGTCGCCAGGTTGGTGTAGCCAACCAGGGTCACGCCGTGCTTGACCACCACCTGATCGGCTTCGGTCAATGGACAGTTACCGCCCTGGGAGGCGGCGAGGTCGATCACCACCGAACCGGGCTTCATCTGCTGCACGGTTTCTTCCTGCAACAGGGTCGGCGCCTTGCGGCCCGGAATCAGCGCAGTGGTGATGATGATGTCGGCCTGCTTGGCGCGCTCGTGCACGGCCTGTGCCTGGCGGGCCATCCAGCTGGCCGGCATCGGCCGGGCATAGCCGCCGACACCCTCGGCACATTCACGCTCTTCATCGGTCTCGCAGGGCACGTCGACGAATTTGGCGCCGAGCGATTCGATCTGCTCCTTCACCGCCGGACGCACGTCCGAGGCTTCGATCACCGCGCCCAGACGCTTGGCCGTGGCGATGGCCTGCAGACCGGCAACACCAGCGCCGAGAATCAGCACGCGTGCGGCTTTCACCGTACCGGCGGCGGTCATCAGCATCGGCATGAAGCGCGGGTACTGGTTGGCGGCGACCATCACGGCCTTGTAGCCGGCGATGTTGGCCTGGGAGGAGAGCACGTCGAGGCTCTGCGCGCGCGAGGTGCGCGGCGCCGCTTCCAGGGCGAAGGCAGTGATGCCGCGTTCGGCCATGCGTGCAATGTTTTCGTTGTCGAAGGGGTTGAGCATGCCGACCAAGACCGTACCTGGCTGCATCTGAGCCAGTTCGGTTTCGCTCGGTGCGTTCACCTTCAGCAGGATCTCTGCTGCGAACGCCGCAGCGGCATCGGCGATGGTTGCGCCTGCCGCTTCGAAGGCACTGTCCGGAACACTGGCCTGTACGCCAGCTCCGCTCTGCACCGTCACCCGATGCCCTTGCCCGATCAGCTTTTTGATGGTTTCCGGTGTCGCGGCAACGCGCGTTTCACCGGGCCTGGTTTCGAGAGGAACACCAATGTGCATTGTTCTTGTTCTCCTGCTTGATCGTAACCAGCGTGCTGCCCGGTAAACCGGTTATCGCACCGCTGGTGTTACTTTTCGCCCGGCCACTGCGGATGGTGACTGGGTGTGGATCGGCTAACGGGCCCTGCACTAGTTGGTTTGAGCCTGCTGCGGCGCGGCATTCTGCAAGGGCTGCGGAAATCAAACAACTGTTTTAATCGGAACGCAACAATGGCGATTCGTTCACGACGTGACCATTAGGTTGCTTTGTATCGCTGCAGGCTGCGTCGGTATTGGGTTCGACCTTCGTCTAAGGTTCCGTACCCGGTTATGCGCGGCGCAATCATGAATGACGGACCATAGACGTTGTATTCGTCGGCGGGCTTGTCTGTATGCGACCTTGGTGCCGGTCGGGGCGGCGCATGTGCAAAAAAAACGGATCAGGGCCTGTAATGTCATGGATTCCCTGTAGTCCAATGCATTTGGTTGCGCTGGCTTCGGAATGCCGACGACGTTCGATCGCATTACTCATGAGAAATTCACATGGCCGATCTAGACGTGAATGAAATGATCCTGATGGAAGAAGCGCAGCCCAGGCGGCTGCCGTTCGCCTTCGCTCGCCGCCACGGCGTGCTTCTGTTGGAACGCCCGGAAGGCCTGCGTTTGTGCGCGCGCGAAGGTGCGCCGCTGACCGCCTTGCAGGAAGCACAGCGCGTCGCCGGCGGGCCGTTGGCGATGCAGTGGCTGGCGCAGGACGAGTTCGAGCAGGCCTTGAGCGCGGCCTACCAGCATGACTCTTCGGCTGCCATGCAGATGGTTGAAGGCCTCGGCGACGACATGGATCTGCATAGCCTGGCCGACCAGATCCAGGAAACCGAAGACCTGCTGGAGCAGGAAGACGACGCGCCGATCATCCGCCTGATCAACGCCATCCTCGGCGAGGCGATCAAGGAAAACGCCTCGGATATCCACGTCGAAACCTTCGAGAAGCGCCTGGTCATCCGTTTTCGCATCGATGGCATTCTGCGTGAAGTGGTGCAGCCCAAGCGCGAGCTGGCGGCATTGCTGGTATCGCGGATCAAGGTCATGGCGCGGCTGGACATCGCTGAGAAGCGCATCCCGCAGGACGGTCGGATTTCGCTGCGGGTCGGCGGGCGGGAGGTCGATATCCGGGTGTCGACGCTGCCTTCGGCCAACGGCGAACGCGTTGTGCTGCGTCTGCTGGACAAGCAGGCCGGTCGCCTAACGCTGCGCCATCTGGGCATGAGCGACCGGGATCGCAAGATTATGGAGCAGGCGGTGCAAAAGCCGCACGGGATCATCCTCGTCACTGGCCCCACCGGCTCGGGTAAGACCACTACCCTTTACGCCAGCCTGGTTACGCTCAACGACCGCACGCGCAACATTCTCACCGTTGAGGATCCGATCGAATACAACCTCGAGGGCATCGGCCAGACCCAGGTCAACACCAAGGTCGACATGACCTTTGCCCGCGGCTTGCGCGCCATCCTGCGTCAGGACCCTGACGTGGTGATGGTTGGCGAGATCCGCGACCAGGAAACCGCCGACATGGCGGTGCAGGCGTCGCTGACCGGTCACTTGGTGCTCTCGACACTGCACACCAACAGCGCCATCGGCGCCGTGACCCGCCTGGTGGACATGGGCGTCGAGCCCTTCCTGATCTCCTCGTCGCTGCTCGGCGTGCTGGCCCAGCGCCTCGTCCGCGTGCTGTGTAATGACTGCAAACGCGCCTATGTGGCTGATGAAGCTGAGTGCACGCTGTTCGGCCTCGACCCGAGCGAGGCCCCGACGCTGTACCACGCCGAAGGCTGTGAGGTGTGCCGGCAGCTAGGCTATCGCGGGCGGACCGGGATCTACGAACTGGTGATGTTCGATGACACCCTGCGCAGCATGATCCACACCCGTGCGGCCGAGCAGGACATGGTTCGCCATGCCCGCCGCCTGGGCCCGAGCATTCGTGACGATGGCCTGCGCAAGGTGCGAGAAGGTGTGACCACCATCGAAGAAGTGTTGCGCGTGACACGCGAGGAATAAGCGCATGAGCAGTACTGGCAGAAGGATCGCTACCCGGCCATGACCAGCCCTGATGAATACATCCATACCGCCGTCGCCGACGTTGGGCCGGCGACTGCCCTCCAGCGGTTTCGTGTCCGCTGCCCCGCGCTAGGGCACCTGACCGCGATGGCTGAGCGCTGATGGCGGCGTTCGAATACATCGCCCTCGATCCGCGTGGTCGCGAGCAGAAGGGCCTGATCGAGGCGGACAGCGCGCGCCAGGCGCGGCAGCTGTTGCGCGAGAAGCAATGGTCGCCGTTGGAGGTCAAACAGGCCAAGGCCAAGGAAGACATCAGTGGCGGAGGTTTCGCGTTTGGCCGTGGGCTGTCGGCGCGCGATCTGGCGCTGGTGACCCGGCAGCTGGCGACCCTGGTGCAGGCTGCGTTGCCCATCGAGGAAGCGCTGCGTGCGGCAGCGGCGCAGTCGTCGTCACAGAAGATCAAGTCGATGCTGCTGGCCGTTCGGGCACGGGTGATGGAAGGCCATAGCCTGGCGGGATCGCTGCGTGAATACCCGTCGGCGTTTCCCGAGCTGTACCGCGCCACGGTTGCGGCCGGCGAGCATGCCGGTCACCTCGGGTTGGTGCTCGATCAGCTGGCCGATTACACCGATCAACGCCAGCAGTCGCGGCAGAAGATTCAACTGGCGCTGCTGTATCCGGTGATCCTGCTGGTGGCCTCGCTGGCCATCGTGGTGCTGCTGCTGGGCTATGTGGTGCCGGACGTGGTGAAGGTGTTCGTCAATACCGGGCAGGCGCTGCCGGCCCTGACCACAGGGCTGATCGCGGTAAGCGAAGTGGTGCAGCATTGGGGTTGGCTGATGCTCATTGGCATTGTCGCCGCCGCCCTGGCGATGCGGCAGGCGCTGCGTGATGAAAAGATAAAGCGCCGCTGGCATGCCTTCATCCTGCGCATTCCGCTGGTGGGTCGGCTGGCGCGGGCGACTAACACCGCGCGTTTCGCCTCGACCCTGGCGATCCTCACCCGCAGCGGCGTGCCGCTGGTGGATGCCCTGGGCATTGCGGCGGCGGTGATCGCCAACCTGCGTATCCGTGACAAGGTCATCGAGGCGGCGCAGCGCGTGCGTGAGGGCGGTAGCCTTACCCGCGCGCTGGATGCCACCGGCGAGTTTCCACCGATGATGCTGCACATGATTGCCAGCGGTGAGAAATCCGGTGAGCTGGATCAGATGCTGGCGCGCACCGCGCGCAATCAGGAGAACGATCTGGCTGCGCAAATATCGCTGATGGTGGGACTTTTCGAGCCCTTCATGCTGGTGTTCATGGGGGCTGTGGTATTGGTAATCGTGTTGGCGATCCTGCTGCCGATCCTTTCTCTCAATCAACTGGTGGGCTAGTGAGAATGACGTTGAACGAACGCAAACAGGGTGGCTTCACCCTTATCGAAATCATGGTGGTGGTGGTGATCCTGGGGATTCTCGCCGCGCTGGTAGTGCCGCAGGTGATGAACCGCCCGGATCAGGCCAAGGTCACCGTGGCCAAGGGCGATATCAAGGCCATCGGCGCCGCCCTCGACATGTACAAGCTGGATAACTATTCCTACCCCAGCACGCAGCAGGGGCTGGATGCGTTGGTCGAGAAGCCGGGCGGCAATCCGCAGCCGAAGAACTGGAACCGCGACGGCTACCTCAAGCGTGTGCCGAAGGATCCATGGGGCAACGAATACCAGTACCTGTCGCCCGGCACCGAAGGCGCGTACGACCTGTACTCCTATGGTGCCGACGGTAAGCAGGGCGGCTCTGAGCTGAACGCGGACATCGGTAACTGGGACCTCTGATCCATGCCCCAGGCGCGCCGGGACGGTGGCTTCACGCTGATCGAGCTGCTGGTGGTGATCGTCATCCTTGGCAGCCTGGTGGGCCTGGCGGTGCTATCGACCGGTAACACCAGCTCGTCGCGTGAAATCCGTGATGAAGCGCAGCGCGTGGCTACGCTGATCAGCCTGATGGCCGACGAAGCCGTACTCGATAGCCGCGAATATGGCCTGCGGTTCGACCGGGACGGTTACCGGGTGATGCACTACGACGAAGCCGATGCGCGCTGGCGTGATGTTGGTGATCGCGAGGCGCACCAGGCCCCCGAATGGATGCGCCTGGAGCTGGAACTCGACGGCACGCCGTTGCAATTGGTGGCGCCGGTCAAGCGCGAGGATGACCCGGCCGGGCTGTCCAACGACGAGGATCGAGAGCGTCGGCGAGCCCCTCGCGTGCAGCCGCAGCTGCTGATCCTTTCCAGCGGAGAGCTGTCTCCGTTCACCCTGACCCTATCCGATCAGCGACCTGGAGGGAGCCGCTGGACGGTGTCCAGCGATGGCTTTCGCATGCCGCGTGCCGAGCTGCTGGAAACCCGTCGATGAACCGTCCCGCACGCCCGGCTGGCTTTACCCTGCTTGAAGTGCTGGTGGCGCTGGCGATCTTCGCCATCGTCGCGGCTGTGGTATTGACCGCGGCCGCGCGCAGCGTGAGCAATGCTGGGCGGCTGGAAGCGCTGACGCTGGCCGGCTGGATCGCCGACAACCGCCTCACCGAGCTGCAGCTGCAACAACCGGCACCGAGCGTTGGCCGCGAAGATACCCGCCTGGAGTTCGCTGGCCGTCAATGGCAGACCCTGAGCGAAGTGGAAACCAGCGGCACGCCCGGTTTGCTGCGTATTCGCGTCTGGGTCGCGGCCGTCGAGCAGCGGCGGGGTGTCGGGGCCGGCTCCATCGAAGAGCGCGCGGTGACCAGCCTCACCGGCTTCGTTGGCGTTGACCCATGAAGATCCGCACACCTCGTGCCACCGCAGGCTTCACGCTACTCGAGTTGCTGATCGCCATCGCGCTGTTCGCGCTGTTGGGCTTGGCCACCTACCGCATGCTCGAAGCGGTAATGCGCAGTGATGAGGTGGTGCGGGCGCAGGAAGTGCAGCTGCGCGAACTCGGGCGCGCGATGTGGAGTTTGGAACGCGACCTCATCCAGGCCATGCCACGACCGGTGCGCGACGGCTATGGCGACGAGCAGAACGCGTTCATCGGCCAGATGGCCGGCGCCGCAGACGGCGTGTCGCTGGAGCTGACCCGCAGCGGCTGGCGAAACCCCACCGGTATGCGTCGGGCCAACCTGCAGCGGGTGCGCTGGCGGCTGGTTGGCGACACGCTGGAGCGGGTCTATTGGGTGGTGCTTGATCGCGACGTGGACAGCGAGCCACGGGTGCAGCCTGTGCTCGACAATGTGTTGGCACTGCGGCTGCGCTATCTGGATGCGGAGAACACCTGGCACGAGGAATGGCCGCCGTTCGAATTCGGTCGCGGTGACCCGGCTGAACAAGCGCGGCGGCTGCCGCTCGCCGTGGAGGTCTCCATTGACCATCAGCGTTACGGCACCATCACCCGCCTGCTGCGGTTGCCGGATGGCCCGACGCCGGCTCCGCAATTCATCCAGCCCGACTCCCAGGGCGTACCGGAGCCCGGCGGCGTGGGAGAGATGCAATGAAGGCCCAGCGCGGCGTCGCGCTCATCACCGTGCTGCTGGTGGTCGCCATCGTTACGGTGATTTGCGCCGGGATGATTGCGCGTCAGCAGCTGTCGATCCGAGGTACCGGCAACCAGCTGCAGGCGCGCCAGGCCTGGCACTACGCGCTGGGTGGGGAGGCGCTGGCGCAAACCATGCTGCGCCGTGATCTGCAACTGTCCGGTCAGGGCACAGGGCAACCGGCGGTGGATCATCTGCTGGAGCCCTGGGCGCTGCCGCAACCGGCGTACGATCTCGACGAGGGTCAGGGGCAGGTCCAGGTACGAATCGAGGACCTGGCCGGGCGTTTCAATCTCAACAGCCTGGTGCAGGAACAACAGCCCAGCGCGGCAGCGCTCGCACAGTTTCGCCGGCTGCTGCTGCGCCTGCAGATCACCGAGCCTTATGCCGAGCGGCTGATGGACTGGATCGACAGCGATCAGCAACCCAGCGGCGAAACGGGCGCGGAGGACAACGCCTACCTGCTGCTTGATCCGCCTTATCGCACGGCGGGCAGGCGGCTGGAGGACCTCTCCGAACTGCGCCTGCTGCTCGGTATGCGCGATGAAGACTTTCAGCGTCTGGCGCCCTATGTCAGTGTGCTGCCAGCGGATACACCGCTGAACGTCAACACGGCCAGTGCCATGGTGCTGTCGAGCCTTGCCGACAGCCTCAGCCCCAGCGCCGCCGAATCGCTGGTGAAGGCACGACAATCTGCCCCGTTCCGTGACACGGCCAGTTTCATGGCGCAACCAGCGCTCAGCGGTGTCCAACTTCAAAGCACCAACATCGCAGTGACCAGTCAATTCTTTCAGGCCATCAGCGAGGTGCGCCTGGCGGACCGCCGCCTGGCACTGGTGAGTCAGCTGCGGCGTGAGGACGACGGCGATGTTCGCGTGCTGCAGCGCAACCTGGGACAGCCGCCACGGCTGCCCCGACCAACCAATGACGGAGATCGATAGCCGATGGACTGCCTGTTTCTGCCCGCTGATTGCGGTTCCCGGATCGACAGCGATACGCGCGTCTACTGGCTGCCGGGTGAAGGGGATGATGGCTGGATGCCGTTGGCGAACGTCATCGAGCGGGCGTCGGCGGCTGTGACCCTGGTGCTGCCGGCCGAAGTCTGCAGCTCGTTCGCGGTCAACCTGCCGACCCGCAAGGCGCGCTGGGTCAATCAGGCACTGGCTTATGCCGTAGAAGAACTGCTCGCCGAAAACGTCGATGACCTGCACCTGACCCATGGCGATGCGCTGGATGACGGGCGGCGTCGGGTCATCGCCATTCGCCGGCAGCTGCTGGCCGACTGGCTGGAGGATCTCCAGGCGCTCGGCCTGACCATCGTCGCGATTCATGTCGATGCCGACTTGCTGCCGCGCGACGGTACACAGCTACTGTTCATCGACGGTCGTGCGCTGCTCGGAGGCAAGCCGGAAGCGCGACTGGCCTTCGAGAGCGCGCAGTGGCCGCACCTGGCTGGGCAGTGTCCTGTGCCGCATCACGGACATGGCACGCTGGAAGCAGCACCCTCACCGCTGGACGACTACCAGCTGCTGGACGAGCCCTATCGTTTCCTGGCCTCGGGTCGCGCGGCTGCACTCAATCTGGCGCAGGGCGATTTCGCCATTCACGCCGCGGGAAGCGGGCTGGGTCAATGGAAGCCGGTCATGATCGTGCTGGCGCTGGTGTTGGCTGTGCAACTGGTGTTCAACCTGTTCCAGGCCTGGACGCTGGAAAGCCAGGCCGAGCAATACGCAGAGGCAAGTCGGGCGCTCTACACCGAGCTGTTTCCCGAGGACCGACGCATCGTCAATCTGCGGGCTCAGTTCGACGACCATATCAGCCAGAACGCCGGTGCTTCGGCAGAGTTCATGCGCTTGTTGAATGAAGTGGCGCTGGCATTGGCCGAGGGTATTCCGGTGTCGATCGGGCAGCTTGATTTCAACCAGGCCCGAGGTGATCTTGCCCTGCAGGTGCGCGCCAGCGATTTCGCTGCGCTCGAGCAGCTGCGACAGCGACTCGGGCAAACGGGGGAGAGCGTCCAGTTGGGGTCGGCCAGTCGTGACGGTGATGCCGTCAGCGCGCGTGTGGTGATCGGAGGCCGGGGATGAATTTGAGACAACAGATGCGCGTGCGCCTGGCCGAGTCGCCTTTGTGGCTGCGCTGGCAACGGCTGCAACCCCGCGAGCGCCTGTCGCTTACCTTGCTTGGCGCCTTTTTGCTGGTGGTGTTGTTCTACGTTCTGCTCTGGGCGCCTGCGCAGCAGCGCGTGCGTGATGCGCAAGCGTACTTCCAGCAGGAGCGTGAGCTGCATGCCTATCTCGAGCAAAACACCGAGTTGGCGCGACAGATGTCACGCAGCAACCCGGTTTCGCTGGCACCGGATCAGTTGCAGGGACTGGTAACGCAAAGTGCGCAGCAGAGCGGTCTGACCATCGAGAGCTTCGATTTCGGCAATGACGGTAGCCTGCAGGTAACGCTCCCCAGCGCATCCTATGGGTCGCTGTTGCGCTGGTTCGACGAGCTTCAGGCCGCGGGTGCGAGCCTCGCCGAGGTCAGCATCAGTCAGGTCGGAGAGGGGTTGGTCGATGCACGCGTAAGTTTCCGTGCAGAGGGCTAGACCGTTGCACAACGGAAGCGGGCAGGGCTCGGTTGCCAGCAGCGCCGCGTAGGCGCTGCTGGCCAAGGCTCACGGCGCAGGATGAATCTGCATCGCCAGGGCGCGTAGCGCGGCTTCGGCATCAAGCACCTTGTTCAACACCTCGTTGGCCTTCTCACGGCTCAGCCCCAGGCGATCGAAGAGATCCTGCGGGATCTCGCTGTAGGGGCCGGAGCCGATGCCACGGTTACGCAGCAGGCGGACCGCCAGGCAGACTAGGTTGGCATGCCCGGCATGCTCGCCCTGGTAGTGCGGGTCATGCTGGAAGCGCAGTGCCGTCGACAGCTCGTCAGGCATCCCCCAGTAGCGCATCAGCCAGGCCCCGATCTGCTCACGGGTGATGCCCAGCAGGTGCTGTTCGATCACGCTGTGACTCAGATGCGGATTGACCTCCAGGTGTCGACAAATCAGCGAAAAATGCGGCGGAAAGACATGCGCGAGCACCAGATAGCCGAAGTTGTGCAGTAACCCGGCAAGGTAGCTGATGCCCGCCTCGGGCCGCTGGGTGCGCGGAATGGCGCGGTTCAGCCCCTCGATCACCGCCGCGGTATAGATCGACTGCTGCCAGTAAGGTGTGGCCTGCTGCGGCTGATCCTTGGGCAGGCTCAGGCTCTTGCCCAGCGCCAGGCCGAGCGCCAGGTTGATCACCAGGTCGAAACCGAGCACCCGCACGATGGCATCTTCCACCGAGCGGATCTTGCCGGGCGCGGCGTAGTAGGGCGAAGCGGCCCAGCTGACCACTTGGGCGGCCAGCGCCGGGTCGGTTTCGACCACACCGGTGATATCGTCCACTGTGGCGTCAGGGTCGACACGTAGCTTGATGATTTTCTGTGCCGTTTGTGCCAGCGGAGGAATCTCGATGGTTTCCTCCAGCCGCTTCTGAATGCGCCGCGCGGTGAAGCTTTGCACCGCCTTGGTAATTTCCGCGCGGTCCTCTTCGGGACGGTCGAGGTTCGGCTGGATGGTACTCAACGGAACGGCGAACTGACCGGCGCTGGCTTTGCTGAGCAGTTGCTTGAAATCCTGGCTCGCCAGCGCCAGCAGCAAGCCGGGCTGACCGGATTCGATGAACAGCTCCGGCTGTTGCAACAGCCGGTCCTCGTACAGGCAGGGCGAGCTGGTCAGCGGCGGCAGCCCGGGCAGGACCTTCAGGTCATGCTTGGACAACATTCGAGTGAGCCGCTCGGGCTTAACCGCCACCAACTGGCGCCCGGTCAGATCAACCAGACGTGGCAGATCGAGCAAATGGTCGCTGGGATAGAGCACCAGCAGCGCGCCGATGGCATCGTCGACCAGAATGGCCTGCACGCGCCGGGCCGGATCAAGATCCGGTCTGTCCTCGCAGGCGCGGTAAGGCAGCGCCAGCTTGTCCAGCAGCTGAACGATCATGGGTGGGAGCGTAATGTTGTTTTTGGTTTCAGCAGCCGAATTCATGGAAAGTCCGTCTTTATTCCCGATCGGCGCAGTATAGCCTTAGCGTTAGTGCGGTTTGGGTTTGCCGACGAGCGTCAAACCTGCCCGTATTGCTGGCCGTGGCGCAGCCAGCGCTCTAGCAAGGGGCTTACGTGCTGTGGCCAGTGTTCCAACAATGCGTGCGCTGCATCGCGCACAGCAGGCAGCAAATCGGCATCGCGCATCAGATCGGCGACCTTGAACTGCAGCAGGCCGGTCTGTCGAGTGCCGAGCATTTCGCCCGGGCCGCGCAGTTCCAGATCCTTTTCGGCAATGATGAAGCCGTCGCAGGTCTCGCGCATGATCGCCAAACGTTCACGGCCGGTCTGAGACAGCGGCGGGTGGTAGAGCAGCACGCAATGGCTGGCGGCACTGCCGCGACCGACCCGTCCGCGCAGCTGGTGCAGCTGGGCCAGGCCAAGGCGTTCGGGGTTTTCGATGATCATCAGGCTTGAGTTAGGCACGTCGACGCCCACCTCGATCACCGTGGTGGCGACCAGCAATTGCAGGCGGCCTTCCTTGAACTCGGCCATCACCGCGGCTTTTTCGGCGGGCTTCATGCGGCCATGGATCAGCCCGACATTAAGCCCCCCGAGCGCGGCGGAGAGGTCTTCGAAGGTGGTTTCCGCCGCCTGGCAGGTCAGCTCTTCGGACTCCTCGATCAGGGTGCAGACCCAGTAGGCCTGGCGGCCTTCGTTACAGGCCGAGCGCACCCGCTCGATAACCTCCAGGCGGCGGCTGTCGGCCACCAGTACGGTGTTGACCGGCGTACGACCGGGGGGCAGCTCGTCGAGGATCGAGGTGTCCAGATCGGCGTAGGCACTCATCGCCAGGGTTCGCGGGATCGGCGTGGCGGTCATGATCAGCTGGTGCGGGCAGAGTCGTCCCTCGACGCCCTTGCGGCGCAGCGCCAGGCGCTGCTGCACGCCGAACCGGTGCTGCTCGTCGATGATCACCAGCGCGAGCCTGCTGAACCGCACTTCGTCCTGAAACAGCGCGTGAGTGCCGACCACCATTGGGCAGCCGGCGGCG
Organism: Pseudomonas sp. 10B238; assembly: GCF_000970615.1. Lineage (NCBI taxonomy): Bacteria > Pseudomonadati > Pseudomonadota > Gammaproteobacteria > Pseudomonadales > Pseudomonadaceae > Pseudomonas > Pseudomonas sp. 10B238. The sequence goes on from NZ_KQ033936.1 coordinate 79,911, forward strand.
ATGCGCTCCAGCGATGCGGTTCGCGCTTTGCCCTTGAGCTTGCCGGCCAGCCAAGCGACTTCGATGCCCAGCGGTTCGAGCCATTTGCAGAAGGTGATGAAGTGCTGTTCGGCGAGGATCTCGGTCGGCGCCATCAAGGCCACCTGATAGCCCGCCTCCAAGGCTTGCAAGGCGGCGAGGGCGGCGACCACCGTCTTGCCGGCACCGACGTCTCCCTGCACCAGGCGCAGCATCGGCTCGTTCTGGGCGAGGTCGTAGGCGATCTCGGCACCCACTCGCTGCTGCGCGCCGGTGGGCTGGAAACCGAGGTTTTGCAGGTAACGCTGCGGCAGGTCGCGGGCAGCCGGTAAGGGCGGTGCGTGCTGGGCGCGGCTGCTCTCGCGCAGGCGTTGCATCGAAAGCTGGTGAGTCAGCAGCTCCTCGAAGGCCAGGCGGTGCTGGGCCCAATGGCGGCCCTCGGCGAGCTCTTCCAGATCGGCATCGGGCGGCGGCCGGTGCAGGTAGCGAATCGCTTCGTCCAGCTTGGCCAATCGGTAGTCGCGGGTCAGCTCGTCGGGCAACCAGTCGGGCAGGCTGTGCGGGCCGAGTCGTGCCAGGGCTTGCGCGGTCAGTTGGCGCAAGCGCTGCTGGGTCAGGCCTTCGGTGGTTGGATAGATTGGCGTCAGTGTCTGCTCGACGGCCACCGGCTCGCTGTCAGTGAGCGCGCGGTATTCGGGATGGTAGATCTCCAGCCCCGAGGCGCCTGGTCGCGCTTCCCCGTAGCAGCGTACCTGGGTGCCACGCTTGAGGGCTTCCTTCTGCGCCTGGCTGAAATGGTAGAAGCGCAGGCTGAGGCTGCCGCTGCCGTCATGCAGACGGACTAGCAGACTGCGGCGCCGGCCCATCACCACATCCGCGCCGGTGACGGTGCCTTCGACGACCGCATCCTGACCGGGGCGCAAGGCGCCGATCGGCACGATGCGAGTGCGGTCCTGGTAGCGCAGTGGCAGGTGAAACAGCAGGTCCTGTAGGGTTTCCAGGCCAACCTTGGCGAGCTTTTCGGCCAGCGCCGCGCCGACGCCCTTCAATGCGGTCACCGGGACCGCTGCCAGCTCGCTCATGACGTCAGGCTTTGTCGGCGGGCGGTTTTGCAACCGAGCACAGACGGATGGAGTCGGCCAGCACTTCGATAGCCTTCGGGCGCGGGAAGCTGGCACGCCAGGCAATGGCCACGGTACGGAATGGCACAGGCGGCGTCAGCGGACGGATGTCCAGCACGCCAGGGGAGTAGTGATGGCTGTCGACCGCCGACAGCGGCAGGATCGACACGCCAAGGCCGGAGGCGACCATGTGGCGGATGGTTTCCAGCGACGAGGATTCCACCGTGGTGTGGCTCGGCGCCTCGCCTTTGCGCGTGGTCGGGCAGGCTTCGAGCACCTGATCGCGGAAGCAATGACCCTCACCCAGGAGCAGCAGGCTCTTGTCGTTGAGCATCTCGCTGTCGATGGTTTCCTTCTTCGTCCAGGGATGCCCAGCGGGCATCAGCACATAGAAGGGCTCGTCATACAGCGGCAGGGTCAGAACGTCGGCTTCCTGGAAAGGCAGCGCGATAATGATCGCGTCCAGCTCGCCGGTGCGCAGCTTGTCACGCAGGATGTGGGTGAAATTCTCTTCGATGTACAACGGCATGTCCGGTGCCACGCGATGCAGCTGCGGGATCAGATGCGGGAACATGTAGGGGCCGACCGTATAGATGGCGCCAACCTTGAGCGGGGCGGCCAACTGATTCTTGCCGGCCTGGGCCAGCTCGCGAATACTCTGCGCCTGCTCCAGCACCTTTTGCGCCTGGGTGACGATGCCTTCACCGACCGGTGTCAGCCGTACCGCGCTTTTGGTCCGCTCGAAAATCAGCACGCCGAGTTCGTCCTCGAGCTTTTTCACACCCACCGAGAGGGTAGGCTGACTGACGTGGCAACGTTCGGCAGCGCGGCCGAAGTGAGATTCCTGGGCGAGCGTGACGATGTAGCGCAGTTCGGTCAGTGTCATAGCGTTATTCCATCAGAGTGCGGGCTAGCATAGCCTTTGCTCGTGTTCGAACCAACTGGCCAGCAGCCGTTCCCTTATTAAGGGATCAGCGGAAATCCTGCTGACAGCAGTACACTCAAAAAAGGCGGGCCGAATCGGTGGTCCGCATCGGTTATGGAGCAACCGCCATGGCAACTCGACCCTCTGTAATGATCGCCGGCTGCGGCGATGTCGGTATTCGCCTCGGCCTGCAGCTGAGCCGCGCAGGTTGGACGGTGTACGGCCTGCGACGTCAGGCGGCGAGCCTGCCGGTACCTATCCTTCCAGTACGTGGCGACCTTGCCTCGAGCGAGGTGCCGCGTGGCTGGCCTAATGGCAAGCTGGACTACCTGGTGTATGCCGCCTCGGCCAGCCAGCACGACGAGCCCGGTTATCGGCAGGCCTACGTTGAGGGCCTGCGCAATGCGCTTGGCTGGCTTGAGCAGCGGGGGCAACGCCCGCAGCGCGTTTTCTTTGTTTCCAGCACTGGTGTCTACGCGCAGAACGGCGGCGAGTGGATTGATGAAACCTCGGCCACCGAGCCTACTGGCTACACCGGGCAGGTGATGCTCGAGGCCGAACAGCTGGCGCTTGAGTGCGGCTTTCCAGCGACGCGGGTGCGCATGGCGGGGTTGTATGACCCGGTGCGGCCATGGATGCAGAACCAGGTGCGCTCGGGTCTGCGGGTCGAACGCGATCCGCCGCAGTACAGCAACCGCATCCATCGCGATGATGCTGCGGCCCTGTTGGCCTGCCTGCTGCAGACCGATCTGAACGGTGGCGCTCTGGAAGATTGCTACCTGGGTGTCGACGATGACCCTGCGCCGTTGCACGAAGTGGTGGACTGGTTGCGCGAGCGACTCGGCGTGACCCAATGGGCCGAGCAGGCCATGACCCGCCGTGCTGGCAGCAAACGGTGCAGCAACGCCCGAGCGCGGGCGCTTGGTTGGGTGCCGCAATACCCCAGCTATCGCAACGGTTACGCCTCCATCCGCCCGGGCAAAGGCTGAGCGGCAATGAGGCCCGCGATGATGGCCGCGGCTTCTGTAGGAGCCAGGGGGACACCCAGTCCTTGCTGGCGATCCGTATTCTGCTGTTGCACCGGAGCCGCGCCAGCCCCTGATCGCGAGCAAGCTCACTCCTACGAAAAGCGCTATGCCCGGCCCGCGATGATCGCCACAGAAATGACACGAACGCGCTGTGAATAGTTGATATAACGTTTCAATTCGGCGCAAACGATCACTGTTCGTCGGTGATTTCGCTTCATTGCGCCGGAACCAGGCAACTCTGCCGGCACGCTGCTTACTAAAAATCTGATAGCACGCACGCCGTACACCTTGCCGCATGGCAGCAGTCGGGTCAGGAGCAGCTGCCGCAGCGCGGCGAAGACATCAGGAAGAACCAACCACGGCGGCGTTTTCGAACACCGAAGCAGGAGATTTTTCCAATGAGAGCCCTTCGCTGGCACGGCAAGCACGACATTCGCTGCGACAACCATGTACCCGATCCGTCGATAGAAGACCCCCGCGACGCCATCATCAAAGTGTCGTCCTGTGCCATCTGCGGCTCCGACCTGCACCTGTACGACGGCTTCATGCCCGGCATGCAGCACGGCGACATCATGGGCCATGAGTTCATGGGCGAAGTGATGGAGGTCGGCTCGGCGAACAAAAAGCTCAAGGTCGGTGACCGTGTTGTGGTGCCCTTCACCATCGTCTGCGGTGAGTGCGATCAGTGCCGGCGCGGCAATTTCTCCGTCTGCGAGCGCACCAACCGCAACAAGGACGTGGCCGACAAGGTCTTCGGCCACACCACCGCCGGCCTCTATGGCTACACACACCTCACCGGTGGCTATGCCGGCGGCCAGGCCGAATTCGTCCGTGTGCCCTATGCCGACGTCGGCCCCGTCGTGGTGCCGGATGGCATGACCGACGAGCAGGTGCTGTTCCTCGGCGACATCCTGCCCACCGGCTGGCAGGCCGCGGCGCAATGCGATATCCAGCCCACCGATACCGTGGCCGTCTGGGGTGCAGGTCCGGTCGGCCAGTTCGCCATCCGCAGCGCGATCATGATGGGTGCCGAGCAGGTCATCTGCATCGACAACGTGCCCGAGCGGCTGTCCATGGCCCGCGCCGGTGGCGCCATCACCATCAACTTCGATGAAGAAAGCGTGCTCGAACGCCTCAAGGAGCTGACCCGCGGCAAGGGCCCGGAAAAGTGCATCGACTCGGTGGGCATGGAGGCCCATGCGGCGCGCTCCATCGACTCCATGTACGACCGCGCGAAGCAGGCGCTGATGATGGAAACCGACCGTCCTCACGTGCTGCGCGAGATGATCTATGTCTGCCGTCCGGCTGGCATCATCTCGATTCCCGGCGTCTATGGTGGGCTGATCGACAAGATTCCATTCGGCGCGGCGATGAACAAAGGCCTGACCTTCCGCATGGGCCAGACCCACGTCAACCGCTGGACCGATGATCTGCTCAAGCGGATTCAGGAAGGACAAATCGACCCCAGCTTCGTCATTACCCACAGCGTCAGCCTCGAGCAGGGTCCGGAGATGTACAAGACCTTCCGCGACAAGCATGACGGCTGTATCAAGGTCGTTCTCAAACCCTGAGGGCCGGGCCTCGCGTCTCGCTAGCGGGACGTGGTCGGCTGCTTCTCCATGCCCTGAGGAGGGACTGATTCATGAGCGTTCCACATCGTGTCACCCATACCAACCACTCTGCCCGTACGCTGGCCCGTGGCCTCGGCTGGTTCAGCATCGGGCTGGGTCTGGCCGAGGTGCTGATGCCCGGCAAACTGGCGCGCTTTCTCGGCGTGCCCGGCAACGAAGGACTGATTCGCGCCTGTGGCGCGCGGGAAATCGCCACCGGCGTCGGGCTATTGCTGAGTGACGATCCCAAGCCCTGGATCTACGGCCGCATCGGCGGCGATGCGCTGGACCTTATCGGCCTCGGCTTGAGCATCGATAAGGGCACCGAGCAGGTCAACGCTGCCATCGCAGCGGGCGCTGTGGCCGGCATCACTGCGCTGGACATCTCCTGTGCAAAGGGGCTGGCGAGCGAAGGCCAGTTGGTGACGGAATGGGATTACAGCGACCGCAGTGGCTTCCCGCAGGGTGCGGATGCCATGCGTGGCCGAGTCGAAGCGGAGTTTGCCGCAGGGCGTGCCGAGCCGAACGGGTATCCGGTGTCGACTTTGTTGCATTAGAAGGAGCGTGCTCGGCGGTAGCCGATTTTGCGAGGTTGGGTGTATGGGTTAGGCGCTTCGCTTTCACGGCGATTAGCGGGCTGATTGAGGGCTTGGTTTCGCCCTGCTGAGCGACTCACTTTGGTCAGTCGCCGGAAGGCCGGCCCTGAAAAGTTAGCAAATACGCTGACCCCGGCTGCGCCGGGGTTCCCCCTCTCCATTGACGTTCCAGCGCCCGCCGCGAAGGGCCCTCCACGGCTGCGCGTCCCGAACCACTAGCGGCTCTCGCGGCATCCATGCTTCTCAACCCCTGCGTGCGGCCTGCGTTCAGGCCTCATGAAAGGCGCGGCTGGGGTTGTCTGCCAGGCCGTGCGCTAACAAGCGAAGCAAAACCGTCCACCACCAAGGTCCCAACCCACTGGTCCATCGCTGTGAAAAGCGAAACACCCAGCCAAACCCGTTTGCCAGTCGAGTGACGATCCGCCTCCAGGCATGCGATGAGCCATTTTTTTGCTAAGGTCGGCAGCCGGCCCCCTTCCACCACCCTCTGGCGGCCACCACACAATGAGAGTCCATGTCCGCCGTCGTTAACATCGTCCTCCCAGTCTTCGCTCTGATCCTGCTGGGTTTCATCTGTCGCCGTACCGGGCGCATGGGCCCGACGGGCGCCTCCGAGCTGAACCGATTCGTGGTCTGGCTGGGGTTGCCAGCGCTGCTCTTCAGTGTCGTCGGCAATTCCACCTGGGAGCAGCTTTGGCAACCAGGCTTTATCACGGCGTTCTCGGTGGGCTGCCTCGGTGTGTTCGGCTTCACGCTTGGTTATCGACTGTTGCAAAAGCAGCCGCTGGCCGACGCCAGTCTCGATGCGCTCGGTGCGTCCTATGCCAATACCGGCTACATCGGCATTCCGCTGTGCATGTTGGTGCTGGGCGACGAAGCGCTGCAGCCAGCTATGGTGGCGTCGATCATCGTCGTCTGTGTGCTGTTCGCCATTGCGCTGGCGTGCGTGGAGACCGGGTTGCACGCCGGGCAGGGCTTCAACCAGACGTTGCGAAAGGTCAGTGTCGCGCTGCTGCGTAATCCGCTGGTGGTGGCGCCCCTGCTGGGTGGGTTATGGGCGGCGAGCGGGTTGGATCTGCCGGTGCCGGTGGCGACGCTGCTAAAGTTGCTGGGCGCGGCGGCGGCACCGTGCGCGTTGGTTTCGCTGGGGTTGTTCCTGGCGCAACCGCAGCCGGGTGGCACGGTGAGTGGTGTCTGGCCGCTGGTCACGTTGAAGCTGGTGGTGCAGCCGCTGATCACTTGGTATCTGGCCTTTCAGGTGTTCGAGCTGCCGACCCTGTGGGCGTATTCGGCGCTCTTGCTCAGCGCACTACCCACCGGCACCGGGCCTTACATGCTCGCAGAGTTCTATGGACGCGAGGCGTCGCGAGTGTCGCGCGTGGTGTTGCTTTCGACGCTCGGCTCGCTGATCACATTGTCGGTCTGCCTGGTGCTGCTGCCCATATAAAGGTCCTGGTGCCCGTGGATAAGCCTGCGGCGTTATCCACCCTACGTCTGGGCCGGTCGTAGGGTGGAAAACCGCGAAGCGTTTTCAACGCGGTAACGTTCAGCCCGCCGATCGGGTGACTTCCAACACCACCGCCGCAATCCGGTCGCACTCGGTATAGGCGCCGTCGAGCAGCTCTTCACCGAAGACATCGGGATCGACTTCTCGATATCGCCATTCCAGCCCGTGACCGTCGAGACGCTGCTCGATTTCGCGGCGGAATGGGTCCTGATTGCCCTTCATCGCTACGCCGGTATAGAGCAGCAAGGTGCCGCACGGGGCGAGACGCGCCAGTGCGCTGTCGAAAATCGCCAAGGAAAGCCCAGCCCCCAAGGGTCCTCCGCCGTGGCGATAGGCGCGCTCGTCCGGATCGACCAGATAGGGCGGGTTGGCCAGGATCAGGTCGAACTGACCATCTATGTCATTGAGCAGATCGCTGTGGTGGGCCTTCAGGTTGTCAGCCTCGGCCAGCGCCGCGTTAATGCGGGTCATGCGCAGCGCGGCCGGGTTGATGTCCACCGCCAGCACCTCTGCCTGTGGCCGTGCCAGTGCCGTCAGGATGGCCCCTGCACCGGAGCCACATCCGATGTCCACGGCACGCCCGATCTGACCTTTGTGGTTGTTCAGGTGGGCCAGGATGGCATTGGCGAACCGGTAGGTATCCGGGCCGAAAAACACGGCGTCTGACGCGTCGGTGGGGTAGGCCGAGTGTACGAACAATTGGCCGTCGAGGCTCGACATCCGCACCCGGCTACGCCAGCGTGAGTCGCTGGGGGCAAGCACGCCGGCTTGATCCATCAGGCTGAAAATTGCCGGCGGCAGCAGCTCATGCTGGAACGGCCGGCTCCAGCCGAAGACACCTTCCAGATCTTTAGCCAGCTGGTTTTCCACCCGCGCGTTGACCCGCTCGTGCGTCAGCGGCGTGGGGGTGATGAAGTGATAACCGCGCTCGCGCAGCGCCTGGGCCAGGTGCAGCAGCGCGCGGTCCTGGGCAGTTTCCGTGGGCATTTCAGATTCCCTGGCGAGTTCGCCTCAATTGAATAATCCGGTGAAGATGCGGGTGGCCAGCAGTCCGGCCGCGCTGTGGTGGCGCGTCGGTGCCAACAGCGGCAGCAGGTGGCGCATGCGTGCTTCACGTGTGGGTAGCTGTGTCAGTTGCTGTTCAAGCAGCAAGGCTTCCTGATCGAAGTCGCTGACGTGCTGGCCCTGCTGCACCAGCGCCGGCTTTGCCGGCCGCTCGGTAGATGTCCGTCGACGGCTGCTGAACGGCACCTGGCGTTGTGCAAGCGACGGGTGCGGCTTGCCACGGGTGGGTGTCTGCTCGGCCAGCCAGTCGCCAGCGATCCAGTCGTGAATCAATTGCTGCTCGTGGGCGCTGAAAACGCCGAACATCGGGGCTTGTTCGCCGGTAATCAGCTGCCAGAATCGGCTGTGCTGTGGGTCTTCGTGACGCTTGATCCAGCGGCGGCGCTGTAGCGTCTCGATGAATTGCGGGATCTGTTCCGGCTCGGCCAGCCATTGGTTCACGGTACGCCCATCGAAGCGGCAGTAGTCCGAATGCACGAACTGGCCGACGCCGGCCTTTTTCTCCAGCACGCGCATCACTTCCTGCTCGGGTTCAAAACCGCCAATCACCGAAAGCGTGCTCGCACCCAGGTCATTCAGGCGATAGCCGTTCATGACTCGTCGATAGAATTCTTCGCTGTCGCCCACCTGCGGCCAGGCCGCAAGCAAGCCTTGAATGGCCTTCTTCGCATGGCCGTTGTCGGCGTTGTCGACCGTCACGTGCAAGGTGAAGTAATAGGGGTCGATGCCCAGCTCGGTGAGCTCGTAGGAGCTGATCAAGAGGTGCAGCGGGAGTTGTTCGTAGCCGAGGTTGAAACCGATCACCTCAGGCAGGAACTGCTCGGCGTGCTCGGCCAATGCGAGCTGGATGGCGCCTTGGACGAAGTTGTCGTCATCCAGCGTCTGCCAGTCGTCACAGCCTTGGCTGGCGAGCAGCTTGCGGTATAGCACCACGTGGTTCTTTTCCGGCTGACCTTCGCCCAGCTCCTCGAGATAGGTCTGAATCAGCGAAGTGAAACGCGCATCGTCCCAGCGCTGCAGCAGGCCATAGAGCCAGGCGCCATCGACCAGTTTGGTCGGCGCTACACCGCGCAGAAAGTGCAGCGCATGAGCCTTGCTGGTGAAGTAGCGGCGTGGCCCGCCGGCGCGGCGTTCGTCAAGGTAGGCCTGATACTGCCCGCCGACCTTTGCCGTGTGTGCGTCCAGCCAATCCCCGAGCCCGGCTGGGTCGTGCGGCAGGTCGCAGGGCAGCGCTGAGGCTTCGTCCAACTGTGCATTGAGGTAGTCAGCGGCGCGATTGCGCACGGCTGCGTCATCGGGAGCGTCGAGCAGGGCGAAGTAAAGCGCCCTGGAAGGCGCTGCCACCTCACAGGTTACAGGCGTGGTGTCGACGGGCAGGCTTCGAGTCAGTTGCATAGGTTCACACGGTGGCAGTGGGGAAACCCCCAGATGATTTTTTGGCCGTTGCTATGCCGGATTAGTTCAGCGCGCCTGCCGAATGGCCGGCCATCTCGGCAGATTTGCATGCAACTTCTGCGATCGCGCGTCTTCCTAACCTATAGAGATGCCGAGCGGTGTCCGAATGAGCAACCAGACGGAGGTCCCCATGAATCAATCCGAACGCGGCAAGGAAAACCTGGAAACGATCAACGATCGCAACGAGGAGCGCATCGACCAGGCGGACAGGACCACCAATGGCGAAGCTGCTGGCGGTGATCGTGACGATGTCCCAGGCGGCGCCTACAACGTCCCGCCGGGCATGGCCGATGAGGTCAGCGATGAAGAAGCGTTGAAGCGCAACAAGCAGGATCGCCCCGAGCGCTAGCCAGGGTTGCGGAGCGGAGCCTTGGCCCCGCTCCGCTAGCTGTAAAAATAATTGGCTGATCCCTTAATTTCCGTTGTGTTTCGGTCGCTTGCAGCCTTTAAGCACGCCGCCACCGTTATGCCTGGGAGGACGATCCCAGCCGTTTCGCAGCGGAACAAAGGACTGCCAGAGCCTCGCCATGCGCCAACACAGCCGACTCACCTTCCGCCATCTCAGCCGTATCCAGGTCACCAATCGTCTCAGCGGCGACCCTATGGGTTACGTGGCTGACCTGTCGAAAGGCGGGTTGCGCCTGGTCGCCAAGCAGCCATTGGGCGTGAACGGCTGCTATGAGATGTGCCTGCACGTGCCGACCGTGGGCGATCGAACCCGTGAAGTGCAGATCGTGGTGCTCTGCCAGTGGGTGCGCAAAGATTCCCGCCGCGACAGTTTCGAAATGGGCTTCTCCCTGGATCGCCCGAGTGAGGAATACACCCGGTTGATTGGCGAATTGATGCCCAAGCGGCGCGATTAGCGATTCACCACCTTGGCCGGCAGCGCGATCACCAGCAGCGAGCCGAGCACCAGACACGCCGCGAAGAACCACAACGCCGCACCGCTTTCCCCGGTGAGGTCGAGCGTGACGCCAATCAGCGTATTGCTGACCAGGCCGGCGATGTTCGCCAAGGAGCAGGCCAGGGCGAAGCCGGTTGCTGCCGCGGTGCCAGTGAGAAATGTCGCCGGCAGGCTGAAAAACACCGGAACCGCCCCGATGATGGCCGCCTGGGCAATGGAGAACAGCAGCACCGTCATGATCACGTTGTCGGTGAACGCGGTGCTGGTTGCCATGGCGACGGCGCCAATCCAGAACGGCAGGATGATGTGCCAGCGGCGCTCGCGGAAGCGGTCGGAGCTGGCGCCCAGCACAAGCATGCCGAGCACCGCGGCGATGCTGGGCACGGCGGTCAGCAGGCCGATCTCCGACACATCACTGACGCCGGCGTTGCGGATGAAGGTCGGCATCCAGAAGCCCAGCGCATACGCGCTCAGCAAGATCGCGAAGTCGATGCCGCCGAGCATCCACACCTTGAGGTTGAAGAAGCCCTGGCGAAAGGTCTCGCCACTGGCCGGGCTCTGCGCCTCATCGAGGGTAAGGTCGCGCAGCACCTGGCCCTGCTCGTTGATATCCAGCCAGTCGGCGCGCTTCGGGCTGTCGGGCAGCACGCGTAGCGCCATCAGGCCGAGCAGCACGCTGGGAATGCCTTCGAGCAGGAACAGCCATTGCCAGCCACGCAGGCCCTGCACCTGATCGAATGCACCGAGAATCCAGCCGGACAAGGGCGCGCCGATCACGCTTGATAGCGGCAGGCCGATCATGAATAGCGCGATGATCCGCCCTCGGCGATAGGTCGGGAACCACAATGTCAGGTAATAGAGCACGCCCGGTAGAAAGCCCGCTTCGGCGACGCCCAGCAGCAGGCGCACCACGTAGAACTGCGCCGGCGTGGTGACCAGCATGGTGCAGGCCGACAACACGCCCCAGGTGATCATGATCCGCGCAATCCAGACCCGCGCGCCAACACGCTTGAGGATCAGGTTGCTGGGCACTTCGAAGAGGATATAGCCGACGAAGAACAGGCCCGCACCCAGGCCGAAGGCCGCTTCGCTGAGCTGCAGTTGCTCGGCCATCTGCAACTTGGCGAAGCCGACATTGATGCGGTCCAGGTAGGCGGCCAGGTAGCAGAAGCACAGAAACGGAATCAGCCGCCAGGCGATCTTTCGATACAGACGCGGGTTGTTCGGCTCGCCGCTAAGGGCATGAGCGTCTGGCGCGGGCGCCTGAGGCATCGGTCGTCTCCGTGTTGGTGATGTGTCGAAGCAAGCCCGGCATGTTAATGGAGCCGGGCTGCCGAGTCAGAACCTCTGACCCAAGGCGCGCGGCGGAATGTTCCTCGTTGCCTCTGCCGTGATGACAGGCGGACATAGCGTGACTGAACACAGGGCTGAGCCCGCGCGAACTCAGCCCCTTTGTACCTGTCGCACCTGTTCGACCGGTGCTCTTAGGTGCGCCTGAAATTGTCCGGCAACTCGCAACCCAACGGAGACAGGCATGACTTCACAGTGGATCGACATTCCCGCGCAAGACGGCAAGACCTTCAAGGGCTACCTGGCACTGCCGCCCGCCGGCCATGGCCCGGGCATCGTGCTGATTCAGGAAATCTTCGGTGTGAACGAACACATCCAGTCGGTCGCCGACCAGTACGCGTCCGATGGCTACGTCGTAGTGGCCCCGGACCTGTTCTGGCGCAGCGAACCGGGTGTCCAGCTTGGTTATGGCGAGGAGGACTGGGAGCAGGCCTTCTCGCTGATGCAGGCGCTGGATTTCGACCTGGCGATCGACGATCTACGGCGCAGCGTCGAGCTGCTGCGCGGGCGCGATGACTGCAACGGCCGCGTGGCGTCGGTGGGCTATTGCATGGGCGGCGTGCTGTCGTTTCTGAGCGCGGCCAATGCGGGCGTCGATGCCGCAGTCTGCTACTACCCCGGCAGCATCGAGAAACGCCTGGACCAGGCCGAGCGGATTACCTGCCCGACGCTGTTCCACTTCGCCGAAGAAGACGACCACATCGACTCCGACGCGGTGGCCGCCGTCCAGGAAAAGATGGCCCAGGTCGGTCAAGCGCAGATCGAGACCTATCCGGGCGTCGACCACGGCTTCAACTGCTGGGCACGGCCCATGTACAACCAGAACGCTGCGGCGCTGGCCCATGGGCGGAGCTTGGTGTTCTTGGCCGAGAACCTGTAGTAATCCAAGCGGGCCGTGTTTGCCCAGTAGGCGCTATAGCAGCAAGCGCTGCTTCGAGAGGTAGCCGCGGCGGGCCCCTTGATCGCGAGCAAGCTCGCTCCTACATAAGCAGCCCGCACGGACAGTGAGCGGGGCCGCCTCCCCGCACCCGTAGGAGCCAGCTTGCTGGCGATCCTTGGTCTGCGTGCGAGTCGCCACGACGGATCCTTGATCGCGACCAAGGTCGCTCCTACATAAGCAGCCCGCACGGACAGTGAGCGGGAGCGCCGTTCCGCACTTGTAGGAGCCAGCTTGCTGGCGATCCTTGGACGTTCGGGCAGGCCGCTGACAGGCAGCACGAACTGGGCGCCCTTGGCCGTCTCACGGCGGGCCAAGGACTGCGACTGGTTAACCCAGCGTCCCGAGAATGTTCACCCCGACCCGATCTGGAATCTCGTTCTGCGACAGCACATGAAGGCCCGGGCTGAACACCCGTGCGTAGCGCGACAGCAACGGACGCAGCTGCGGCATCACGGTGAGGATTGGTGGGTGGCCATCCTTGCGCAGTTTTTCCTTCACCACCGGCATGCTGTTCTGCAGTTGGTTGAGCAGGCTCGGTTCCACCGGGATGTTGTCCAGGCTCACCTGACCGGCTTGCTGCGCAATCGCCAGCGCATTGAGCAAGGTGTTTTCCAGCGCATTTTCCAGCACGAACACCGCCAGTTCACGACGATCGCCGGCAATCATCGAAACGATGCTGCGGCGCAATGCGTAGCGTACGTCGGCAGCCAGCAGCACCGGGTCTTTGGTGGTTTCGCTGCATTCGAGCAGGGTGCTGGCGATGGTTTCGATGTCGCGCAGCGGCACCTCTTCCAGCAGCAATTGGCGATAGACGCGCATTTGCTGGGTGTAGCTCAGCGCGTTCTTCAGGCTCTCGGCAAGCTTCGGTGCCTGCAGGGTCAGGCGCTGCATCAGGTGCTCGACGTCGTCGTGCTTGAACAGATCAGGCAAATGCTCGCGCACCACCTTGTTCAGGTGCGTGGCGACCACACTGGCGCAGTCGATCACCTGGTAGCCAAGGTTCAGCGCGCGGGATTTATCCGAGGGCTGAATCCACACCACCTGCATGCGATAGGCCGGGTCGGTGCCGAGGATGCCGTCGATCTCGCCATAGAGTTCGGGCGAAGGAATCGCCATCAGGCGGTCGGCATGCAGTTCGGCGCCGTCGATCTTTTCGCCATTGATGTAGATGTCATATTGCGACGCCTTCAACCGCAGGCTGTCGCGGATCTGCACTTCCGGCAGCAGGAAGCCGAGATGCTCGGACAGCGTCTGGCGCACGCCGCGCACCCGCGCTGGCAACGGCGCGCCGGAGGCTTCGTTGACCAGCCCGACCAGCTTATAGCCCAGCGAAATTGACAAACGCTCGACCAGGGGAATGTCTTCCCAGGCCAGCGATTGGGCCTTTTCCTTGTCCATCGCCTGGCCGATGGCCTGGATTTCCTTCAGATCGGCACCGGCGGCTGGCGGCTCGTGCAGCGACACCCGCCAGCCGATGAAGCCGATCAGCGCGGCAAAGCCGATGAACGCCAGGTGCGGCATGCCCGGCACCAGGCCGAGCACGAACAGGATGCCGGCCACCGTATACAGCGATGCCGGGTTGGCCAGCAGCTGGCGCTGAACCTGGCTGGTGATGTCGCTGGATTCGTTGATGCGGGTGACGATGATCGCTGCGGCGGTGGACAACAGCAGCGCCGGGATCTGCGCGACCAGACCGTCACCGATGGTCAGCAGGGCGTACTGCTTGAAGGCTTCGCCCGCCGCCAGATCGTGGACGAAGACGCCAATGGCGAAACCACCGAACAGGTTGATCAGCAGGATCAGGATGCCGGCGATGGCGTCACCGCGAACGAACTTCGAGGCGCCGTCCATTGCACCGTAGAAGTCGGCTTCCTTGGCCACTTCCTGGCGGCGCGCCTTGGCTTCGTCGTTGCTCAGCAGACCCGCGTTGAGGTCGGCGTCGATGGCCATCTGCTTGCCCGGCAGGGCGTCCAGGGTGAAGCGCGCAGTCACTTCCGAGATCCGCTCGCCGCCCTTGGTGATGACGATGAAGTTGATGATCATCAGGATGATGAACACCACCAGGCCGACGATGAAGTTGCCGCCGATGACGACCTCACCGAAGGCTTCGATCACCTTGCCCGCGGCGCCTGTGCCGGTATGACCTTCGAGCAGCACCACCCGCGTCGAGGCGACGTTGAGCGTCAGGCGCATCAGCGTGGTGATCAGGATCACCGTCGGGAACAGCGAGAAATCCAGCGGACTTTTCGACGACACGCTGACCAGCAACACCAGAATCGACATGGCGATGTTGAAGGTGAACAGCACGTCCAGCAGCTGCGGTGGCAGCGGCAGGATGATCATCGCCAGGATCGACAGGATGATCAGCGGGATCCCAATCCGTCCGCTGCTGAAGGTCGGCGTCAGTTTCTGAATCAAATTCATGATCGGGCTCGGTTGAACAGTTCTTCGGGAATATGGATGTCACTCGCCAGCTTGGGCTTGGCCCGGCGACCCTGCTTCCAGGCCTTGAGCTGGAGGATGTAGGTCAGCACATGGGCCACCGCGGTGTAGAGCGGCGCCGGGATCTGCTGGTTGACCTGGGTACTGAAGTAGATCGCCCGTGCCAGCGGTGGCAGCTCGACCACCTCCAGGTTGTTGGCCTGGGCCAGCTTGCGGATGTACAACGCCGTTTCATCGACACCACGGGCGATGACGAAAGGTGTTTCGGCCTTCTTCGGGTCGTACTTGAGCGCCACGGCGTAATGCGTCGGGTTGACGATCACCACGTCGGCGTCCTTGATCACTCGGCTGATCTGCCGTTGGGCCAGCTGGCGCTGCAGCTGCTTGATCCGCGCCTTTACCTCGGGCCGGCCTTCCTGGTTCTTGTGCTCTTCCTTGCGCTCCTGCTTGGTCATGCGCATTTTCTTCAGGAAGAAGAAGCGCTGCAGCGGGATATCGATGAACGAGAACAGCACGAACACCAGCAGCAGCGAGATCGCCAGGTCGAAGGTCAGCGAGAAGGCGCTGCCAATGGCGTTGCTGATGTCGCTGCGCTGCAGGGCGATCAGCTTGGGCGCGGCGTAGTACAGCTGGCCAGCGGCGATGCTCAGCAGTGCGGTGATCTTCAGCATCGACTTGAGCAGCTCGGACCAGTTCTGCGCGCCAACCATTCGTCCCAGCCCGGTGATGGGGTTGAGCTTGCTGAACTTGGGGGCGAAGTTCTTCGAGGCGAACACCCAGCCGCCCGGCACCAAGGCGAAGGCGATCACCAGGATCGGCGTGATCAGTAGCGGCAACAGCACACTGATGAACACCAGCAGGTTGTGGGTGAGGATCAACTGCAGGTCGTCGACGGTGATTTCGCTCTTGTGAAAGTCGATGTACGAGTAACTGAACGCCTGCTGCAGGCCGTCGAAAAAAAAGCCCAAGCTGAATTTGAGTACCAGTAGCGTGGCCAACAGCGAGACGGTGGTGGCGACGTCCTTGGAGCGGGTGACCTGGCCATCGTCGCGACTCTTCTTGAGTTTCTGCTCGGAGGCCTCTTCGGTTTTTTCCTGGCTGCTGTTCTGCTCAGACATCGCGGCCGCTCCGCAGAATCTCGCCGATGTTGCCAAGCAGCTCGCGGGTCAGGTGCAGGTAGGCTTCCGACAGGTTTGGCAGGGTCAGGAAAATCAGGATCAGCCCGGCGATGATCGCCATCGGAAACCCCAGGGAGAACAGGTTCATCGCTGGCGAGATGCGGTTGAGCAGACCAAAGCAGAACTGCACCAGCGTCATGCAGAAGACGATGGGTAGCGCGATCAGCAGGGCGGCGGAAATGACCCAGCTCAGCGACATCGCGATGGTCTGCAGGCCGTCGAAATGGATGCCACTGCCGATCGGCCAGAAGATGAAGCTCTGATAGATGATGGTGACGATCACCAGGTGGCCGTCAGTGGCGAAGAACAGCAGCGCCAGCAGGATGAAATACAGCTGGTAGACGATCGAGGCCGACGACACACCGTTCATGGGGTCGTTGAACACCGCCATGGACAGCCCCAGCTGGGTCGAGACGATATCGCCGATCAGCGTGAATACCGTGAACACCAACATCAGCGCCACGCCCAGCAGCAGGCCCATGGCGATCTGCTCCAGCGCGGTGAGAATGCCCTTCATGGACAGCGGGTCGATGGACGCTGTGGGCGGCAGGGCGGCGGTGAGCACCACCGTCAGCGCGATCGCCAGCAGCACCCGCGCGCGGATGCTCAGCGACTTGTGGCTGAACATCGGCGCCAGGCTGAACACCGCCATGATCCGGCAGAACGGCCACCAGTAACCCAGCAGCGACTGCAGGTACTGACCGGCCTGCATGATGGGTTCGTTGCCCACGGCTAACCGACCAGCCGCCCGGCTTGGGTGAAGGTTTCGATGAACAGGTCGCTGAAGGTGCGCAGGATCCAGTGCCCGGCGAACACCAGCATGCCGAGGGTGATCAGCAGGCGCGGCAAGAAGCTGAGCATCTGTTCGTTGATCTGGGTGGCCGCCTGGAAAATGCTCACCAGCAGCCCGCCGAGCAGGCTCGGCACCACCAGCACGCAGACCACCAGTACGATGACGTGGATGGCGTTGGAGACGATATTGACGGCGGTGTCTGGGGTCAGCATGGGAGCACCTGGGAGGTGAGGGTGGTTATGCCGGTTAGCGCGGCAGTAAGCCCATGTAGGAGCGAGCTTCCTCGCGAAGCTTTTAGGTTTGCGCTTCGGGAGGTACGGCCTATTTGCAGGGTTGGCTGAGGCATTGGTTTCGCCCTGCTGGGCGAGTCCCTTTTGGCAGTCGCCGGATGGCCGGCCCCGCCCAAAGGAACCAAAAAGTCTTGCCCCTGCACCGGACTAGGCGTCCCCGGTTCGCTGCGCTCGACTTCCCTCGCTCCGGTGACGTTCCAGGGGCTCGCCGCGAAGGGCCATCCCTGGCCCATCGTCGGGGGTACGCCCAGTCCTCTCGCGGCATCCATGCCGCTCAACCCCTTCCACGCCACCTGCGCTCGGCCTTCTGAAAGGGGCGATTCGGTGGTGTCTGATGGCCCGTGCAACGAAGCGGTTGTAAAAGCTAGACGTAGGGTGGGTAACGCGAAGCTTACCCACCGGTTTTCGCGGGCAAGGTTCGATATCCCTCGCAGCGACGATTGCGGTGGAAAATGCTTCGCAGTTTTCCACCCTACGAGATTTTCGTTTCTGCTCGGGACGTAAACACAGCGTTGTTGGCTCGAGACGCTTTTCCGGTTTTTCCGCGAACGAACCATCAGACGACGCCGAACGCCCCTTTCAGGAGGCCGAATGGAATCCGCGCGGAGGGGAGCGAGCGGCATGGATGCCGCGAGAGGCGTAAAGGGCCAGGGATGGCCCTTGTACGCCGGCCCCCGGAGCGTGGATGGAATGAGGGAAGTCGAGCGAAGCGAGACCCGGATGCAGGGGCAAGCGTTTTTGCTTACTTTTTTGGCAACTGAAAAAAGTGAGTCGCCCAGCAGGGCGAAACCAATGCGTCGGGCTGCCAGGGCAATGGGCCTAGGGCACCGAACCCAAAAAGCTTCGCGAGCAAGGACTAGGCGTCCCCCTGCGCTCCTACAGGAGGGTCCGATGGGTGGGTTCAAGCGCGCATGAACAGCATTCATCCCCATCACCTAAAACGGCTGAATACTGGTGGTCAGCGTACCCATCAACAACGCCCACCCATCCACCAACACAAACACCATCAACTTGAACGGCAGCGAAATCATCATCGGCGACAGCATCATCATGCCCATCGCCATCAGCACGCTGGCGACCACCAAGTCGATTACCAGAAACGGCACGAAGATCATGAAGCCGAGCTGAAAGGCTGTTTTCAGCTCGCTGAGCACGAACGCCGGCAACAGCAGGGAGAAGTCCAGGTCGTCGAGATTCTCCGGCACTTCCTCGCCTGCCAGCGAGACCATGGTTTCCAGCGAGGTCTTGTTGGTCTGCGCCAGCATGAACGCCGAGAGGCTGGTTTTGGACACGTCCAGCGCCTGCTCCAGGCTGATCTCGTCGTTCTGGAAGGGCTCGAAGGCGGCGCTGTGGATTTCCTGCCAGACCGGGCGCATCACCAGTAGGGTGACGATCAGCGCGATACCAATCAGCACCTGGTTCGGTGGGCTCTGTTGCAGGCCAATGGCCTGGCGCAGGATGGCCAGCACGATGATGAAGCGGGTAAAGCAGGTCATCATCATCAGCATTGCCGGCAGAAAGCCGAGCAGCGTCATGATGATCAGGATCTGCAGCTTGATGCTGAATTCCTGGCCGTTCTCGGTATCGTTCAGGTTGAACAACGTGATTTCGCCACCGGCAGCCTGCGCCACCAGCGGGAACAGGCTGGCCAGCAGCAGACACAGCAGCGACAGCCCGTGGCGCAGCTTCATTGCGTCAGCGCATCCAGGCCGACGCCGGACAGTTCGACGATACGCAGGCCGTAGCTGCCGTTCATCACCACCACTTCGGCCTTGGCGAACAGGGTGCCGTTGACCTTCACGTCCAGCGGCTCGCCGGCCACTTTGTCGAGCACGATGACGCTGCTGGTGTCGCACTCCATCAATTCTTTCAGCGAAATCTCTGCCGAGGCCACTTCCAGGGTGACGTTCACTGGGATCTTGCCGAAGAAGCTCAGGTCCTGGCGTGGTGCCTGGGGCTGGGGAGCGGGCGCGGCGGCTGGCTCGTCGGTGCCGTCGAGGCTCAGGTCGCCCTCGTTGATGAGGTTCTCGAATTCGTTGTCGGACAGTTGACCGGTCATTGGGATTTCACGCTTTCAAGTGAAGTGAGGAACAAGGCGCCGTCTTCTTCGAAGACAGTCCCCCGATAGAGCTTCTGCTGGTTGATGCGCACTTCGTAGCGGTCCAGCGGGCGCACCATGAGAATGTCGTTGAGCTGCAGGGCAAGCACCTGCGACAGCGGCATCTGCACCGAGGCGACCACGCAATCCAGGCGTACCGGCAGGTGCTTGATGTGATCGACCGGATTGCCGGTCAGCCGAGCAGGCAACGGGCCGGCCAGGCGACTGGTCAGTTCATCGACCAGATCGGTGTCCAAATGAATGAAAATCGATGAGCGGCTATTGGTCAGGTGGCTGATGTATTCGAACTCAGCGACATATTCCCAGGTGGTTTCTTCGTAATCGTTTTCATAGCGCTCAAGTGCGCCGAATGTGTCGCCGGATGATATCGAGCGCGCAAAAATATAAGTCAGATCCAAGCCCAGGCGATCACGCATCCGTTGTTCGGAAGTGCTGATCGGCGGTGCTTCCTGACTGGGCACGATTGTTCCGCCGTAATAGCACTCGAGTGCCTCGGTGAGCAGGGCCCGGTCAATTGAAAAACCAACTTTTCCCATCGGCGAACGGTAGATGCATTCTGGTGCGTTATCTGCCGGCTCCTGAACATCGACCCTACTCAGCTCAAGGCTGATCCGGTAATTGCGCAGAAAGTAGTCGCCGATCAAACGAGGGTTCTTGTTGGTGGTTTCCTTGATGAACTGAGGAATCTTGTGGTGATGCCGGCCAAGCTTCTGCGGTTTCAATACAGTCAGGCTTTGGGCGGGCACGCCATGGTGGACTTTTGAATTGCCAGACATGTTGTGAACGGTAGTTCCTGGTTCTTGCACGGCTGGCGAAGGCCTGTCGCGCTGGTATAAGCAGAAGAAGGTTTGGCCAGGGCGGGTGTGCAATGCCTGAGGTCACGGGCACGGCTCTAGCGTGCCGCCAGTCTAGGCTTGGGCGCGAGAAAGAATTAAATCAATAGGTATCAATTGATCTTTTTTGAGATCACTGATGAGCATTTGATTTTAATTTAGCGGAACTGATTGGGCAGTTCCGGGCGGGCTTGTTAGCGTGCGCGCAATTGTTTCGGAGTGGTCGGCTGCAGTTACCTGTCTCGTTCGGCGAGTTGGACAGGCAGGGCGACAAAAGTTCCGAAAGACTTAAATAAATTTTTCAGCGAATCCGGCGTTGTGCTCGAGCAACAGGCGTAACAGCGCCAAGGTGGTCACATTGAATAGTGTCAGTCATGCAATGAACTACTCCCGCGAAGAGCTATTCGCTCCAGCGCCGGCGCGCAAGAAAATACTTATTGTCGGCAACCCCGCAGAGGCGGGTTGCGAGTTCCTTGAAGCGGGTCTGCGCAAGGAAGGTTGTGCGGTCTTTTCCTATGCCGGCCTGAATGATCTGGATAACGCCGCATTGAAGGGTGCGTCGCTGGTTTTTATCCTGATCAGCGGCATGCAACAGCCAACTCTTTATACGCAGGTCGATTCACTGATTCGTCGTGGACGCGCCATCAGCGTTATTCCCGTCGTGCAATACGCCGATCAGGAAAAGGCCGCCGCCTTACTTGAACTGGGTTGTGTCGACTACTTGTTGTCTCCGTTCAGCGAAAGCCAATTAAGCGCATTGTTGCGTCGTCAGGAATTCGCCGATGCAGCCCAGGAAAGTTTCGTTTCCTGTTCCCAGGCTGGCCGCCGTTTGCTGGCCATGGCGCAGCGTGTGTCACTGACCCGGGCGCCGATCCTGATCACCGGTGAAACCGGAACCGGCAAGGAGCTGATGGCGCGTTACATCCATCGTTTCTCGGCCAGCGCCGACGCACCCTTCATTGCAGTCAACTGCGCGGCCATCCCCGAGCAGATGCTCGAATCGATTCTGTTCGGTCACGAGAAGGGCGCCTTTACCGGTGCGGTGACGGCCCAGCCGGGCAAGTTCGAACTGGCCAATGGCGGCACCCTGCTGCTCGACGAAATCGGCGAGCTGCCGCTGGGATTGCAGGCCAAGCTGCTTCGCGTACTGCAGGAGCAGCGTGTGGAGCGCCTCGGCGGGCGCAAGGAAATCGAACTCAACGTGCGCATCATCGCCGCCACTAACCGCGATCTGCAGCTGGAAGTGGCGCAAGGGCGCTTCCGTGCCGACCTGATGTTCCGTCTCGACGTGCTGCCGCTGCACATCAGCCCCCTGCGTGAGCGCAAGGAAGACGTGCTGCCGCTGGCTCGCCGTTTCGTGGCCAAGTACGCGCCGCAGGAGGCCGGTGAAGAACTGTTCACCAGCGATGCCTGCCGCGCCCTGCTGCAACACGACTGGCCGGGCAACGCTCGCGAGCTGGAGAACACCGTGCAGCGCGCCCTGGTCCTGCGCAACGGCCTGTTCATTCAGCCGCAGGATCTCGGCCTGGCAGCACCGGCACAAGCCGAAGTGCGCACCGAGCGGCTGCCGCTACCCAACGCCGAGACCGGCAAGGCCGCCCTGCGCGCCAGCGGCAAGTGGGCCGAGTACCAGCACGTGATCGACACGATTCGCAAGTTCGACGGGCACAAGACCAAGGCCGCTGCCAGCCTCGGCATGACCTCGCGTGCCTTGCGCTACCGCCTCAATGCCATGCGCGAGCAGGGCATTGAGCTGAATTTCTGATTCAAACAAGTCAAGGGAGAGCCAGCGATGAGTTCAATCACTCAGGTACAGCAGGAACTGCTGGGCCGGATGCAGCAGCTCCAGGGTGTCGCCTCAGGCGCGACCATCAAGCCGGCTGAACAGGCGGCGCCCGATGCGGGCGGGATGTTCATGGCGGCGATGCGTTCGGTCGACGCCCAGCAACACCAGGCCGGCGCAGCCATGGCCGCGGTGGACAGCGGCAAGAGCGATGACCTGGTGGGCGCAATGATCGACAGCCAGAAGGCCAGCGTGTCGTTCTCCGCGTTGCTGCAAGTGCGCAACAAACTGACCACGGCGTTCGATGACGTCATGAGAATGCCGCTGTGATCGAGCGTGAGAGCTAAGCCGTGTTTGAAAAACTGAAAAGCAGGATGCCAGCAGGTGGCTTCCAACTCGACCCGCGGGTAACGCTCGCCGGCATGGCGGTGATCGCTGCCGCGCTGGCGGTGGCCGTGGCCTTTTACCTGTGGCGCGACAACGGCTCGTTCCGGCCGCTGCATGGCGCCGGTGAAGCCTTTCCGGTCGCCGAGGTGATGCAGGTGCTCGATGCCGAAGCCGTGCAATACCGCATCCATCCGCAGAGTGGGCAGATTCTGGTGCGTGAGGACCAGCTGTCCCGTGCGCGCATGCTGCTCGCCGCCAAGGGTGTGAAGGTCGCACTGCCGGCCGGCTACGAGCTGTTCGACAAGGAAGAGCCGCTGGGCACCAGCCAGTTCGTCCAGGACGTGCGCCTCAAGCGCAGCCTGGAAGGCGAGCTGGCGCGCACCGTGATGTCGCTCAAGGGCATCCAGCATGCCCGTGTGCACCTGGCGCAGGAGGAGAACAGCTCCTTCGTGGTCAGCAAGCGCGCACCGACCAAGGCCTCGGTGATGGTGCAGCTCGAACCGGGCTACAAGCTGAGCGCGGATCAGGTTGGCGCGATCGTCAATCTGGTGGCCGGCAGCGTGCCCAACCTCAAGGGCGAAGATGTCGGCGTGGTCGATCAATACGGTGCACTGCTGTCTCGCGGTCTGAATGTCGGTGGTGGCCCGTCGCAGAGCTGGGGTGCGGTGGAGGAGTACCAGCAGAAAGCTGTGGCTAATATCGAGGAAGTGCTGGCGCCGGTGCTGGGCAGCGGTAACTACCGCATCAGCGTCGCAGCTGACATCGATTTCAGCCAGAAGGAAGAGACGCTCCAGTCCTACGGCGAAACCCCGCGCCTGCGTCGCGAAGTGCTGAGCAATGAAAGCGCGCTGGATCAACTGGCGCTCGGCGTGCCCGGCTCGCTGGCCAACCGACCTGTGGCCCCGCCGAAGGAAGGCGAGGAGCCCAAGCCGGCCCCAGGCGAGACCAAGGGCGCGACCTCCCTGCGCGAAGAATCCACCCGTCAACTGGACTACGACCAGAGCGTGATCCACGTGAAGCACGCCGGTTTTGCCCTGCGCCAGCAGAGTGTGGCTGTGGTGCTCAACGCCGCCGCCGCGCCGGAAGGCGGCTGGAGTGAAGAGGCCCGTACCGAGCTCGAAGCCATGGTACGCAGCGCCGTCGGTTTCAAGGAGGCGCGCGGCGACCTGCTGACCCTCAGCGTGCTGCCCTTCGCCGCTGTTGAAACCGTTACTGAAGAAGTGCCGTGGTGGGAAAACAGTCAAGTGCATGCCCTGGCCAAGCTTGGCGTGGCCGGCCTGATCGCGTTGCTGCTGCTGTTGATCGTGGTACGTCCGGCTGTTCGCAGCCTGACTCAGCGCAACGCGCCAGGCGAAGCTGACCCGGTTGCACTGGAAGGCACCCTGGCGGCTGCGCCCGGGCCGCTGCCCATCGAGGCCGAGACCCGCGCGGCATTGGCCAGCCCACGGCCCAGTGGCGACGGCATCCACGTATTCGGCGAACTCAATCCGCTCTCGGAAATTCGCCTGCCAGCGCCTGGTTCGGGGCTGGAGCTACAGATCGAGCATCTACAGATGCTCGCCAAGAACGACCCGGAGCGCGTTTCGGAAGTCATCAAGCATTGGATAGGCCGCAATGAAAGAGACCTCAACCCAGCCAGCTGAGTCGGTGACCGGCTCGAGCAAGGAAATCAAGGCGCGCCCGGTGCAGTTGCGCTCGGTGAGTTCGCTGGATCAGGCGGCGATCCTCATGCTGAGCATGGGCGACGACATTTCCGCGGGCATCCTGCGCAACTTTTCCCGTGAGGAAATCATCAGCATCAGCCAAGCGATGGCGCGTCTGTCCAACGTCAAGCAGCCGATGGTTTCCGATGTGATCAGCCGCTTCTTCGACGATTACAAGGAGCAGAGCAGCATCAAGGGCGCCTCGCGCACCTACCTGTCCGGCATGCTCGGCAAGGCGCTGGGCGGCGACATCACCCGTTCGCTGCTCGACTCCATCTATGGCGAGGAGATCCGCGCCAAGATGGCCAAGATGGAGTGGCTCGATCCGAAGCAGTTCGCCGCGCTGATCGCCAAGGAGCACGCGCAGATGCAGGCAGTGTTCCTCGCTTTCCTGCCGCCGGGCATGGCCACCGACGTGCTCGAGTGCATGCCGGCCGAGCGTCAGGACGAGCTGCTCTACCGCATCGCGAACCTCAACGAGGTCAACAGTGACGTCATCGCCGAGCTGGAACAGCTCATCGATCGCAGCCTGCAGGTGCTCTCGAATCAGGGTTCGCAGGTGCGCGGCGTCAAGCAGGCGGCGGACATCATGAATCGCTTCAAGGGCAACCGTGACCAGATGTTCGAGTTGTTGCGCGCGCACAACGAAGAGCTGGTGGGCAAGATCGAGGATGAGATGTATGACTTCTTCATCCTCTCGCGGCAGAACCAGGACGTATTGCAGACCCTGCTGGAAGTGATCCCGCTGGAAGAGTGGGTGGTTGCGCTCAAGGGCGCCGAACCCGCGCTGGTCAAGGCCATCCAGGGTGCGATGCCCAAGCGACAGGCGCAGCAGATGGAATCGATCAACCGTCGCCAGGGCCCGGTGCCGCTGTCGCGGGTGGAGCAGGTGCGCAAGGACATCATGGCGGTGGTTCGCGACATGTCCAACGACGGCGATCTGCAGGTTCAGCTGTTCCGCGAACAGACCGTCGAGTAAACGCCGATGAGCATCAAGATCATCAAGGGTGAGGGCCGCTCCTGGCGTCCGTTCCGCTTTCCGCCTCGCGTGCGCACCGTCGCCGAACTGGCCGACAGCGTCGCTGGCGACCCGGCCGCATTGCAACGTGCGGTCGCCGATGGATTTCAGGAAGGCATCGACAAGGGTTACGAGCAGGGGCTGGAGCAGGGCCGAGAGGCCGGGCATCGCGAAGGTTTCGAGCGTGGTGTCGAGGACGGCAAGGCCATCGGCCGTGAAGAAGGCCGTGCCCAGGGGCGTCGCGCATTCGACGAAGCGGCCCGGCCGATGGATGAACTGGTCGAGCGCTTCGAGCGCTTCCGACAAGAGTTCGAGCAGGCGCGTCGCGAACAGTTACTGGAGCTGGTGCAGAAAGTCTCCAAGCAGGTGATTCGCTGCGAACTGACCCTCCATCCGACCCAGCTGCTGACGCTGGCCGAGGAAGCCCTGGCCGCCATGCCGGGCGATCAGGAAGACGTCCGCATCCTGCTCAACCCAGAGGAATGCACCCGCATCAAGGAGCTGGCGCCCGAGCGCGCAACGGTCTGGCGGCTGGTCCCGGACGAGAAGCTGGCGCTGGGCGAATGCCGTGTAGTGACGGCTCAGGCCGAAGCCGATATCGGCTGCCAGCAGCGCCTGGATTCATGCATGGACACGCTGGGCGAGCACATCAGGGCGGAAGCCTGAAATGTCCTTGCGCGAGAGCTTCCGGCTCGACGAGGCGCTGCGCTCGCTGGACACGGTGCAGCTGGCGAAGGTCAGCGGCCGGTTGGTGCGCGTCTCCGGCATGTTGCTGGAAAGCCTCGGCTGCCAGCGCATGACCGGCCAGCGCTGCTTCGTCGAACAGGGCGACGGCAGCATGCTCGAAGCGCAGGTGGTGGGCTTCAACCGCGATATCACCTATCTGATGCCGTTCAAGAAGCCGGTGGGGCTGACCTCCGGCTCGCGCGTGTTTCCGGCACCGGATGACGCCAAGTTGCATATCGACGAATCCTGGCTGGGCCGGGTGGTCAACGGCCTTGGCGAGCCGCTGGACGAAATGGGCAAGCTCAGCGGGCGCGATCCGCTGCCCACCGAGCTGCCATCGGTGAACCCGCTCAAGCGCAAGCCGGTAAGTGAACCGCTGGACGTCGGCGTACGCGCGATCAACGCCATGCTGACCCTCGGCAAGGGCCAGCGCGTCGGCCTGTTCGCCGGTTCCGGTGTGGGCAAGAGCGTGCTGCTGGGCATGATCACCCGGCAGACCAAGGCCGACGTGGTGGTGGTCGGGTTGATTGGCGAGCGGGGTCGTGAGGTGCAGGAGTTCTTGCTGCATTCGCTGGGCGAGGAGGGCCTGAAGAAGGCAGTCGTCGTCGTCGCGCCCGCTAACGAGTCGCCCTTGATGCGTCTCAAGGCCACCGAGCTGTGCCACAGCATCGCTGCCTATTTTCGCGACCAGGGCAACGACGTGCTGTTGCTGGTCGATTCTTTGACCCGCTACGCCATGGCCCAGCGCGAAATCGCCCTGGCCCTGGGCGAACCGCCGGCCACCAAGGGCTATCCGCCGTCGGTATTCGGCATGCTGCCGGAATTGGTGGAAAGCGCCGGCAATGGTGCCAACGACAATGGCAGCCTCAGTGCGTTGTACACCGTACTCGCTGAAGGCGATGACCAGCAGGACCCCATCGTCGATTGCGCACGGGCGATTCTCGACGGCCACATCGTGCTGTCGCGCCGATTGGCCGATGCCGGGCACTACCCGGCCATCGACATCTGCGCATCGGTCAGCCGCTGCATGAGCCAGGTCGGCCAGCCGCCGCATCTCGGCGCGGCGCGCCAGCTCAAGGAGTTCTACAGCACCTACGAGAAGATCAAGGAACTGATCCCGCTGGGCGGTTACAGTCCGGGCGCGGACCTGAAAACCGACCGCGCCGTGAAGCTGGCACCCACCATCGAGCGCTTCCTGCGCCAGGAAGTGGGCGAGGCCGCGGAGCTGGAAACCAGTCTCACCATCCTGCAGAGCATCATCAAACAACCATGAAGCAGCAGATCGAAACGCTCACGCGCCTGGCCAGCCTGCGTGGCAACCGGGTCAAGCAGATGCTCGGGCAGGTTCAGTATCAGCAGAACCTCTGCCAGCGCTATCGCAACAACATCACCGGGTTGAGTCGCCTGTGCGGCTTCAGTGTGCCGATGAGCACCCCTCTCCAGCGTGACAACCAGCAGCGCTACAAGGCCACGCTGTACAAGATGGTCGAGCTGCAGCGCCGCGAACTGGCGGTGGCCGAGCAGGCCCTGACGCGCATTCAGCAGGAGCTGCTGCAGGCCATGCGCAGCGAGAAGGTGGTCGAGCATGTGATCGAGGCCAAGATGCAGCAGTGGCAGCAACTGTTGATGGCGCAGGAACAGAAGATTCAGGATGGCCTCGCGGCGCAGACCTGGTGGCGCAACCAGATTGCCTAGGTCGCTTCGGCTGTAGGAGCCAGGGGGACGCCAAGTCCTTGCTGGCGATCACGGTACACCCGGCGCCGCACGGCGCTAACGCCGCCACTCGTCCGTCCGATTGCAAAAAAGATTTAAGTAATCCGCCCGAGCGGTCGCTTGTTAGGCAGTAACCACTGAGTTGGAACGAAATCATGGAAATCAGCCGGCAGTTCAAGCCCGCCATTGCAATGCCCACCGAGACCGCCGCGGCGCGTCCGGCCAGCGCCCGTCCTGCTACCCAGGCAGCCGCACGTCCAGCCGCAAGCCTGCCGCTGGAGCAAATGCAGGATGCCCTGCGCGCTATGCCCGAGGTTGATCTGGATCGCGTAGCGGCCATCAAGCAAGCCCTGCAGCGCGGCGAGATCTCCACCGACGTAGGTGAGCTGGCCAGCAGCATGCTCAGCTACCACCGTGGAAACGATGCGTGAGCCAGCGTGAGAAGTTGCTGTCAGTCGTCGATGACGACCTGCAACAGGACTGCGGCGATTACCTCGCCCTCCGCGAGCTGATGCAGGAGCTCTACGGCCGGCTGCTGGAACGCGATGTTCCGGAGATCGATCGCATCAACCTGCAGATCACCGTCCGCGTCGAAGCCATTGCCGCGCGTGCCCAGCGCCGCAGCAAGGTACTGGCGGCTTTCCGTCTGGAAACCTCGGGCGTGGGCATGCGGCGGCTGTTGTCCAGCTGCACGGGTGAGCGCGGCGAATCCCTTCAGCAACACTGGCGCCAGGTCGGTGACCTCGCCGTTCAGTGCCAGCAGTTCAACGAGCACAACGGCAAGCTGCTCGCCATGCACCACGACATCCTTCAGCAACTGCTCGCCGGTGGGCAGGACGCGCGGCTTTACTCGCCTCAGGCCTACTGAGGCGCAACGTTCGACCTCTCAGCGCCTTCCCATGAGCAGAGCGCGTCGCGCTGCCTCATGGCGGGATAAGCCATGCAGCGTGTTTTAAAGCGAAACGTTGGATGGGAAAAGCGCACCCGTCTTACGTCCAGTGGCGGTCGAGGTTTCCTCTAGTCCGCCGATCGCCAGCAAGCTGGCTCCTACAGGAGCGCGATATCGCGGCGGCGGATGTCTGTCGTGACGCACCCAACCTGCAGGTATCGCCTTTGGTAGGAGCCAGCTTGCTGGCGATCAAAGTCTGCGAGCGCCATCAGATCAAAAGGCTCGTCTCGAGCCCAAGCCTTCCACAGCGCAATCCACTGCATGGCGCTTTGGGGCGCGACCCACGATCGTCAAGCCGCTCGCGCTGACAAGGATTAATCCTTTTCGGTTGCCGCTTTAACTCCCTCGCCTTTCACGTCGCCTTTATAGACAGATGTTCCGCCATCGGCCGAGGCGGAAACGGTGCTTCCCCGTTTCCTCGTCTTGTCGCGTTGCGGAAGCCTTTTTTCTGCATGGCCGGCTCTGAAACGCCCGTAATACGGGTATTCGAGAACTGGCATCCAACTTGCTCTACCTGTTTCAAGAGGGGATGGTGATGGCTATAAATTCCGATTACGTACAACAGATGTCGACGCAGTTGGCCACCTACGAAGTTCAGGGTTCGTTGGATCGGCTTAACCGTAACGAATCGCGCTACAAGGCTCAGCGCGACGCGTTGAGCTCGCTGCGCACGTCGATGACGACCTTCAAGTCGGCCATCACCAAGCTCAACAGCACTACGACGAGCATGCTGACCAACAGTGCGACCTTCAGTCAGGAGGGCTACGCCACCGCTTCCGTGGGCACTACGGCACAGGCCGGCACCTACGACTTCTTCGTCGAGCGTCTGGCCAGCAAGCAACAGGTCGCGGTGCAGGGCCTGGTCGATGGCAGCCTGAGCGGGACCTTGACGCTGAACGCCCAGGCCTTCGACCTGAGCCAATACGCCACGCTGAGCGATGCCGCCACGGCTATCAATGACGCCGGTCTGGGCGTGCAAGCGACGCTGGTTCGTAGCGACGGCGCGGTCAGCCTGGTGGTCAGCAGCGAGCAAACCGGCGCCGCCAATGCCTTCAGTCTCACCATGGCAGGCAACGCAACCGCAACCACGACCCAGCTATCCACTGCTCAGGACGCCATGGTGCGGCTGGGTGGTAGCTATGGCGCCGGCGGCATCGAGCTGACCAGCGCCAGCAATACCTTCACCGACGTCATCGATGGCGTCAGCCTGACCGTGAGCAAGACCCACGCGGCGAGCGACACACCGCTGACTGTCACGGTGGGTCAGGACAAGGCCGGCACCCAGGCCAAGGCGCAGACCTTTATCGACGCCTTCAATGCGCTGATGACCAGCTTCGATTCGCTGACCGCCAGTGGCGGTGAAAGTGCCAAGCGTGGCGCTCTGGCCGGCGATTCCAGCGTGCGCTCCATCGAGAGCCGCCTGAACGGCCTGCTGCGTGCCGATTTCGGTGGCAAGAGCCTGATCGAGTTCGGCATCAGTGCCGACCGTAACGGCAAGCTGACGATCGACGCCAAGCGTTTCGAAGCCGCGGTCGCTAATGATCCCGCGGGCTTCGAGGAGCTGTTCACTGGCACCGACAAGCTGCTCGACAGCATGGACAAGACCGTCGCCGCGTACACCAGCAGCACCAACGGGCTGCTGAAGAACCGCATGGACACGCTGGACATGAACCTGCGCCGTATCGACGAGCAGTTCGAGAACCTCCAGCAGCAGTACGACACCCATTACAGCCGCTACCTGCGGCAGTTCACCACCATGATGCAGACCATGCAGAGCATGGAGCAGACCAGCGGAATGTTCTCGATGCCAACCACACCGCAAGCTAACGGATTGTTCTCATGAACAGCTATCACCCTAACGACAGTTATGACAGCTACCGCTCGGTAGACCTTGAGGCGCGTGCAGCCTCGGCTTCGCCTTACGAACTGGTGCTGGTGCTGATGGACGGCCTGCTGGACGAACTGGCCCGTGCCCGCGGCCACATCGAACACAAGCGTTACCAGCAGAAGGGCGTATCGCTGGAAAAGTGCATGAACATCCTCAACGGCCTCAACGGTGCGCTCGACGAAGAGGGCGGTGGCGAGGTGGTTCAGGGGCTGGCGCGTCTGTATGAGTACTGCATCTATCGGCTTTCGGACGTCAGCGTGTCGCTGTCGCTGGAAGGGCTGGACGAGGTGATCAACCTGCTCAGCATTCTCCGCGAGGGCTGGGAGGGCGTCAGTGCCGCCCGTAAGTGACAGCGAGCGCCTGATGGCGCTGCACGGCGAATTGCAGCAGGCGTTGCAGAGCAACGACTGGACGGCAGTCGCCGCGGTTGACGCGGCGATCCGACAGTGTCTCGAAACACTGGCCGGGCGGCTTGAGCTGGACGAGCCGACCCACGCTGCCAAGAACCGCCTCAAGCAGCTCCACGGTGAAGGCCTGCAAGCCTGTGCCGACGAATGTGAGCGCCTGCGCCTGTTGTTGTTGAACCACCTCGAACACGCCGAAGGGCGTGCCGCCTATCAGCGCATAGACATGTTCCAAGCCGGAGACAGGTGATGATCATCCAGTCAATTTCCGCCACGCGTGCCGCCGCAGCAAGTGCTGAAGCCGCATTGCCGGTTGCTGCGCGCGCCAGCCACGGTGGGCAAGCCAGCGCCGGCCGAGCGATGGCAGCCGATGCCCTGCGAGGCTTTGCTGAGCGCATGCAGCGGGCGTCGACCACAGCTGAT
Organism: Pseudomonas sp. 10B238; assembly: GCF_000970615.1. Lineage (NCBI taxonomy): Bacteria > Pseudomonadati > Pseudomonadota > Gammaproteobacteria > Pseudomonadales > Pseudomonadaceae > Pseudomonas > Pseudomonas sp. 10B238. Next base: position 111,079 of record NZ_KQ033936.1, read on the forward strand.
GATCAGCCCTCTGAGTTCTCCGCCGCCCTGTTGCAAGGTGCGCTGCCTGAGCTGGCAGCCGAGCAGGGCCAGGTGATGCAGGCTGGCGGCAATTCCAGCCAGGGCAATGAAGCGCCCCAAGAGCTGACCCCTGAGCAATGGTTGTTGGGCATGATCGACCAGCAGCTGGCCGAAATTCAGGCGCGCGATGCGGCACAAGTTGGCGCCGCACCTGTGCCACAGACACTGTCGCAAACCGCCACACCGACCAGCGACGACCTGCTCAGCCTATTGCCGGGGCAGGCCCAGCTTGCCAACGCCCCGCTCGACGCCGTGACGGACGATTCGCTGAACATCGTGAAGATGGCTATTCAGGGCCGCACCGTCGAGCTGAACCCGGTGGCGACGGCCATGCCCAAGCCCATCGTCGAGATGAGCGTCGGCCAATCCCTGGCCGCCTCCGTCACGCCGGCCGATGCCATGCCGTCCGCATCGCTGGACCCGCTTCTGGACGTCGCTGAGCCACTGGAAGCAGGCGACCCGCTGACCGCGACGGTCGAGCGCGGGCAGAGCGCGCCGCTGCAGTCTGCGGACCGTGCGCTGAAGTTGCAGGCACCTGAGGCCAAGTGGGGCGAGCAGATGCTCCACGCCTTGCGCGAAAACGTAGATCTGCAAATCCAGCAGAAGATCCAGAGCGCCACCATCCGCCTCGATCCGCCGGAACTGGGCAGCATGGAAATCCTGCTCAGCCACGAGTCGGGCCGGCTCAACGTGCACCTGTCTGCCGCGAACGCCGACGTGGCGCGTCTGCTGCAGCAGACCAGCGAGCGTCTGCGCCATGAACTGGTGGGCCAGCACTTCGTCCAGGTCAACGTGCAAGTCGGCGCCGACAGCGGCGGCCAGCAGGGTCAGCCGCGTCAACGGCCAGTGCTTGCAGGGGAAGAGGCACCTCTGGCGGCCCGGCCGCAGGAGCAGGAACAGCAACGTGAAAGCGGCCGCGCCCGGGACGTCCTGGTAACGGTTTGACCCGTTTCAACCTAATTAGCCATTTGTGAGTGAGTTATGTCGACGTCCCGTATTGTCCTGCTGATGCTGTTGCTCAACGTCCTGACCGTTGCCGGTGGCGTGGGTGCCAGTTACTGGCTGCTCAAGCCCGGCCTGGAAGGGGCCAGCTCGGGTGAAGTCGCGCAGGCTGAGCCGGTCGAGCCTTCGGAGTACGTGTTCTTTCCGGTGGACAAAGTGATCGTCAGCGTCCGTGGCGACGGCCGTGAGCATTACTTCGTGCTGGATCTGGCGCTGCAGGCAGATGCGTCAAAAGAGCCGCCTAAGTTCGAGCAAGCCGAACCCATCGTGCGTAACTCGGTGGTGGGCTACCTGTCGTCCCTTCCGTTCGATGAATTGCGTGGGCTGAAGATCGGTGAGTTGCAGGAGCGTCTGGAAACAGCCCTGTTCGCCGATTTTGCAGCCAAGAATGCAGCGGTGCCCTTCAAGCACGTGCTGGTCAACAAGCTGATCGTGCAGTAAAGGCCGCGCCATGAGTGCCACTTGCCCCATCGACTATTACGGCGCTACGCCGGCCGGTCCCTCGGTGTTCGCACCGGGGGTCGAACAGCGCTGGCTGATGCAGTACCTGCCGCTGGTCAAACGCATCGTTCGCCAGCTGTCACTGCAGGCCAACCAGGTGCTTGACCGCGAGGACATGGAACAGATAGGCATGATGGGGCTGCTCGAAGGCCTGCGCCGCTACGGCGAGCCGGACGAAGGCTTCGGCAAGTTCGCGTCCCTGCGAATCCGTGGCGCCATTCTTGATGAGCTGCGCCGCCAGGACTGGCGCCCGCGCCAGGTCCGCCAGCAAGCCCACAAAGTCCGCGATGCGATTCGCGATCTGTCACGTCAACTGGGCCATGAACCCAGCGATGAAGAGATCAAGGCCCACACCGGCCTCGATGAAAAGGAATACCAGGAATTCCTCTGTGCTGACTCATCCGAAGCGATTGAAAGCCTCGATGAGTTGTTGCAGAGCGGCCACGAGCACTTCCCTGACACCACCGAGCTATTCGAGGAGCGCCTGATCAAGGAGCGCGTGCTGGCGCAAGCGCTGGCGCGACTGGACGAGCGCGAACGCCTGGTGCTGACACTGTATTACCAGCACGAACTGAGCCTGAAGGAAATTGCCCTGGTGCTGGAAGTCAGCGATGCCCGGGTTTGTCAGCTAAGCAAGCAGGCGATCGGCAAGGCCTGTCGGTTTTTAGGGGCTTCTGACGCTTCGATCGCGGCCGCGCCGGAGCCTGTTTTTGCGCGGGGCAAGGCATGAGGAGAGAAGTTTGGTTACTCCAAATGAACGACGAATAACGCTGAACCGCGCAAAAACAGCCCCGGCCCTTCGGGTTGCGCGGCAAATGACGCCATGCGGCGTTGCGGGACTTGGCAAGGGAATAACCATTACCGGCGTCCCGCGCCTTGCGGAGCGCCGCCCGGCCTGCCGTCATTTGGCGCAGCAACGCGGCTCGCGCCGAAGCGTCAGCAGCCCCTTAACCGAGAGAAGTCAGTAGTCATGCAGAAAGTATTAGGTGCCTTCATCATCATCGGTTGCGTGCTGGGCGGCTACGCCATGGCCAATGGCGATATGCGCATGCTCTGGCAGCCAGCCGAGGTGGTGATCATCCTCGGCGCCGCGCTCGGCAGTCTGGTGGTCGGTAACCCCAAGGAAGTCCTGATCGAGATGCTGCATCAGATCAAGGGCGTCTTTGCCTACCAGCGCCGTGGCGAGGAATTTCAGCGTCAGTTGCTGATGCTGCTCTATGAATTGCTGGAGATGGTCGACGTGGGTGGCCTGAAGGTTCTCGACTCGCATATCGAAGAGCCGGAGCAGAGCGACCTGTTCGTGCGCTATCCCCTGATCCTCCAAGAAAAGAACCTGATGGCCTTCATCGCTGACAATTTCCGTCTGATGGCCATGGGCAAGATCACCGCGCACGAGCTGGAAGGCTTTCTCGAACAAGAGCTCGAAGCCATGGAGCACGCCCTCCTGCAGCCGGCGCGCTCGCTGCACAAGATCGGCGAAGCCATGCCGGGCTTCGGCATTCTCGCGGCGATCATGGGCATCATCATCACCATGGGCAGCATCGGCGGCAGCGTCGCGGAAATCGGTGCCCACGTGGCCGCAGCGCTGGTGGGTACTTTCCTCGGCATCTTCTTCTGCTACTGCCTGATGGACCCACTGTCGAACGCCATGAGTCAGCGCATCAAGACCGAGCTGTCGGCGCTGGAATGCGTGCGCACCACGCTGGTCGCCCATGTGGCCGGCAAGCCCACGCTGCTGGCGGTGGACGCCGGTCGCAAGTTGATCGAGCAGGACGTGAAACCCGCTTTCCGTCAGCTGGAAAAATGGGTGACCCAGTATGAGGAAGAAAGGGACGCCGCATGAGGAGCCGGGACAAGAGCAAGGGCGGCGGCGAGCACGAGATCATCATCAAGCGCCGCAGCAAGAAGGGCCATGGCGACGAACATGGTGGTGCCTGGAAGGTGGCCTTTGCCGACTTCACCCTGGCGATGATGGCGCTGTTCATGGTGCTCTGGATCATCCAGCCGCAGATGAATCAGACCAACCCCTCCTATGGTGAGATGGAAAGCAACCCGTTGGTTGATGGCGGAGCCGGAATCTTCGATGGCACCAGCACCTCGCCGCTGGAGCTCGACGGCGTGCCGGTGCGCCCACCGCAGGCTGACGACACCGACCGCAAGGAAGGGAAAGGCGATCAGGACGGCAGCCATAACTACGGCTCGACCGAAGAGCTGAAGAAACTCGCCGAGCTGATGCGCGAGGTTGCCAGCGAAGTCGATGCTTTGGCCAACCTGGAAGTAGACGTAGTCCCGCAGGGGCTGCGCATTCTGATCAAGGACGACCAGCAGCGCTTCATGTTCCAGCGTGGCAGCGCGACGCTCAATCCGCATTTCCAGAAGCTGCTAGGCGTGCTCGCCGGCGTGCTGGCCAAGGTCGACAACAAGCTGATCATCAGCGGTCACACTGACGCCACGCCGTACCGGCAGAAGAAGGGCTACAACAACTGGAACCTCTCCGGGGATCGCGCCTTGCGCGCCCGCAATGCACTGGTCGACTCAGGCCTGGGCGAAGGCTCGGTGCTGCAGGTAACGGCTCAGGCGGACGTCATGCCGCTGCACCCCGAAGACCCACAGAGCGGCGCCAACCGCCGGGTGGAAATTCTGTTGCTCACCGCCTCGGCCGAGGCGCTGTACAAGGAATTGTTCGGCGACAGCTACGGCAAGGTGCGCTTTTCCGAAAGCGGGGCGAGCTATAGCGGAGCGTCCGCGGATTAACCAGCTTGGGGGCGTTTGGCGCGAATGACTGCCTATGGAGCGAGCACTTAAGCTTGGATCGCGGGCAAGCTCGCTCCTACAGAATTGGCTGACGGCAGGCCCGGCATTCGGACCAACATGTCGGGTTTGGATTTAGCAGATAGGCCGTTCGTAGGAGCCAGCTTGCTGGCGATTAGTTATCTGCAGACCGGCTCATTGTAGTTCGCTGCACCTTGATCGCGAGCAAGCTCGCTCCTACAGAATCTGCCAACGGCAGGCCCGACATCCGGAACAATATGTCGGGTTGGATCTAGCAGATATGCCGTTCGTAGGAGCCAGCTTGCTGGCGATTGGGCATTTGTAGAGACCGGCTCCTTGGAGCTCGCTGTGCATTGATCGCGAGCGAGCTCGCTCCTACAGAATTGGCTGACGGCAGGCCCGGCATTCGGACCAACATGTCGGGTTTGGATCTAGCAGATATGCCGTTCGTAGGAGCCAGCTTGCTGGCGATGGGCCGTATCGGTGCTGGATCACGCGGGCGCCGTTACTGGCTCAGGCTCCGCTGTTCACTGCTAGGCATGGGATGGATTGCAGCGCCTATATCGCGATTCCGATAGGCGCCTCTATCAGGCGCATCGCGACCGCTAGCGGGTATGTATTTCAGCCGCGATTAGGGTGGTCGTCTGCGCAATAGACCTGGCGGGTCTCGACGCCGTACAGACAGGCGCCGACCTGTTCGAGGGTGATGCGTGCGCCCTTGTGGGAGCCGTAGAACAGGTTGAATACCAGCTCATCGTCCATCTGGTCTTTAGGCCCCAGGCCGTGCACCTGACCTTCTTCCACCACCAGCGATGCCCGCCCGAGCAGATCTGTTTCCAGGCGACCGGACGCCTCGACGATGGCCGGCGCGTTGCGTGTCATCGAGTAGAAACGGCCCTTGTTGAAGACCAGGCTCTGACTGACCTTAAGGGTCGTACCGTCGCTCAGCAAGACATGTCCGCTGGAACTGTAATGACCGTCGAGACCCGACGAAGCCGTGCCAGTGGTGCCCATTGCCACGAACGCCCATAGCAGCAGCGCAGCAGGCGCCATCACCCGCAGCATGCGTTTGCCGACTGCGCCGGTTTCGTTCTGGCTATTCATTGCAGGCACTCTTGTAAATGATCGCTGGAAATGGTCTGGACGCGGCTCTTGTGTACCTTGAGCCAATTGACCCGGCCGTCACCCTGCAGGCAACGAATCTCGTAGAAGCCCGGGGACATGTTGACGATCAACCGCGCCGGCTCGGCACTCATGTTGCTCATCGTATCGACCAGCAACCCTGTTTCCTTAATCAGCGAATCGAGCAGGTGTTGGCTCTTTTCCACGTACAGCACCTCAAGCGCCCCGACATCGACCGTTTGAGTAAACGACGGCGCAGAGCTGCTGGCCAGGCGAAAGCCGAGGGTCGCCAGGCCCAGCAGCACCATCATTCCCGAGCCGGCGAGCGCCATGCTTTGCCACGAACGGTAGCGGCGTGCGGCTTTAGGCTGCTCGGTCTTTCGCAAAGCGCTTGGCGCCGGCAGGTCCATCACCACCGCGCCATGCTTTTCAGCAATGACCGTCAACGGCGCGGCTTTGATTGAGGGCTGCGCCTGATCGACTTTCAAATACTGCGGATTGAACAGGTAGCCGCGGCGCGGCAACGTCTGGATGATCTGGTTACCCGCATCGAACAGGGCCTGGCGCAGCGTGTAGATCTGCTGATTGAGGCTGCCTTGGCCAACTACCCGACCCTCCCAGGCATAGGTGATCAGCTCCTCGCGGGACACCACCTCTCCTGGCCCCTGCAGCAGGCGCTCGAGCACTCGGCTACCGGAAAACCCCAGATCGAGCGTTTCTTCGTGTTCATCATGGGTCAGCACGAGCTGGAAGAGCGCGCGGTCGAAGCGAGCCATGCAACCGTCGCGCCCGGTTTTCAACAGGTGACAGATGAAGGCATCGGTGGCCGGTGGGGTCAGAGATGAGGTCATGAGCGCCTGAGTTCGGGTTTTGCGGATTAATGGTTTTACCGGTGTGATGACCTTGGCAAAACGAGATGCCGGCATATTGGCGTCGTTTTTTTGATAGGGCAAGCGGGTAGACCACTAAAAGCGCTGAGAGGCGAGGGGTCGAGCGCTCCGAACAGGTGCCGTTGGAGGGTAGATATGGCGTTTTTACGGCTGAAATCTGGGATTAATTGGGCATATCTAGTGTATGGACATCTGGCAAGAAATAGCGGCCGTTTGTCGGAGCTTCCGTGGGACTGGGCTGGAAAAATCAAAAAGCCCCGAACCAGTCGGGGCTTTTTGATCCGGTCTTTGCGACCAGCAATACTGCGTGCGGCTTAGCCCAGCAGGCCCATGACCATGCCTGGCATCTGGCCAGCTTGCTTGAGCATGGAGATGCCCGACTGCATGAGCATGGAGTTCTTGCTCATGTTGGCGCTTTCGATGGCGAAGTCGGCGTCCATGATCCGGCCCTTGGCCATCTCGGTGTTGTCCTTCATGTTCGCCAGGTTGTTGTTGACGTGGTTCAGGCGGTTGATGGTCGAACCGAACTGAGCGCGCATTGAGCCGAGGTCGTCCAGTGCAGTCTCAAGCAGCGTGATAGTTGCACCAGCGGTGGTGTTCACGGCCGTTGCTGGATCCTGAGTGCTTGCGATCTCGGTACCAGGCGTGCCCGGAACGCTGTAGGTATCGGCTGCTGCGGTCAGGGACGCAGTCACTTTGGTGAGAGCGGCGGTGGCGGTGAAATTAAGAGTTTCGGCTTCGCTTGCGCCGATCTGGAAGTTAACCGCTGCGGAGAATTTACCCAGGGTACCGTCTACGGTTGTGCCGTTACTGAACAGTGTTTCGCCAGCATAGCGAGTGTTCTTGACGATGTTGGCCAGCTCTTTGCCAAGTTCGTCGAACTCTGCTTGAAGAGAGATCAGGTCGCTGCCGCTGTTGGTTCCGTTGGCACCTTGTGTGGTGAGGTCCTTCATGCGCTGAACGATGTCAGTCATCTCGCTGAAGGCGCCTTCTGCGGTCTGCAGCATCGAGGTCGCATCACCCGTGTTGCGCATGGCAACGCCCATGCCGCGGCTCTGGGCGTTCAGGCGAGTGGCGATCTGCAGGCCGGCGGCATCGTCGGCAGCGGAGTTGATGCGCAGACCAGTACCCAGACGCTGCTGGTTGGTGCTCAGAGCGCTGTTCGACTTGTTCAGTGCAGTGTTGGTGGTCAGTGCGGAGTAGTTCGTGTGAATGGACAGGGCCATGGTGATCATCCTTCGTGCGTTGGGCTGTTAGGAGCTGGCTTGACTGCCTGCTGAAAAGGTAAGGCGACAGCACCAAGCGAAGGATTAAATCCTGACGTCAAATTTTTTTTGAAATCGTTCGGCACGCCGGATAGGGGCGTCGGTTTGGTCGCGGCTGGGCTGCAGGGTTAAGCCTCGTCTTCAGCGCTTCGTGCGGCTCGGATCGCCAGCAAGCTGGCTCCTACAGAAGGGGACGATGATCCACGCTTCTTTGTAGGGGCTGGCCCGCAAACAGCTTAGAAAGTGCTGGTGACGACCCCTGCTTCCACGACCTTCGCGTCGATCACCTTGCCGCTACCGACGTTGCGCACGCGGATGACGTCGCCTGGCTGACCGTCGGCCAGGGCTTCGCCGGAGGTGGAGGCTTCGATGCCTTCGTTGTTGGCGACGATCTTCACCGGCTGGCCGCGTTTGACCGCCATGGCTTGTTCCAGCAGGGCGGGGGTGATGGTCTGGCCGGCGCGGATGCGGCGTTTGGCCGCCAGGCCGACCACCTCTTCGATGCGGTTGTAGTAGCCGCGCCGGGCCTTGGCGACGTTGATGCGTTGCAGTTTGAGGTCGTTGGCGGTCAGGGTCTGGCCGCGGTCGATGATGCCTTCGGCGTGGACGGCCGGAAGGAACACATGGGCTTGGCCTGTGGCGTTCGTTGACCAGCCGGGTGTGTCAACGCAGCGAAGCTGCAGATTCTGCCGCTCCATGGCCGACGGCGCCTCGCCCGTCGCCCGGACCTGGAGCGCTTCGGAGCAGCGCGGCGGATTGGCCGCGCTGGCCGGCACGCTGATGTCGTAGCGCAGTTGCATGCCTTGCCAGCCCTGACGCGTGGCCTGCTGTTCGAGCATCAGCCGCAGGTGATTTTCCACGGCCTGCTGAACCTGTGTCGTGGCGTCCGCCTGCGCCTGGGGCATGACACCCATCAGGAGAAAGGTGACGAGCCACCATGCGGAAGGCGCTTTTCCGCTTCCGCATGGCCGCTTCTCGCCAAGCGGAAAAAAACGCTCGCTGCGCTCTGCTCTGTTCTCTTTTTTTGCTATGAAAATCAATTGATTACCAGTATCTGTAGGTTCGGCACGCTTTCTGCAAAAAGCAACAGCAAAGCGGTGGGCTGGGTTCGGCCTGCACAGGCTGCAAAGGGTATCGGCAAATGAGTATACGGATTGATGATGCGCTGGGCGTTCACGAGCGCGCCCTCGGTCTGCGCATGCAGCGCAGCGAGATTCTCGCGGCAAATCTGGCCAACGAAGACACTCCGGGCTTCCAGGCGCGGGACATCAATTTCAGCAAGGAAATGCAGCGGCTCGACAGCAGTACCTCGTCGCGCGCCAGCATGGCCGGTACCGATCCGCGTCTGCTGTTTCGCGTGCCGAGTCAGGCGTCGCAGGACGGCAACACCGTCGAGCTGTCGACCGAGCAGGCGCAGTTCTCGCGTAATTCCATGGATTTCCAGACCAGCCTGACCTTCGTCACGATGAAATTTCGTGGCTTGAAACAAGCCATCGAGGGCCGTTAAGCCATGTCGTTCGATTCTATCTACCGCATCGCCGGCTCGGCGATGAATGCCCAGACCGTGCGCCTTAATACCGTGGCGAGCAACCTGGCCAACACCGACTCGGCCGCCAACAACGCGGCCGATGTCTACCAGGCGCGCAAGCCGATGTTTGCCGCCGTGTATGAGAACAACTCGCTGACCCGCGGCGTCGGTCTCGGTGGTGCCCATGTACAGGTGCTCGACGTAGTCACCTCCGGCGCCGAGCCCAAGCGTCGCTATGAGCCGGGCAATCCGCTGGCCGATGGCGATGGCTACGTCTATTACCCCGACATCAACGAAATCGAAGAAATGACCGACATGATGTCGGCCACACGCAGCTTCGAGACCGGTGTCGAGGTGCTCAACCGCGTCAAAAGCATGCAGCAGAGCCTGCTGCGGTTGGGAGAATCCTGATGGCGGTGACCAATAATCTAAAGGGCAGTGGCCTGTCCGGCACTGCTGCAAGTGACCTGCCGAAGCAGGCAGTGAACGTCAGCGATGCCACGCAGATGGAGAACAACTTCATCAGCCTGATGGTCGCGCAGATCAAGTACCAGGATCCGACTAAGCCGGTCGACAGCACCGAGTTCCTCAATCAGTTCTCGGCGATGTCGCAGGTCAAGAGCATGGAGAACCTGGCGACCCTGGCGCAGAACAACCTGGTGCTGACTGACAACCTGCAGACCCTCACCGCCGCTGGCCTGGTCGGCCAGCAGGTGAGCGTCGCCGTTGAGTCGCTGGATCTCAGTGGGCAGGCCATCAGCGGAGGCTTCGATTTAAGCCATGCCTCGACCCGCACCGCAGTCCTCCTGACCGATTCCAACGGCACCCAGACCCGCATCGAGCTGGGCGCGCAGTCTGCTGGCAAGGTGCCCTTCGTCATTGATCCGGCCAAACACGGCCTGCGCGATGGCAAATACAGCGTGAGCATCGAGTCGGAGAACGGCGAATTCCCACAGGTGGAAGTCGCCGGTCAGGTCTCGAACGTGCGCGTCAGCGCTGAAGGTCCGGTGCTTCAGGTCAACGGCGTCGGTGCGGTGCCTTTCTACAACATCCTCGAATTTGCCCAGGCCGATGCCGGGCTGCTCGGCGGCTGAGCCCCAGGGCTCGCCAGTCTTCATTTCCCTTTAAGTATCGAGATCAGCCCATGAGCTTCAACATCGCCCTGACCGGCCTGTCCGCCGTCAACGAACAACTCAACACCATCGGTAACAACATCGCCAACGCCGGCACCGTCGGTTTCAAGTCGTCCCGCACCAACTTCGGCAGCCTTTATGCCGAGAGCCAAGCCATGGGCGTTGAAGTCACCGGCACCAGCCAGAGCATCAGCCAGGGCGGTGCGTTGACCACGACCAACCGTAACCTCGACCTGGCTATTTCCGGTGGTGGTTTCTTCGTCACCCGCGCAAGCAATGGCGACGTGGCCTACACCCGTGCCGGCGTGTTCGGCACGGACAAGGACAGCTACCTGACCAACAGCCTTGGTCAGCGTTTGCAGGGCTACCCGGCCGATGCCACCGGTAACCTGCAGACAGGTGTGGTCGGTGATCTGCAAATGAAAGCCGGTGGTCTGCCCGCCAAAGCCACCGATGCGCTGAGCTTCGTTGCCAACCTCGACGCGAACCAGGAAGTCCCTGCGGTCGCTTTCGATCCGCTGGTCGCCGACAGCTACAACTCCACCTACACCACCAAGCTGTACGACTCCCAGGGCAAGGAACACACCCTGACCCAGTACTTCGCCAAGACCGCTGATAACAGCTGGAACGCCCATTACTACGTAGACGGTGCAGCCGTTGCCGGACCTCAGGCGTTGACCTTCGATGGCGCGGGCACGCTGTCGGCCCCGATTGGCAAGGTTGCGATCAATGCCGCTCTGACCGGCGGCGTCGATCCGCTGGCCATCCAGCTCGACTACAGCGGCACCAGCCAGTACGGCTCGGAATTCAGCGTCACCAGCAACCGCGCCACCGGCTACTCGGCCGGCGAGCAGACCGGCATGAGTGTCGAGAAGGACGGCAAGGTCTACGCCAGCTACTCCAACGGCGAGCGCCTGCTGCAAGGCCAGGTGGTGCTGGCGAACTTCGTCAATGCCGAAGGCCTGAAGAACATCAGTGGCACCGCCTGGACCGAAACCGCGGCGTCCGGCGCGGCCATGCTCGGTGCGCCGGGTGTCGGCCAGTACGGCAACCTGGCCAGCGGCGCGCTGGAAAGCTCCAACGTCGACCTTACCCAGCAGCTGGTAGGCCTGATGGAAGGCCAGCGTAACTACCAGGCCAATACCCAGGTCATTTCCACCAACAAGGAACTGACCCAGGTTCTGTTTAGCGCACTCTGAGGCTGATCCATGGATCGTTTGGGATACACGGCGATGACCGCTGCGAGCCGCACGATGATGTCGCTGCAGGTGCGCTCCAACAACCTCGCCAACGTCAACACACCGGGCTTTCGCGCCGACCTTGAGCGCGCTCAGGCCGTCGCCGTGGAAGGCTACGGCTATGACAGCCGCCACATGGCGGTGGTCGAGAACAACGGTGTCAGCCTGGCCGCCGGTCCGATGGTCGCCACCGGCCGCGAGCTGGATTTCGCCGTCAAGGGCACCGGCCTGATCGTCCTGCAGGACGGCGAAGGCGAGGCCTATACGCGCCAGGGCAGCATGCAGATCGATGCCGAAGGTCGCCTGACGCTCAATGGCCGCGCGGTCATGGGCGAGGGCGGGCCGATCGAGCTGCCCGAGCATGAGCGGGTTGAGATTGGCAATGACGGCACCGTGTCGATCATGGCGCCGGGCGACTGGATGATGGCCGAAGTGGACCGCATCCGCCTGGTCGACGTACCGGCTGCGGACCTGATGAAGAACGAAGCTGGCTTGCTGGTCACGCGCAACGGCGAGCCCGCTGCGCCCAGCGAAGACGTGCGCCTGGCCAGTGGTTTCCTCGAGTCGAGCAACGTCTCGGCCATCGACGAGCTGGCCTCGACCATGAGCCTGAACCGCCTGTTCGAGACTCAGGTAAAGATGATGAAAGCCGCCGAGGACCTCTCCGACGCCGGCAACCGAATGATCCGCGGCAGCTGATCGGGAGATAACGCATGAATTCCGCACTTTGGGTCAGCAAAACCGGCCTGGCTGCACAAGACACCGCCATGGCGACGGTCGCCAACAACCTGGCCAACGTCAACACCAACGGCTTCAAGGCCGACCGCGCGGTCTTCGAAGATCTGTTCTACAGCATCGAAAAGCAGCCCGGCGCTCAGGCGGACGAGATCAACACCGTGCCGTCCGGCATCCAGCTGGGCAGCGGCGTGCGTGTCGCCGGCACCCAGAAGGTATTCACCGAGGGCAGCATCCAGACCACCGGCCAGCCGATGGACCTGGCGATCGTCGGCCGCGGCTTCTTTCAGGTCGAGTCGCCCAACGGCGACATCCTCTACACCGAGAACGGCCAGTTCCAGCTCAACGCCGAAGGCGTGATGGTCAATGCCCAGGGCTTGCCGCTGACGCCTGCCATCGAAGTGCCGCAGGGCAGCACCGGCTTTACCGTGGGCGCCGATGGCATCGTTACGGCCGTTCTGCCCGGTGACACACTGCCGTCCGAGCTGGGTCAGATCACCCTGGTCAACTTCACCAATCCGGGTGGCCTGGAAGCGCTGGGCGGCAACCTCTATCGCGAAAGCGTCGCCAGCGGCGAAGCGGTGGAAGGCGTGCCGGGCGAAGAGGGCCTCGGCCAGCTCAAGCAGGGCGTACTGGAAGGCTCCAACGTGCAGGTGGTCGAGGCGATGGTGGCGATGATCGCCATCCAGCGCGCCTACGAGGCCAACGCCAAGGTCCTCGATGCCGCTAGCGGCATGCAGCAGTTCCTCAACCAGACCGTCTGAGAATCATGATGCGTACGCCCATTCTGCTCGTCGCTCTGGCCTTGCTCGGCGGCTGCGCCAGCTTCAACGAAATGCTGCCGGAAGAGCCCTCCACCGAGTACGAACCGCTGGAGCTGGACTACAGTCTGCCGCCGACCACCGGTGGCGGCCTGTTCCGCTCCGGTTACACCGGTTCGCTGATCAGCGACAGGCGCGCGGTGCGGGTCGGCGACATCCTCACGGTGGTGCTGGACGAATCCACGCAGTCGAGCAAGAGCGCCGGTACCAGCTTCGGCAAGGAATCGAGCGTCGGCATCGGCGTGCCGACCATTCTCGGCAAGACCTACCCGGACGTTGAAACCTCAGCCTCCGGCGAACGCGAGTTCAAGGGCTCGGCCAAGAGCTCGCAGCAGAACACCCTACGCGGCTCCATCGCCGTCAGCGTGCACCGCGTGCTGCCCAATGGCACCTTGCTGATCAAGGGTGAGAAGGCCCTGCGGCTGAATCAGGGCGACGAATACATCCGCCTCACCGGCCTGGTGCGTATCGACGACATCAACCGCTACAACCAGGTGTCCTCGCAAAGCGTGGCCAACGCCAAGATTTCCTACGCCGGGCGCGGCGTGCTCAACGACAGCAACTCGGCCGGCTGGCTGACGCGGTTCTTCGCGTCGCCGCTGTTCCCCCTTTAAGCGAGCCGATCTCTACATGACTAGCCTCATGCGACCACTCAAGCTGTTCCTCGCCGCCGTCGCGCTGTGGCAACTGCCGGCCCAGGCCGTGCCGTTGATGGACCTGGTGGATGTCGAGGGCATTCGTGGCAACCAGCTGATCGGCTACGGCCTGGTCGTGGGCCTCGACGGTACCGGCGACAAGAATCAGGTCAAATTCACCAGCCAGTCGGTGACGAACATGATCAAGCAGTTCGGCGTGAACCTGCCGCCGAACGTCGACCCGAAGCTGAAGAACGTCGCCGCGGTGACCATCACCGCGACGGTCCCGCCGTCCTACAGCGCCGGCCAGACGGTGGATGTCACCGTCTCCTCGCTGGGCGACGCCAAGAGCCTGCGCGGCGGCCAACTGCTGATGACCCCGCTGCAGGGCGTCGACGGTGAGATCTATGCCCTGGCTCAGGGTGCGGTAATCGTCGGGGGCGTCAACGCCGAAGGTGCAGACGGCTCCAAGGTTTCCATCAACACCTCCAACAGCGGCCTGATCCCCAACGGTGCGACGGTCGAGCGGATGATTCCCAGCGACTTCACCGAACGCCCGGAAGTGATGCTCAACGTCCGCCAGCCGAGCTTCCAGACCGTCACCCGTGTGGTCGACGCGGTGGATGCCTATTTCGGTAAAGGCACCGCCACGGCGCTCAACGCTACCAAGGTGTCGATCCGTGCGCCCCTTACCAGCACCCAGCGCATGAGCTTCATGGCCATGCTCGAACGCCTTGAAGTGGAAGAGGGCCGCACCCGGCCGAAAGTGGTCTTCAACAGCCGCACCGGCACTGTCGTGGTCGGTCAGGGTGTGCGGGTCAAAGCCGCGGCGGTGGCCCACGGCAGCCTGACCGTGACCATCAGCGAGAATCCCCAGGTCAGCCAGCCAAACGCATTCGCGGGCGGCGAAACCGTGGTTACGCCGCAGTCGGACGTCGCCATCGAGCAGGACCGCAAGGCCATGTTCAAGTGGCCCGAGGGTGCCAGCCTGGAAAGCATCATCAGCACCATCAACAGTCTTGGCGCCACACCCGACGACGTGATGAGCATCCTGCAGTCGCTGGAACGTGCCGGCGCACTGAACGCTGAATTGATCGTGATGTAACAAGCGCCTGCTTCTGATGAAGCAGGCCTGACGCGCAGCAGATTGAATAGGTTTTTTGTCGGATGAGCATCGTATCCCTCCCCCAGCACCTCAACACCCTGCGCAACCGCCAGGACGGCCCGACCGCGGCCCGGCGCCAGCAGCTGGAAGTCGTTGCCGAACAGTTCGAGGCGATGTTCCTGCAGCAGATCCTCAAGCAGATGCGCAAGGCCGGCGACGTGCTCGGTGCCGGCAACCCGATGCGCAGCCGCGAGCTGGATACCATGCGCGACTTCTATGACGAAGTGCTCGCCGACACCCTGGCCGGCAAGCGCCAGACGGGGATCGCCGACATGCTGGTGCAGCAGCTGAGTGGTGAAGCCGGCAGCGCGCCCGCGCCGACTGCCCTGGCCGGTCACGCTGGCAGCGGTTTGCAGGGTGGCGGCTTGCATGCGCTGCGTGGCACCTGGCAGCGAGGCGTCGATGCGCTGGACAGTGCTTGGGAAAGCGGCAAGGCCGGCTTCAAGTCGCTGGTCGACAGCGTGATCAAGCATGAGTCCAGCGGCAACATCGCTGCCGTCTCGCCCAAGGGCGCGCGTGGCCTGATGCAGTTGATGCCCGGCACCGCACGGGACATGGCGGCCGAGTTGGGCTTGCCGTTCAGTGAAGCGCGGCTGACCACCGATGCGGAATACAACAAGCGCCTCGGCAGCGCCTACCTGAACAAGATGCTCGACCGCTACGACGGCCATCAGGCGCTGGCGCTGGCCGCCTATAACGCCGGTCCCGGGCGGGTAGACGAGTGGCTGAAGAGCCACGGCGACCCCCGCAAGGGCGAGATCGGCACCGGCGCCTGGGTGCAGAAGATCCCTTTTGCAGAGACCCGTAACTACACCCGCAACATCCTCAACGATCTGAGCGCCGCCGCGCCTCGGCAGGCCGAACCGCGTGCGCAGCTGCAAGCCGTTCCGCCTGTTGTGCCGTCGCCGCTTAATTCCGCTGGCGATTCGGTCGCTCTTTCTACTGGGCACAGTGTTGTTGCTGGCGCCCGCCTCTCGGTGGCGTTCGCGCAACCGATCCGGATCGAGCCGAAGGAAGTCGTGTCGTGAGTATTCTTGGTCAAATTGGCTACAGCGGCGTTCGCGCCTCGCAGATCGCCCTCTCGGCGACCGGGCAGAACATCGCCAACGTCAACACGCCGGGCTTCAGCCGTCTGACGCCAGACATGAAGTCGGTGGGCGGGCAGACCTCGGTCAGCATCGGTGGTGGCGTACAGGTCAGCAGCATCCGGCGTCTGTCCAACGACTTCCAGAATCAGCAGCTCTGGCGCGCCGGCACCGACGAGAACTACTTCAACACCAGCCAGCAATACCTCACCGCTCTCGAAGGCCTGATCGACAGCGAAGGCTCGAGCGTCAGCGTTGGCCTGGACAACTTCTTCGCCGCCCTCAGCGAAGCCAGTTCCACCCCCGAATCCATCGCCCTGCGCCAGCAGATCATCGGCGAGTCGAAGCAGTTGGCGCAGCGCTTCAACGGGCTGAACAGCAACATCGGCACCCAGCTCAACGCCCTGCAGGGCCAGCGCGTGGCCATGACCAGCGAAATCAACGGGCTGTCCGGCAACATCGCCGAGTTGAACGCACAGATCCGTGAGATGGAATCCTCGGGCCGTGATACCGCGACCCTGCGGGATTACCGCGACAACCTGGTCAAGGACCTTAGCCAATACGCCGGCATCCGCGTGCAAGAAGCCGCTGATGGCACTCTGAATGTCTCGCTGGCTAACGGTCAGCCACTGGTTGCCGGTGCGACGGCGGGGCAGTTGAAGGTCAATGCCAACCTCGCCGGTGAGCAGGAGATGACGCTGGTCTTTGCCAAGACCACCTTTCCGCTCAACCAGCAGGGTATCGGCGGCTCGCTCGGCGGTCTCTACGACATGGAATACGGCGCGCTGCGCCCGGCCCAGCAGGATTTGCACGACATGGCCTCGGCCGTGGCGACCATGGTCAACGACGCCCTCGCCGGTGGCTTCGACCTCAACGGCAACCCGGGCCAGCCGCTGTTCAGCTACAACGCGGGCAGCACCAGCGGGATGCTGGCGGTCAACGCGCTGGGCGCCTCGGAACTGGCGTTTTCCGGCACGGCAGGCGAGGTGGGTAACAACAAGACCCTGCTCACCATGCTTGAACTCAAATCAGCGGGTGTCACGGTCGCCGGCAACACCGTACCGCTCAACGACGCCTACGCCGGCCTGGTTGGCCGCGTTGCCAGTGCCAGCCGGCAGAACCAGGCGGATTTGCGCGCCGCGACCACGGTAGCCGAGCAGGCTCAGGCCCAGCGCGACAGCGTCAGTGCGGTCAACCTGGACGAGGAGGCCGTCAACCTCATGGCCTACGAGCAGGCCTACCAAGCCAACATGAAAGTCATCAGCACATCCAACGATCTGTTCAACGCCGTACTGGCGATGTTCTGAGCTGGCGCAAGCCGACTCGACTGACGAGAAAGACACCATGCGCATCTCCAACGCCCAAATCACCGCCATGATGCACGGCTCGATGAACACCAGCTCCGAGAAGCTCGGCAAGCTGATGCAGCAGATGGCCACCGGCGAGCGCATGCTGATGCCCTCGGATGACCCGATCTCCGCCGTGCGCGTGCTGCGCATCCAGCGCGAGGAAGCGACGCTGACCCAGTACCGCACCAACATTGCCAACGTGTCCGGCAACCTGTCCAAGCAGGAAGCCAACCTCAAGGCAGCGTCTGACACCATGCTCAACGTGCGCGACCTGCTGCTGTGGGCCGCCAACGGCAGCAACACCAGCGAAGACCTGGCCGCCATCGCCAATGAGATGGGCAATCTGGAACGGACCATCGTCAGCTTCGCCAACGTGCGCGACGAGGAAGGTCGTTATCTGTTCTCCGGCACCCTCAGCGACCGGCCGGCCATTACCTTCGATGCCGCCACCCAGAGCTACCAGCTGACCGGCAACGATCAATACCGCCAGGCGGCAGTCGCCAATGGCGTACTGGTCGAGGAGAATGTCACCGCCGCGCAGGTCTTCGGTGGCGGCGTCGGCATGCTCAACGACCTCAACGCGCTGGTCAAAATGCTCGCCGACCCGGCACTGGATGCCAACGATCCGGCAGTACAGGCTTCGATCAGCGCTACGCTCAACAGCCTCGACAAGACTCACGGCGACCTGCTCGGTGCGGTCTCGGAGTTGGGCGGGCGGCAGAACACCCTGACGTTGCTCTCAAGCAGCAACGAGGATGTCTCGTTGGTGAACCAGAAAATCGATGGCGAGCTGTCGCAGCTTGACTACGCCTCGGCCAGCATCGACCTGAACAACTATCAGCTGTCGCTGCAGGCGACGCAGAAAACCTATTTGAAGATCAACGGGCTGTCGCTGTTCGGCATGCTCTGACCGAGGTAGCGTGAATGAAGATTGGCAAGCAGCTCCCCGCTGTTTCCGCAATCAACCCACAGGAACGCCGCGAGGCGCTGCTGCGGGATGCGCCTGCGCCGCTGCGGGCCGGTACGCCGGTTGACACGCCGCACACCGAGACGGCCCCCAGCAAGAACACCAGCTTCAGCCTGCAGCTCAATCAGCAACTGTCCTCGATGCAGTCGGCCGACAGCTACCTGGGCGATCTGCAGACGCGTCTGTCGCAGCTCAAGCTGAACCTCAGTCGCCAGATCAGCTCGCCGCAGCCCAACGGCGAGGAAAGCATTCGCCAGACCGTGCAGCAGGTGGGTGAGTTGCTCAAAGAGCGCAGCAAACGCTCCGGCAATTCTCTGGACGCCAATCTCAAACTGCGCCTGACCGAGCCGGTGCGCAGCCGCTTCAGCTTGCAAGGGCTGGAGTCGCTGGAAAAGATTCGCCAGTCAGGCCGCGAGACACTGCTGTTCAGCGGCGGTCGCCAACTGGCCGAGCCGGTGGCCGTGGTGCTCGACGATGAGATGAGCGACGAGCAGATTCTGCGCCGCTTCAATGGCAGCCTGGGCCAGGCCGGTATCCGCGCCGAACTGGATCAGAACGGCGAGCTGAAGTTTTCCGCCCGCGAAGGCGACTGGCAAAAGCTCAAGGACCAGCTGGCGGTGCAGGGCGAAGGCAAGCTGTTCGACAAAGGCCGATACGTCCGCGTGCAGAGCGAGGACGAGCAGCTGCTGAGCTTCCCTGAAGAGCTGCAGCTCGATTCCTTCCGCGAACTGCGCCGCCTGCTTGACTCGGTGGTGGCCGGGCTCGACAAGGTCACCTCGCTGCGCGAGCAGCTGAGCAACCGCCAGCAGGAAATTCGCGAGTTTCTCGCCCGTCAGGCTCATGCCGACGAGAAGCAGTGGGCGATGGACTTCTCCCGCTCAGTGTTCAACCTGATGCAGCGCAGCCCCTCCAGCTACGCGGCGGTCACCCAGACGGTGGTGGCCCAGGCGACCATCAGCCGCTTCGCGGTGGTCAGTCTGCTCTCCTGATCGATCCTGCGCCGAGCCTGCCTTGCTTACGGCTCGGTTCGATCGATGAATTTCACATCCGAAGGTCGCCCCATCGGCAACGTCTGCACGGTATCGCCCAGCTTGCCGCTGTCGGGGTCGCGCTGGACGATCACCAGTGCATCACTCTTCTGGTTGGCAATGATCATGAACTGGCCGCTCGGATCGATGGCGAACTCCCGCGGCTCGCGGCCCTCACTGTCGCGCTGCTGGATCTCGCGCAGATTGTCGTTCTCCTCGATGGCGTAAACCATGATGCGGTTCTTTTCGGCGCGGTCACTGAC
The DNA here is from genome assembly GCF_000970615.1 of Pseudomonas sp. 10B238. Classification (NCBI taxonomy): domain Bacteria; kingdom Pseudomonadati; phylum Pseudomonadota; class Gammaproteobacteria; order Pseudomonadales; family Pseudomonadaceae; genus Pseudomonas; species Pseudomonas sp. 10B238. The sequence continues at coordinate 130,638 of NZ_KQ033936.1, forward strand.
GTAGAGAAAGCGACCGTCCGGTGAAGGATGAATGGCGCCGGGCGAGTGCAGGCTGACATCGCCCCCAGCGGCTAGATCGACCAGTTGACGCTGCACCAGGCTGCCATCGACATGATCGAAGCGCGCAATCTGAGCGCTCAGCTCCAGCGTCGCGTAGGCCTGGCTGCCATCCGGGCTGAACACCAGGTGACGCGGGCCGCTGCCGTCCGGCAGGCTGATGAAGGCCGGGTCGGCTGGCGACAACGGGCGCTCGGCGTTGGTCGGGTCGTAGCGATAGACGAAGATCTTGTCGGCGCCCAGGTCGCTGACGAACAGCGTCTTGCCGTTGGGCGACATCACCGCAGAGTGTACGTGAGGCGATTGCTGGCGTTCCGGGTGCACTTCGCTGGCCTTGTGGGTCGCGATCTGGGTGACCGGCAAAAGCGTCCCATCCTTGGCTAGCGGGACCACCGCGAGGCTGCCACCCGGATTTGCGCGCGACCCGTAGTTGGAGACGAATAGATAACGCCCGTCGCGGCTCTGGCTCAGGTGGGTGGGTTCGTCGCCCAGGGTGATCTGCTGCTCCAGAACCGACAGCTTGCCACTGGTCGGCGCCAGGATGAATGCGCTGACCCGACCCACCGGATCAGGATGGCCCGGCCCGTTCTCGTTCACCGCGTAGAGCCGGTTGCGGTTGAGATCCAGCGTCAACCAGGACGGGTTGTGGGTCCGTACGACCTGTAGCGGTTGCGGTTCGATCTGGCCGCTTTCGGCATCGAACTGCATGCGATAAATTCCTTCGCTGTTTCCTTCGCTGGTGTAGCTACCGATCAACATCTGATGCATGGGGGCCGCTGCTCCGCTGGTACAAATGGCTAGGAGTGCCGCGGCTATGCCGTGGCGAAAGGTGCGTGGTTCGTGCATGCCTGCATCCTTTTGATGGCGGCGCGTGGCTGGGAGCCGTTCTTGCCTGTGGATCGTCTTTGACCAACTTACTGGCGGTACGTTGTGAAGCTCTCTGCCGAACTGCGTAGGGCGATCTGTGTCATTTCTCTGACTAGACCATTGCCCAAGAGAAAAGCTCGGGCATTATGAAAGGGCCAATCCCACCAGACTTCATCCCGAACCCTTCCGGGCACTGACTCTCATCAGCGTGGCTTATCTCTCATGGAACTACCTGCTTACCTTCAGTCGCTCCAGGAACGCACGGCCGCCGTCGTTGAAGCCGAAACCGCGCCGCGCTCTTCTCAGGTGGACCAAGCCGCGCAGTGGCCAGCCCATTCGATGAAGGCGCTTGGCGAAGCAGGGCTGCTGGGGCTGATGGTTCCAGCCGCGCTCGGCGGCCATGGCCAAGGACTACTGGGGCTGAGCGTGATTACCGAAGCCATCGGGCGGGCTTGTCCGTCGTCTGCGCTATGTTTCGGCATGCATTGCGTGGGCACGGCGGTTATCGCCGCCAAGGCTACCGAGTTCCAGCAGGAGCACTATCTGCGGGCCATCGCTGAAGGGCGTCACATCACCACGCTGGCGCTGTCCGAGCATGGTTCCGGTGCGCATTTCTACGTACCCCAGACCCGAATCGAGGATACCGGCCAGCATTTTCTCGTCGACGGCACCAAGCAGTTCGTCACCAATGGCGGACACGCCGACTCTTATGTTGTTTCCTCGGTCGCGAGTTCGGACAGTGATGCTGGCGACTTCAGCTGCCTGATCGTCGATTCCGACAGCGCTGGCATGAACTGGCTCGATCCCTGGCGGGGTTTCGGCATGCGCGGCAACTCATCGCGTCCGCTGCATCTGGATCGGGTGCAGGTGAGGCACGAAAATCTGCTCGGAGAAGAGGGCGACCAGGTCTGGTATGTCTTTGAGGTAGTCGCGCCGTTCTTTCTGATGGCCATGGCCGGCACCTATCTCGGCCTGGCTCAGGCTGCGCTCGACGTTACCGGTGAGCACTTGCGGGCGCGGCGCTATACCCATTCGGGCGAGTCGCTGCGCGATATCGAATCGATGCAGACGCGTTACGCCGAAATGTGGATGGCGGTTGAGAAGACCCGTGCGCTGATTCGCGAGGCGAGTCGGCGCGGCGACATGAACCATCCCGAGGCGCTGCCGTTCATCCTCTCCTGCAAGGCTGACGCCGGTGACACGGTGGTGCGAGTCACCAATGAGGCGATGACGCTCTGTGGTGGAGCTGCGTACCGGGAGAACAGCCGCATCGGCCAAATGCTGCGTGACGCCCGTGCCGCTCACATCATGAGTCCTACGACCGATTTGTTGAAACTCTGGGCAGGCCGTAGCTTGCTCGGCCTGCCACTGCTTTGAAGAGGACCGAGGCCGTGCAATCGCTGCTCTTGCTCACCGCCGTGGCAAATCAGGAAGCACCGCGCCGCATGCTTGAAGACATTGCGGTAGCGCAGCAATTACGGCTGGATATCCTTGACCAATCATCATTAAGCGAGCGGCTCCAGACAGAAGATGAACCCTCGCTGGTGCTTCTGGCACCTGGGCTTGGCAAGACGTTGTCGCTGGCCCGCGCGGTGCGCAAGCGATGGCCGCAATGCGAGCTGATTTTTCTCTGCCTGCCGGGCGGCGTCGATACGCTTCGTCAGTCGTTCGGTATCGCACCGCTCATTGGGACGCACTGGTCCATCGCCGAGATGGAGCGTGACCAGCTCGCCCGTGAGGTGGCTCGCTCGCTGAACGCGGGGCGGCGGCGTAGCAAGCTGCGAACCACGCTGGACCGTGCCAATGCGACGATTGCAAAAATCCGTACGGAGTTCGAAGGCATATCGCAGCGTCGGCTAAACGCCGATTACTACGTGCACAACATCATCGACGCCGCCCGTGATGCCATTGTCGGGCTAGATACCACGCTTGAGGTGTTGTACTGGAGCGCTGGCGCTTGCGAGTTGTTCCGGCTCTCTGCTCGTGACACGGTCGGGCGGCAGGCCGAGCAGCTGCCGTTCTGGTCGGAAGTGCTGGTAACCGCGGTGCGCCAGGTGTTGTCGGGTAGCGGTACGCAAAGCCATGAATGCAGCTGCGTAGTCGGGGAAGTCGAGCTGGCCCTCGAGGTCAACGTCTCGGCAGTGAGTGGTGGCGATGGTTTGGCCGTGGGCGCGTCCCTGACTATCCGCGACATTACGGCACTGGCCGCGGAACGCCGCGCCAACGCAGAGCGGGGGCGTCAGCTGAGCGAGGAGCGCCAGCACCTGCATCGGCTGTTTGAACAGGCGCCCGGCTTCATCGCCATCACTCAGGGTCCGCAGCACGTTGTTGAAATCGCCAATCGCTCGTTTCACCAGCTCGTTGGGTTACGTGACGTGATCGGCCTGCCCGCTGCAGTCGTGTTTCCTCAGATTGAGGGACAGGACGTTGGCAGCCTGTTGCAACGGGTCTACATCACCAGGCGGCCCTACGTGGGTCGCGGCACGCCAATATTGGTCACTCGTGCTGGCGAAGAGCAGCCGCGCAGAGGCTATGTCGATTTCGTCTTCCAGCCGGTGCTGTCCGAGCAGGATCAGCTCACTGGCGTTTTCTGTCAGGGCCATGATGTAACTCAGCAGGTACTGGCGCAGCTGGCGCTGCAGCGCTCACAAGAGGACCTGCAAGCGCTGGTGGACGAACGGACCCGGGAGCTGGAGCAGAGCCGTCACGCGCTCTACCAGTCACAGAAATTGGAAGCTATCGGCAAGCTGACCGGGGGTGTGGCCCATGATTTCAATAACGTGCTTCAGGTCGTCAGCGGCAATCTACAGCTGTTGCGTCCGCTGCTGAGCGGCAATCGCCTTGGTACCGGTCGGCTCGATGCAGCGACCGGCGCAGTCGACCGGGGTGCCAAGCTGGCGGCGGAGTTGCTTGCCTTTGCCCGCAAACAGCCTTTGCGTCCGGTGCCCACGCATCTGGCCCGTCTGTTGCGCAACATGGATGCACTGCTGCGCCAGGCACTTGGCGAGGCGATCGAGATCGAGACGGTCATTTCCGGCGGGCTGTGGACCACCATGGTGGACCCGCACCAGCTTGAAAACGTCGTGCTCAACCTGGCGATCAACGCGCGCGATGCGATGCAGGCCAGCGGCAAGCTGACGCTGGAACTGAGCAACGCGATGCTTGACGAGCTGTATACCCAGACCCAAATCGATGTCGAGCCCGGACAGTACGTGCTGCTGGCCGTGTCCGATACCGGTTCGGGCATGTCGGCGCAAACCCTCGAGCATGCGTTCGAACCCTTCTACACCACCAAGCCCGAGGGCGAGGGCACCGGCCTCGGCCTCAGCATGGCTTACGGGTTTGCCAAGCAGAGTGGCGGGCACATACGGATCTACAGCGAGCCCGGCAGCGGCACCACAGTAAAGCTGTATCTGCCGCGAACCGAACAGCCGGAATTCTTAGCCGTGCCACTGCCGGTCGGGCCGGCTGTGGGTGGCGACGAAACCATTTTGGTGGTCGAGGATGACCTGGCGGTGCAGGGCACAGTAGTCGAGCTGCTCAATGGGCTCGGCTATCAGGTGCTGCGGGCCAGCGACGCGCAGAGTGCCCTGAGCATCCTGCAAAGTGGCCTGCGCATCGATGTTTTGTTCACCGACGTGGTCATGCCCGGCGCGCTCAGCACGACTGAGCTGGCACGACAGGCCAAGCTCTTGCTGCCCGATATCGCTGTTCTCTTTACCTCCGGCTACACGCGTAACGCCATCGTCCACGGCGGCAAGCTCGATACCGGCGTCGAGCTGGTGAGCAAGCCGTACCGGCAGGAAGAGCTGGCGCGCAAACTGCGGCAATTGCTGGCATCTCGACAGGCCCCGGCGCTACCTCCCGAAGCGGTGCGGCCAGCGGTATTGGTGGTCGAAGACCAGCTGCAGTTGCTAGCCCTGACCTGCGAGATGGTTCAGGAGCTGGGGCTGACCGCAGAGGGCTTTCCTTCGGCCGAAGCAGCACTACCAGCCCTGCGCGAGAAGCACTTTGAGTACCTGTTGGTCGACGTGAACCTCCCAGGCATGTCCGGCCCCGAGTTTGCCAGGCTCGCCTTGCAAGAACAGCCGAAGTTGCAGGTCGTGTTGCTCTCTGGCGAAGGTGCGGTGGAAACCGGCATTCCGGCACGCTCGTTGGGCAAGCCCTATACCTTCGAGCAGCTCGAGGCGATCCTCAAGGGCTGAGTTTTTTCAGCAAGCTGTCGATTTCCGGCACGGCCAGACGACCAGTACACAAGAGAAGCCGCTCCCGAGGAAGCTGCGATGCGCTATCTGTGCCTGGTCTACCTGAACGAAGACGCCGTGGCGGCACTGCCACCAGGCGTTTACGCCGCGCTCGATGCCGAATGTTGCGAGTACCACGCGCAGCTGCGGCACAGCGGCGAGCTGGTCGTCGGCGAAGCCCTGCAGCCGGTGTCGAGCACCACCACGGTGCGCCGACAAGGCGACCGCCTGCTTCTGCACGACGGGCCAGTGCGCGAGGGGTACGAGCAGCCCGCGGCCATCTATCTGTTCGAGACCCAGGACCTTAACGGCGCGATCCGTCTGGCATCCCGCCTGCCATCGGCGCGGTTGGGTTGCGTCGAGGTGCATGCGCTGGAGGCGCGAGCGCCGCCTTGAGTGCCAACGACTGTGATCGGCCCGAACCATCGACCCCGAGGATTACGACATGAACAACCTTACCCAAACGCAGGACGAAGCCCGGATCCGCCAACTCACCGAAACCTTCCAGCAGGCCACCGTGCGCAAGGATCTGGACACCATCATGGCCCAGTACGCCGCAGACGTACGAGCCTTCGATGCGGTTGGCCCGCTGCAATTCAAAAGCGCCGAGGCGTACCGCCAACACTGGCAAAGCTGCTTCGATTTTTGCCAAGGCGAAGGCTTTTTCGACATCAGTGAGCTCGAGATCAACGTCAGCGGCGACCTGGCCTATAGTCATTTCCTGAGCCACTGCGGAGGCACCGATGAAAAAGGTGACATGCAGTCCGGATGGATGCGCGGCAGCCGCTGCTGGCGTCGTCAGGAGGGCGACTGGAAGGTCGTCCATGAGCATTTCTCGATGCCATTCGACATGGCCAGCGGCCAAGTCAATTTCGGCATCGAACCCGAACCACAGGCTGGCGTAGCCGGCTGATCGACCCTTCGTTCCGTCGCGGCTGCCAGGGTGGCAGCCGACGGGCGCCATCGGAGAATGAAATGAAATACCTGTGTCTGGTCTATTACGACGAGCAGCGCGTGGATTCGATGACTGACGAGCAGTGGGCGGCGCTGGTCGAGCAATGCATTGCCAATGGTGATCGCCTGAAAGAGAGCGGCCACTTCATTGCGGGCGAGCCTTTGCAGTCGGTGCGTACCGCCAAAACGGTGCGGGTCCGCGAGGGCGCGGTTTCGGTCGTCGACGGCCCGTTCGCCGAAACCCGCGAGCAGCTGGCGGGCTTCTATCTGCTCGAAGCGCAGGACCTGGATGAGGCCCTGCGCTTGGCGGCAAAGATCCCGCCCGCGCAACTGGGCAGTATCGAAGTTCGCCCGTTGCGCCAGTTACCTGATCGTTAATCGATGCCTGAGCGGGGCAGGCCGACACCAACCGATCATGTCGGTAACAGGCCGACTCTGGCCGAAATCGACATTCTTTACCGCACTCAATCGCGGCGGGTGTTGGCGACGCTGATTCGTTTGTTGGGTGATTTCGAACTGGCCGAAGAAGCCTTGCACGACGCCTTTATCGCGGCGGTGCAGCAGTGGCCGCATGATGGTTTGCCGTCCAATCCCCGTGCCTGGCTGGTCTCGGCGGGTCGCTTCAAGGCTATCGACGGGCTGCGCCGGCGGGCACGTTTCGATGCATCGCTGAGCCTGCTGGCCGATCAGCTGGACAGCCATGAAGAACCCGAATGGGAGCGTGAAGACCTCGAAGACGATCGCCTGCGACTGATCTTCACCTGCTGCCACCCGGCGTTACCGGCCGATGCGCAGGTGGCGCTGACGCTGCGTGAGGTCTGCGATCTCAAGACCGAAGAGATCGCCCGAGCCTTTTTCGCCTCACCTAGCACCATTGCCCAGCGCATCGTCCGCGCCAAGCAAAAGATCCGCGATGCGGGCATTCCCTACCGGGTGCCCACACGCGAAGAGCTGCCGGCTCGGCTGGATAACGTGTTGCGGGTGATCTATCTGGTCTTCAACGAAGGCTATTCCGCCTCCAGCGGCAGCGAGCTGACCCGTGCAGACCTCAGCGCGGAGGCCATTCGTCTCGGTCGTCTGCTGCTCGAACTGTTGCCGGACCCCGAGCTGATGGGGTTGCTGGCGCTGATGCTGCTGCACGACTCGCGTCGCGCCGCGCGTACCGATGAGGCCGGCGAGCTGGTGCGCCTCGACGAGCAGGACCGCAGCCGCTGGAATCAGGTGCAGATCGCCGAAGGTGCCGCGCTGGTTGAGCGAGCGCTCGCCTCCAGGCGCTTTGGCCCTTATACCGTGCAGGCCGCCATCGTCGCCGTACACGCCGAGGCCGCATCTTCTGCTGAGACTGATTGGGCGCAGATTGTCGGGCTCTATGACCTGTTGCTGCGCATCAGCCCGTCGCCGGTCATCGAGCTCAACCGCGCGGTGGCGCTGGCGATGCGTGACGGTGCCGCGGTCGGGCTGGCCGCGATCGACAGCTTGCTGGCCCGCGGCGAACTGCGTGACTACCACCTGCTGCACGCCGCCCGCGCTGACTTCTGTCGCCAACTGGGCCGCTTGGACGAGGCCCGCGAGGCCTACCGAACCGCGTTGGCCTTGGCTCAGCTGGAGCCGGAAAAGCGCTTTTTGCAGCAGCGGCTCAATGAGCTGGATATCGGGCCGCGGGAGGCTTGAAGGCGATCGCGAGCAAGCTCGCTCCTACAAGGAATTGCTGCGCGTCCGCGCGGAGTTAGTCACCCCGACGGCTTTCTGCGAGTACCGTTGCAGCGCACGAAGCATGTCTGCACCCGGCTCAAGGCCACATTCGCACAAGCTTTCGTAGGAGCCAGCTTGCTGGCGAAGCGGGCCTCCCCAAGGTGTACTAAGGATTCGCGAGCAAGCTCGCTTCTACGGGTGTGACCTTGCCGGAGAGCGCATCTTCAGCTCCTTCCTCGGGTCTAGTCGCTTCACCGGCCTTCACGACGAGACCCGAATTGCCGTACAGGGTGTAGGTGAGGGCAGTTTCCGGGGTAGGGATAGTCAGCGGAGTCGAGGTTATGGCCGCGATCAACTGCCCTGTACTGATCGCTTTCCGCTTGCTGTCGCTGCACCTCAGGGCCCGCTTATCGTAGGAGCGAGCTTTGCTCGCGATCCGCTGCTGCACGGTGCGACGGGATGGCCAGCAACGGCTCGGCGTGCCTTGGCTTCTACAAAAGCATGCAGGCTGATCGGCCCCGATCCCGGTTCCCTTGGCAACTGCTCAACCCTCTGCAGCGCCGGCGGGCAGGTAATCGCTGCGGCTCAGCCCGTGGCGTTGCATCTTTTCGTTGAGGGTGCGGCGGGGCAGCTGCAGTTGCGCCATGACTTCGCTGATGTTGCCTTTGTGCTGTTGCAGGGCGCTGTGCAGGCACTGGGCTTCGAAGGCTTCCATCTGGTCGGCCAGTGACGTGCCGGTGATGGCTGTCGGGGGCGTGGCGGGTGGAGGTGGCGTCAGGCCCAGGGCGTGGCGCTCGGCGGCGTTGATCAGTTCGCGCACGTTGCCTGGCCAGTCGTGGGTCAGCAGCTGCGCCAGTTCAGCCGGGCTGGCCGGGACCGGATCGCGGCCGTGGCGTTGTGCGGCCTGGGTGGCAAAGTGATCGAACAACAGGGGAATGTCCTCGCGGCGATCACGCAGCGGCGGGATGTGCAGTTCGGCGACGTTCAGGCGGTACAACAGATCCTCACGGAAGCGCCCACCACGCACCTCTTCCAGCAGGTCCGGCTTGGACGCGCTGATCACTCGCAGGTCGACCTCGATGCTGCGGTTCGAGCCCAGCCGTTCCAGCGTTTTTTCCTGCAGGACGCGCAGCAGCTTGACCTGCTGGGCCAGCGGCATGCTCTCGATCTCGTCGAGAAACAGGGTGCCGCCGTGGGCGTGCTCGATGCGGCCGATGCGTTTGCCCTGGGCGCCGGTGAACGCGCCGCTCTCGTGGCCGAATAGCTCGCTTTCGAAGATGGTTTCCGGAATCGCCGCGCAATTGAGCGCGACGAAGGGGTTGCGCGCCCGCGGGCTGAAATCATGCAGGCAGCGCGCAACCTGCTCCTTGCCGCTACCGGTGTCGCCGCGAATCAGCACGTTGACGTCCGTGCCCGCCAGCTCCAACACCTGGCGGCGAAGGTTCTCCATGGTCCGCGAGACGCCCAGCAGCATCGACTCGATGCGGCCTTTGCGGGTGAACTGTTCCCGCAACTGCCGGTTCTCGCAGACCAGCCGGCGCTTATCCTGGGCGCGACGGACACTGTCGAGCAGGCGCTCCGGGGTGAAGGGTTTCTCGATGAAGTCGTAGGCGCCCTGGCGCAGCGCCTGGACCGCCATCGGCACATCGCCGTGGCCGGTCACCATGATCACCGGCAGCTCCGGGTCCACCGCCACCAGCTTCTCCAGCAGGCCAAGGCCGTCCAGGTCCGGCATGCGCACATCGCTGATCAGCACACCGGGAAAGCCCCGGTCGACGATGGCCAGGGCTTCCTGGGCGCGTGCGCAGGTACGCACACTGAAGCCCGACAGCTCCAGCCACTGCTGCACCGCCTGGCGAATCGCCGCTTCGTCATCGATGAAGATCACCTGACCGCTCATGCTTCACTCCTCCTGTGAGTGGCCAGTCTACTCGTCGCCGTGCGATTCGGCCGCCGGCAGATGCAGCTCGAATACCGCGCCCTGCGCATCGTTGTGCACGCTGAGGCTGCCGCCAAGATCGCGCACGATGCCGTAGGAGACGGCAAGGCCGAGGCCGAGCCCGTGGCCGACCGGTTTGGTGGTGAAGAACGGCTCGAAGACCTGATCCAGATGCTCGTCAGCGATGCCACCACCGCTGTCGGCGACACTCAGCGTCCAGCCGTCGCCCTGTGGCTGGCAGAGGATGCGCAGCGTTTTGGTCTCGGCATTGCACATGGCGTCCAGCGCGTTGGTCAGCAGGTTGATCAGCACCTGCTCCAGGCGAATTGCATCGCCATTGACCCAGGCCTCTGACGGCACCTGACAGATCACCTCGACGCCTTCGCTGCGAATGCGCGGGCCGAGCAATTGCAGCGCCTGGTCCAGTACCTCGGCCAGGCTCAATTGTTGGCGCAGCCCGGCGGGGCTCTTGCGCGCGAAGGTCTTCAGGTGACTGGTCAGCGCGGCCATGCGTTCGAGCAGGCCTTCGACCTGGCCGATGCCTTCGCGCACGGCGTCGGTGCGGCCGCTGTCCAGCAGCAACCGCTGGCTGGCCAGTTGCATGCGCAGGGCGGTCAGTGGCTGGTTGATTTCGTGGGCGAGGGCGGCTGACATCTGCCCCAGCGCGGCCATGCGCGCGGCATGCACCAGTTCATCCTGTGCCGTGTTCAGCTCGCGGGTGCGTTCCTCTACCAAACGCTCCAGCTCGTTGCGGCTGCGGCGCTCCACACGCAGGGTCTTGCGCCGCTGGGCCAGGTACAAGAGCAGAAACGCGAGCGTCATCCAGACGCCCGCCGCGGCCAGGCGATAGCTGCGGACGTTGGCGGCCACCAGTTGCGGCTCCTGCAACAGGTGCAGGGTCCAGTCTTCCTCCGGCAGCGCCAAGCGTTGCCAGAGGTAGTCGCGGCGGCCATCGGGCCCGTCGACCAGGCGCCGCTCGCTGTTATCGGCGATACGCTGCAGGCTTTGGCTGGCCAGCGGCTGCAGGTTCTGTTCGGCGTAGCGGCGGACCGCGACGAGGCGGTCGCGCACGGCGTCGCTGAGCGGGCGCAGGTAACGGAAGCGCCAGGCCGGACGGTTGGTCAGGATGACGATGTCCAGCGAGTCGGAGATCAGCAGGATGCCGGACTGCCCGACCCATTCGCGCTGCATGTCTTCAAGTTCGAGCTTGACCACCAGCACGCCGATCACTTCGCCGTTGGCATTCTTGACCGAGCTGGAGAGGAAATAGCCGGGGATGCCGGTGGTCACGCCGACGGCGAAGTAGCGGCCCGAGTCGTTGGCCACCGCATCGATGAAATAGGGCCGGAAGGCGTAGTTGTTACCGACGAAGCTGCTCCAGTCGCGCCAGTTGCTGGCCGCCAGGGTTTCGCCATGGCGGTCGAGCAGGTACAGCACCGACGAGCCTGCGGCCTGATTCTGCTCCTCCAGTCGATGATTGAGCTGCTCACGCAGGGCTTGGTCGCTGGGGTTGTTCAGCAGCGCCTGAATGTCACTGTCGAGCGCCAGCAGCGCGGGCACCGAGCGGAAGCGTTGCACCTGGGTGTGGATCGCTTGGGCATATAACTCGAGCTGGCCAGCGGCCTCCTGGCTGCGCTCGGTCCAGGCACGTTGCTCGGCGATGCGCCCGGCCCAATACATGCTCAGCAGTAGCCCGGCCAGAATAAGCGAGGTGATCAGGGCGACGCGGTAGCGGCTGGTCTGGGCTGGCATGGTCGGCTCGCGATAGTGGAGTCGCATGGTAAAGCGCGGCACACGTTGGATTCCAATACCTGTACATCTTTTGGGTAATGTACAGGCCTGGTTGAATGGTGGCACGATAATGCCGTGTCGTCCGAGATGTTGACCGGCTAGCAGGGACGACAGGTTACAGCGAGATCAGCTCTACCTACCGTTGCGTACTGTCGTCTAGAGGCGCCCATGCTGAAGAAAATTCCTGCCGATGCGGTGCGTTTAGGCATGTATCTCCACGCATTCGAAGGCAGCTGGCTTTCGCATCCGTTCTGGAAAAATAAGTTCATCCTCGACGATCCTGAAGATGTGCAGCGTCTGCGCCAGAGCGGGCTGACGGCCGTTTGGATCGATACCAGCAAGGGCCTCGATGTCGTCGATCCGGCGGTGGTGCTGTCCACGACGCCGGCCTCGGCTCCTCCGCCTGAAGCGCCGACCGCTCCGGTCGTGGCGCGCTGCAGTGCGCGTGATGAACTGCAGCGTGCTGCCCGTGTGCTCAACCGTTCGAAGAAGGCGATCACCGAACTGTTCAGCGAGGCACGGCTGGGCAATGCGATCAACGTCGAAAGCTGCCTGCCGTTGGTGGCGGAGATCAGCGACTCGTTGGCGCGCAACAGCTCGGCGCTGATCGGTCTGGCGCGGCTCAAGCACAAGGACGAATACACCTACATGCACTCGGTGGCCGTTTGCGCCCTGATGGTATCGCTGGCCCGGCAGCTCGGTCTGAGCGAAGACCTCGTGCGTGAGGCCGGGCTAGCGGGGTTGTTACACGACGTGGGCAAGATGGCCATGCCAGTGGAGGTACTGAACAAACCCGGCAGCCTGACCGATGCCGAATTCGTCGTGATGCGCAGCCATCCCGAGCGGGGGCATGCGCTGCTGCTGGCAGCAGGGTCAATTCCCGCATCCGCACTGGACGTCTGTTTGCACCATCATGAGAAATACGACGGCAGCGGCTATCCGCATCGCGTGCAAGGCGAGGCCATCAGCTTGTTCGCGCGGATGGGTGCGGTCTGCGATGTATACGACGCCATTACCTCCAACCGTCCTTATAAGAAGGCATGGAACCCGGCGGAATCGCTGGCCCGCATGGCGCAATGGACCGGCCACTTCGATACCCAGGTGTTTCACGCCTTCGTACGCTCGGTGGGCATCTATCCGCTCGGCTCCTTGGTGCGGCTGGAATCCGGCCGGCTCGGTGTGGTGATCGACCAGCACACGGAAAAACTCACCGAACCGCTGGTGCGAGTGTTCTTCTCGGTAAAGGCCAAGACGCCAATCCAACAGCTGGACCTAAACCTCTCTCGGCCGGGTGCGAATGACCGCATCGTGGGCCGGGAAGATCCTGCTCAGTGGGGCTTCGGCAACCTGGATGACTTCTGGCGGTAGGCCGGTCATGCCGGCCTTGGAGGCGCTCCACCAGGCCCGCCGGGCGCGTCGGGGGCGACGGCGGAGGCTCGGACGGCCGCTGTGGGTCGCGCCAGGCGGCTTGCTGCGCTATCATCCGCGGCCTGTTTTCAGCGGCTTCGAGCTGTCGAAGCCCGCCACCGAGTAAATTCTGTCGCATGATCTGGCTGCCCAGTCCGCCTTAGCGCAATGCCCCCGCCTCGCCGCGATCGCCTGTAATCGGATGCGGGCGAACACGGCTGCGCGCCACGTCGCATGTGCGCGAATCGCACGTTAATCGAATTCAGAAACTAGCCTTGTATCAACCGCGTGCCGCCTCCGGCCTGCCGGCGATGCCTTTGCTTTGGAAATCACAATGCTTCACTCGATCAAACAAAACTGGTTCTGCAACATTCGTGGCGACGTGCTCGCCGGTCTCGTCGTCGCGCTGGCGCTGATCCCAGAAGCGATCGCCTTCTCGATCATCGCCGGGGTCGACCCACGCGTCGGCCTCTATGCCTCCTTCTGTATCGCCGTGGTGATTGCCTTTGTGGGCGGCCGTCCGGGCATGATTTCCGCCGCCACCGGGGCGATGGCGCTGCTGATGGTGACGCTGGTGCGCGAGCACGGCCTGCAATACCTGCTGGCGGCGACGCTGCTCTGTGGTGTGCTGCAGATTGGCGCGGGCTATCTGCGCCTCGGCTCGCTGATGCGCTTCGTCTCGCGCTCGGTAGTCACCGGCTTCGTCAACGCACTGGCGATTCTGATCTTCATGGCGCAGCTGCCGGAACTGACGAACGTCACCTGGCACGTCTACGCCATGACCGCCGCCGGGCTCGGCATCATCTACCTGTTCCCCTACGTACCGACGATCGGCCGGATCATTCCGTCGCCGCTGGTGTGCATCCTGACGCTGACCGCCGTGGCCATGTACCTCGGCCTGGATATCCGCACCGTGGCTGACATGGGCGATCTGCCGGATACCTTGCCGATTTTCCTCTGGCCCGAAGTGCCGCTGAATTTCGAGACCCTCGCGATCATCTTCCCGTACTCGGCCGCGCTGGCCGTGGTCGGCCTGCTGGAGTCGCTGATGACGGCGACCATCGTGGACGACCTGACCGATACCGGAAGCGACAAGAACCGCGAGTGCAAAGGCCAGGGCGTCGCCAATATCGTCTCTGGCATGTTCGGTGGCATGGCCGGCTGCGCGATGATCGGCCAGTCGGTGATCAACGTGAAATCTGGCGGTCGCACCCGGCTGTCGACCCTGATCGCCGGCGTCGTGCTGCTGCTGATGGTGGTGTTCTTGAGCGACTGGGTCGGCCAGATACCCATGGCGGCGCTGGTGGCCGTGATGATCATGGTCTCCATCGGCACCTTCAGCTGGGATTCGCTGCGCAACCTCAAACGCTACCCGCTGTCGACCAACATCGTGATGGTGGTAACCGTGGTGGTGGTGGTCTTCACCCATAACCTGGCGTACGGCGTGCTGGCGGGCGTGCTGCTAGCGGCGCTGTTCTTCGCCAACAAGGTCGGCCATTACCTGCATATCGACTCGCAATTGGACGCCGACGGCAACCAGCGTACCTACCGGGTGGTGGGCCAGGTGTTCTTCAGCTCGTCCGACAAATTCACCGCCGCGTTCGACTTCAAGGAGGCGCTTTCCCGCGTCATCATCGACCTGACCCATGCGCACTTCTGGGACATCACCGCGGTTGCCGCGCTTGATAAGGTCGTCGTCAAGCTTCGCCGTGAAGGTACCGAGGTCGAAGTGCTGGGGTTGAATGAAGCCAGCGCGACCATCGTCGACCGCTTCGGTGTACATGATAAACCCGAAGCCATCGACGAGCTGATGAGCCACTGACCAGGAGCACAACAATGAACAACGTATTGGCTTGCATCGACGGTTCCCCACAAGCTGCGGCCGTCTGCGATTGCGCCGCCTGGGCCAGCCTGCAGCTGGATGCACCGCTGACCTTGCTGCATGTGCTCGACCAGCAGCAGTACCCGGCAGCCGGCAACCTCAGCGGCATCATCGGCCTCGGTAGCCGCGAGTACCTGCTCGAAGAACTCGCCGCGCTGGACGAGAAGCGCAGCAAGCTGGCGCTCGAGGAAGGCCGGATGATGCTCGACTCAGCCAAGCAGCGCGTCGTGACTGCCGGCGTGATGCAACCGGACGTCCGCCAGCGCCATGGCGACTTAGTGGAAAGTCTGCGCGAGCTGGAGTCCGACACGCGCCTGCTGGTGATCGGCAAGCAGGGTGAGGACAGCGGCACCGACCTGCAGCTCATCGGCAGCCAGCTGGAAAGCGTGATTCGTACCTTGCACCGGCCGATCCTGGTCACCCCCGCGAGCTTCTCTGTGCCCAACAGCGTCATGCTCGCGTTCGATGGCAGCGCTACCACCCGCAAGGGCGTAGAAATGCTGGCCTCCAGTCCGCTGTTCAAAGGCATACCGATCCATCTGGTGATGGTCGGTGAGGATACCGGCGACAGCCGCGCACTGTTGGAGTCCGCGCGCGATGCGCTGACGGCGGCAGGCTTCGAAGTGCACATCGCGATTCGTGCCGGCGAAGTAGGACCGACCTTGCATGCCTACCAGGCCGAACATGGCATCGGGCTGCTGGTGATGGGCGCTTATGGGCACTCACGGATTCGCCAGTTCCTCGTTGGCAGTACGACCACCAGCATGATTCGCTCGACCACCACGCCACTGCTGCTGTTGCGCTGAATTGGCGTTAGGCTGCCAGTAAAGCAAGCGTCTTACCGCCAGGGCAGGCCCCGTTTCGCCCGTTGACCCGTGTGTTGCCGGAACAGGTAGATGCAACCGGGTTTGGCTGTCGGATGAAGCGTGCGGGCAATCAACCGACTTGCCTGAAATAAGAAGCCCACCGTTGCTCGGTGGGCTTTTTCGTTGGCCAGGGCGCGGCGCGGGCATTCGTTAACGGTAGATGTCTGCCCGCGACCAAGGCAATTCATGTCCGCCATCAGGCAAGGGTTTACTCGCCAGGATCTGATGCAGGTTGATCCAGTTGCGGCGAAAGCCATAGGCACAGCCTGCCAGATACACCCGCCAGATGCGCAAGGCGCGTTCTGGAACCATCCGCTGCGCCTCTTGCAAGCGCGATTCCAACCGCTCGCTCCAGAACTGCAGGGTACGTGCGTAATGCAGGCGCAGGCTCTCCACATCGACGATTTCAAGCCCTGATTCGCTGATGCAGGCACCGATGCTCGTCAAATGCGGCAGCTCGCCGTGGGGGAACACGTATTGGTCGATGAACTCGCCCGCGCCATGGGAAACCGGCCGGCCATCGGTGTGCCGTGAGGTGATGCCATGGTTGAGGACCAAGCCGCCTGGGCGAACCACCGCGGACAGCTGTTGGCAATACAGCGGCATATTGGCGTGCCCGACATGCTCGAACATGCCGACACTGACTACCTTGTCGAACTGTCCCTCCTGGGGTAAGTCTCGATAGTCCATCAGCTCAATCTGGACGCGATCTTCCAGCCCCTCGGCCGCGACCCGCGCTCGGCCGAGCTTCAGCTGTTCGGCGCTGAGCGTTATGCCGAGCACCTGTGCCCCGTATTCACGAGCGGCAAACCGCGCCAGCCCACCCCAGCCACAACCGACATCCAGCAACCGATCGCCGGGCTGCAGGCGCAACTTGCGACACAGGTGCCGGAGCTTGGCCTGCTGCGCCTGATCGAGGTCTTCGCTGCCCGTCTCGAAATAGCCGCAGGAGTAGACCATGTCGCGGTCGAGCCAGAGCTGATAGAACTCGTTGGACAGGTCGTAGTGATAGGAAATCGCCTCGGCGTCAGTGGCCTTGTCATGGGCTTCACGCACCGGCAGCTGCGAATGTTGGTCGCCCAGTGCCCGGCTGATCTCGTCGCCGATGCGGATCACCTCTTCCAGCGGGCCGTGGAGATCGACTTTGCCTTCGACGTAAGCGCCGCCAAGCAAGGCCAGGCTGGGGTGGGCCAGCTGCGGAATCAGATTGGGATCCTTGATCTCCAGTGTCACGCTGGGGGCGGGCCCGAGATCGAGCTCGTTGCCGTCCCAGAGCCGCAGACGCAACGGCAACTCCAATTCTCGCAAGGTAGGAAGCAATGTGGCCAACATGCTCGTTCTCCTGGATTTGGCGTGCATGAAGCCTAGACCAGCTTTTTTCCGCTTGCGCTCCATCGGCCGATGGTTTCGGCTATCGGGAAATGGACGGAAATGATTGGAGCAATGTTAGGAGTGACGGCTGTTTGCGAAAGCCTTCGCCCCAGATGCAGTGGGCTTTGCAGGCGGTAACCTGTCGCTATAGCGACAGCGATAAACTTGTTTCGTGTACTCCTGTTGAACCTACGGCCTGTTTGGCGTGCGAACAATAAAAGGCAAGTGATGACCGATTTCGACTGGCATAGCGATTCGATAACGAACGAAACAGTGGTGAACGCTAGCTATAGAAACACGCAGAACGTACGAAGGTTCATGGCCGAGGCTTGCGGGCCCGATTTCAAGTTCGACCGGGATTTTATGGGCTGGATAAAGGATGGAACATCCAAAACCATGGGGCAGGTGGCCTGCGAGTGGCTGCGGCGTCATGAGCGCTGACGCGCTGCCCGGTTAACGAGGCTGCTTCGAAGATGGCGGAAGGCAGTGGGAGTCGAACCCACCCAGGAACGGCTGCCGCCCCCAACCGGGTTTGAAGCCCGGCCGCACCACCGGGTGCGATTACCTTCCGAGAAGTTTGACCTGTTGGTCATAAGCGTGCGACAGCCTACCTGAGCTCGGTATCCGAGGCCAAGGCGCTGTCGCGTCGCACCTTGCGTTCGTTGCCGAACCGACGGGTAAGGCCGATGCGGTCGAAATGTTCGAGCAGTTGAATGCTGCGTTTACGGCCCAGCTGGATCTGGTCGCGGAAGGCGGCGGCGCGGATCACGCCGGACTGGCGCTCCATGTCCAGTACCTGGCTGGCCAGTTGGCGAATCGTCGCATCGGGGTAGAAGAGGTCTTTGACGACCTGCTGCAACTCGCCGATGCGCGACAGCTTGCGCAGCAGATGTCGGATGCGGTCCTCCTCGACATCCAGCGCGCTGGCCAGGTCGCGGACCCAGGGCGGGTTGAAACGCGCCGCTTCGAGCAATGGCCAGAGTCGGGCCTTCAGGGCTTCTTCTTCCTCGCTCAGGCGAACCCGGTGTCCGGGAAGGTGCAGCCACGGGCCGCTGGCTTCGATGGTGCCAACCGCCAGCAGGCTTTCCAGCAGTGCCAGGTAGGCCGGTCGCTCAAGCTGAGGTAGGGCGTAGCGGCGCAGGCGATCACGATCCGGCCCAAGCTCGTCCGGTTGGGTTTCGTGAAAGCGTTGCAGAGCCGCTACCAGGCTTTGACCGAGGTAATCCCAGGTGCCGCGTTCGAACAGCCTCGGGCCCAGCCGCGTATCAATCTCCAGCGCATCGTCTGGCAGTTGCCAGGTCTGCCGGGGGCGATTGAATTGCCGCTCCAGCAAGGCGGGGTCCAAACCGTTGAGGGCGCTTGGCAGCAGCCCCGGCAAAATGTCTTCGAGAGTGTCGCCAGCCAGCGCGCGCAGCACCGCAAGGCGCGCCTGACGGTGTCGATTGCGTGGCGGTGCGGACGGGTCGAGGACGCGGCCGCCGCCAAGGGTGCGCTGGGCGGATTGATCGCGCAGCACCACGCGGTCGCCATGCACGGCGTGCGCGGGTGCATTGAGCAGCAACTGCGCATGCACGTGCCCACCGGGAGCCAGACATTCGCCTTCTAGCAGGGCGATACGGCCGGTAACGTCCTGGGCACCAAGGTGGACGTGTACCGGTGTCCAGTGGCGCAGCTCACGGGTTTCGCTGGGAAGGAGCGTGAATTCGATGTCGATACGCTGGCTGCCGGCGTGCAGTTCGGGCGTCACCAGCCAATCGCCGCGCCTGATATCAGCCACCGAGAGCCGCTCACCGCTGAGGTTGAGGGCGACGCGCTGACCAGCCTTAGCCTCGTGGGCCTTCTGACTCTGCGCATGCAGCCCGCGGACGCGGACCCTGCGGCCGGATGGCCCCAGACTCAGTTCGTCACCCACCTTGACGCGACCTGCGAAGGCGGTGCCGGTCACGACCACGCCAGCGCCAGTCACGCTGAACGCCCGGTCGATGGAGAGGCGGAAATGCCCGTCTTCGCGGCGCGCGCGCACTTCGCTGGCCTGCTCAAGCAACTGGGCGCGAAGCGCGTCAACGCCTTCGCCGGACACGCTGGACACCGGAAGGATCGGCGCGCCGCAGAGCGGCCCAGCCTCCAGCAGTGCTTCGACTTGCAGCTGCACTTCGGCGATGCGCGATGGCTCGACCCGGTCGATTTTGGTCAGTGCCACCAGTGCCCGGCGGATGCCCAGCAGCTCGACGATGGCTAGGTGCTCGCGGGTCTGCGGCATCACGCCGTCATCTGCGGCGACGACCAGCAGCACGCAGTCGATACCGCAGGCCCCGGCAAGCATGTTATGCACGAAGCGTTCGTGACCGGGTACGTCGATGAAACCGGTCAGGTCGGGTTCGCCCAGTGAGGCGTAGAGGTAGCCGAGATCAATGGTAATGCCGCGCAGACGTTCTTCCTGGCGCCGGTCGCCGGCCTGCCCGGTCAACGCCTGGAGCAGGGCCGTCTTGCCGTGGTCGATGTGTCCCGCGGTGCCGATGATCATGATGCCAGCGCCTGCTCGAGGTGCGGCAGTTGTCTGAGAAATGCCGGCTCGTCATCCAGCTGGCGCAAGTCGAGCCAGAGCGCGTCGTCGGCGACTCGACCCAGAATCGGGATTGGCAGGTCACGCAGTGCCTCTTCTAACATCCGCAGGTTGCGGCCACGCAGACGCCTGGGTTGTTGCGGGCGAATGCACAAGGCGGCGCTTGGCAGGCGCGCCACGGGTTGTGCACCACTGCCGATCATGCCGAGGGCGTCTTCAACCGCGACCTGCCAGGACTCGCCCAAGGCGCCGGTCAGCGCCGGTGCCAGGCGTTCGGCCTGGCTGCGGATGTCCGGCTGCGGACGGCTGAGCAGGCGCAGGCTGGTCAGTCGTTCACCGAGGCGATCCGGATCGCGATAGAGGTTGAGCACCGCTTCCAGTGCGGCAAGGGTCAGCTTGTCGACGCGCAGGGCGCGTTTGAGCGGATTTTTCTTGATCTTCTGGATCAGCTCGCGGCTGCCGACGATCAGCCCTGATTGCGGGCCGCCGAGCAACTTGTCGCCGCTGAAGGTGACGATGTCGGCACCGTCGCGCAGGGCGTCCTGCACGGTGGGCTCCTTGGGCAGGCCCCAGCGCGAAAGGTCGACCAGGCTGCCGCTGCCGAGGTCTTCTAGTAGCGGCAGACCGTGCGCATGGGCAATCTGCGCCAGCTCGGCGGTAGCGACGCTGGCGGTGAAGCCCTGCACGCTGTAATTGCTGGTGTGCACGCGCATCAGCAACCCACTGCGGGGGTTAATCGCGGCTTCGTAATCCTTGGCGTGGGTGCGGTTGGTGGTGCCCACTTCGTGCAGCTTTACCCCGGCGCGGGCCATGATGTCGGGGATGCGAAAGGCGCCGCCGATCTCGATCAGCTCGCCGCGGGAAATGATGCCTTCCTTGCGTGCGCCAAGGCTGTTCAGCGCAAGCAGCACGGCGGCGGCGTTGTTGTTCACCACGGTGACGGCTTCAGCGCCGGTCAAGTCGCAGATCAGGCCTTCGATGAGGTCGTCGCGGTCGCCGCGCTTGCCCGTCGCCAGGTCGAACTCCAGGTTCAGCGGATAGCGCGCCGCCAGAGCGATCGCCTCGATGGCTTCATCCGGCAGCAGCGCGCGGCCGAGGTTGGTATGCAGCACCGTGCCAGTCAGGTTAAAGACGCGGCGCACTCGGCTGCGGTGCTGATTGGCGAGCCGTTCGCCCGCGCGGCCTGCAAGCACTGCTTCGGACAGCTCCAGCGCCGCCAGCTGACCGTGGCGGGCCGGTTCCCGCAATTCATCGAGCAGATCGCGCAGGGTGCCGAGCAGGGCGTCGCGGCCATAACGCTGTTGCAGTGGCGCACAGGCGGGAGCGCGCAGCAGTTTGTCGACGGAAGGTAGGCGAACGCTATTCATCGTGGGTGTACCCAGTACTGGCGTGCGGTGAACACACCGCCCTGGCTACAGCAGTGGCGCCAACCCTTATTTCGATGCTGCCTGACACGCAGGACCTCTCGACTATTGCTGTTATGCGAACAGCATAGACGTCCATTTGCTGGCAGGGTTCAGATGGCCTCGCCAGGATGGGCAAGGGTTGGAACCGGTGGGGGTGTGTTGGGTGGGTGTGCTGACAGGCGCTGTAGGGCCGGCTCTATTCAGCCATGGGCGCGGTCGGGGAGGGCTGCTCGACGCCTGCCGGTTCGTTGCGCTCAGGAAGCAAAGCAAGCGCGCAATAAAAAGCCCCGCCAGTGCGGCGGGGCTTTTATCAAACGACTCTGTGCGCAGCGGAGTCGCGTCAAACCTCAGCTCAGGCGTTCTGGCGAATACCGGCCACCAGCCAAGGCTGGTTCTCGCCCTGTGCACGCTCCATGCGCCAGCTTTCGCTGAACGGCTCGCCCTGGTCGAAGCGTGAGTTCTTCGACACGCCTACGAAGGTCAGGGTGGCGACGGTCTTGTCGGCCTGATCATCCACGCCATCGAGCTGAATCTGCAGGTCGTCAACGTAGGTGGATTGATAGGCGTCGCCGATCTCGGCACGTTCGCGCTGGAGGAATTCGAACAGCTGCGGCGTGACGAACTCGCTGATCTTGTCCATCTCGTTGGCATCCCAGTGCTGCTGCAGCGAGAGGAAATGTTCGCGAGCGGCCGCCACGAAGTTCTGCTCGTTGAACCAGGCCGGCGCGTTGATCACCGGTGCGGCAGCCGGACGTGCAGCGCTGGCGCCGCCGAAAATCGATTGCTGGGCAGGCATTTCGCGCTGCATCGGTGCGTTTCCGTGTCCAGCCATGGCCGGTTGCTGCTGGCGACGACGCGCCGCAAGGAATCGGAACAACAGGAAGGCGATGCCGCCGAAGATCAGGATGTCCATGAACTGGATGCCTTCGAAGCCATCTCCCATGAACATCGAAGCCAACAGGCCACCTGCGGCGAGACCGGCCAGCGGGCCGAGCCAACGCGACGCGCCACTGGCAGCTGCGGGAGTTTGACGGCCAGCCTGGTTGGGCGCCGCTTGAGTTTGTTGGGGTGCCTGGCGAGTCTGATGGCTGGGCGCCGAGCCGAAGCTCTTGCCGCCGCCGAAGCGCTTGGCGTGGACGTCAAGGCTGAAGGTCAGGCTGATACACAGCGCCATGAATATGCTGAGCACACGTTGCATTTGGTATTCCTGAGTAATGAACAAACTGAGCGGATGGTGCACGGCCCGGCGCGGGCGCGCCAGTTGTAGAGTGTTTCGGGCTTTTGCTTCGTTGCGCTTGCCGGCTCACCGACAAGCGCAACGGATCGTCTGACTCAACGCCAGTTGTACAGCTCTTTCTCGGAGATTTCATGCATCGGCTTGACCTGCGCCTGGAAGGCCTTCATCGAGGCCCAGATGCGGCCATTCAGCTCGCTTTGTGCGGCCAGTTCGCCGAGGACGACGTCGGACTGCTCGCGCATGGCGTTCAGCACCTCGTCAGGGAAGCGCTTGAGTTGCGTACCTTGTTGCTTGAGCTGCTCGAGCGCCATGGCGTTGTTATAAACGTAATCGTCGATCATGTCGCGGCTGGCGGCACCGGCCGCCTCGGTGAGGATGGCGCGCAAGTCGTCCGGCAGGGTCTCGAGCGCCTTCTGGTTGATCAACAGCTCCAGCACAGCCTGGGGTTCCTGCCAGCCGGGGTAGTAGTAGTACTTGGCGGCCTTGTGCAGACCAAAGGCGAGGTCGTTGTACGGGCTGACCCAGTCGGTGGCATCGATCGCGCCGGTTTGTAGCGCGGTGAACACTTCGCCGCCAGGCATGTTGACGGTGGTCGCGCCGAGACGGGTCAGCACTTCGCCGCCCAGGCCTGGGGTGCGGATCTTCAGGCCCTGCAGGTCCTGCAGCGAGTTGATTTCCTTGTTGAACCAACCGCCCATCTGCATGCCGGTGTTACCCACGACCATCGGCTTGACGCCGTAGGGTGCGTAGGCTTCGTCCCAGAACGCCTGGCCGCCGCCGCGGGTCAGCCAGGCGTTCATTTCGCTGGTCGACAGGCCGAACGGTACCGAGGTGAAGAATTGCGCGGTGGGCACCTTGCCCTTCCAGTAGTAGGCCGCGCCATGGCCTAGCTCGGCGGTACCGCGCGAGACGGCATCGAACACTTCGAGCGGAGGGACCAGCTCACCGCCAGCGTAGACCTTGATGGTCAACCGGCCGTCGCTCATGGTGTTGACGCGGTCGGCCAGGCGCTGGGCGGCAGTGCCCAGGCCCGGGTAGTTCTTCGGCCAGGCGGTGACCATTTTCCAGTTGTAGGTCTCGGGTGCTTCGCTGGCGGCGGCCTTCGGCTCGGCGGAGGGTTCGACTTTCTTTTCGTCGTTGCAGCCTGCGAGGCTGAGGGAGGCAAGCAGGGCAGCGGCGGCACCAAACAAGTGACGGCGTTTCATGAATGGCTATTTCCTTTGGCGAATTTTATTAGTATCGGTATAGGTTGACGTAAACGTCATAGCGGTTCCAGTTTGGCATAACTGAGCATCAACCACTTGCTTCCTTCACTTTCGAAATTCACCTGCACCCGCGCTTGGGCGCCGGAGCCTTCGAAGTTGAGGATGGTGCCTTCGCCAAACAGCGAATGGCGGACGCGCTGACCGAGGTTGAACGGGGTATCCGGCACATTGGCGCCGTCGAACAGCGAGCCGCCACCCATGCCGCGTGTGTTGAAGCTGCGGCTGACTGTATTGCTCAGACGGACTTCGCTGATCAGCGCTGGCGGCAATTCGCGGATGAAGCGCGAGATTTTATTGTAGGTCTCGCTCCCGTAGAGCCGACGGGTTTCTGCGTAGGTGACGATCAGCTGCTGCATGGCGCGGGTGATGCCGACGTAGGCCAGGCGGCGCTCCTCTTCCAAGCGGCCCGGTTCTTCCAGGCTCATCTTGTGCGGGAACAGGCCTTCTTCCATGCCGACCAGGAACACCAACGGAAACTCCAGGCCCTTGGCGCTGTGCAGGGTCATCAGCTGCACGCTGTCTTCGTGGTCGCCGGCCTGCTGTTCGCCGGCCTCCAGCGAGGCGTGATCGAGGAAGGCGGCGAGCGGGGTTTGCTCGTCTTCCTGATCTTCGCTGTAATTGTCGAAAGCACGCGCAGCGGAGACCAGTTCTTCGAGGTTCTCCACTCGTGCCTGAGCCTTCTCGCCTTTTTCGTCACGATGGTAGGCCAGCAGCCCGGACTGCTCGATGACCAGCTGCGCCATGTTGTGCAGCTGCATGCCCTCGACTTTAAGGGCGAGGGTGTCGATCAACTCGACAAAGCCGTTCAGCGCGCTCGCCGCACGGCCCGACACCACCTTGGTGCCGACCGCCTGATGCAGCGCGGCCCACATCGAGCTTTCCTGCTGCCGGGCCAGCTGGCGAAGGCATTCGACAGTCTTCTCGCCGATGCCACGGGCCGGCACGTTGATTACCCGCTCCAGCGCCGCATCGTTGTCCCGTGCCTGAATCAGGCGCAGGTAGGCCATGGCGTTCTTGATCTCGGCGCGCTCGAAGAAGCGCTGGCCGCCATAGATGCGGTAGGGGATGCGTTCACGCAGCAAGGCTTCTTCGAGTACCCGCGACTGGGCGTTGGAGCGATAGAGGATGGCGATCTCGCTGCGGCTCATGCCGTCGCGGATCGCTTTCTCGATGCTCTCGACCACGTAGCGCGCTTCGTCGTGCTCGTTGAACGCGGCATACAGGCTGATCGGCTCGCCTTCGCAGCCTTCGGTCCACAGTTCCTTGCCCAGACGGCCTTGGTTGTTGGCGATCAGCGCGTTGGCGGCCTTGAGGATGCAGGCGGTGGAGCGGTAGTTCTGTTCCAGGCGGATGGTTACGGCGTCCTGGAAGTCTTCGCTGAACTGGTGCAGGTTTTCGACCCGTGCGCCGCGCCAGCCGTAGATCGACTGGTCATCGTCGCCGACCACCATCAGGCTGTCGCCGCCCTTTGCCAGCAAACGCAACCAGGCGTACTGAACGGCGTTGGTGTCTTGGAACTCGTCCACCAGGATGTGGCGGAAGCGGCGCTGGTAATGATCGAGCAGGCCTGGGTTGTCGCGCCACAGATCCAGCGCGCGCAACAGCAGCTCGGAAAAATCGATGACGCCGGCGCGGGCGCAGGCTTCTTCGTAGGCCTGGTAGATGCTCAGCATCGTCGCCAGAAACAGGTCGCCGCTGGGCTGGATGTGCTTGGGCCGCAGACCTTCGTCCTTCTGTCCGTTGATCCACCACTGGGCCTGGCGAGCCGGCCAGCGCTGCTCGTCGAGACCGAGCTCGCGGATCACACGCTTGACCAGGCGTTGCTGGTCGTCCGAATCGAGGATCTGGAAGTTCTGCGCCAGCTTCGCTTCCTGCCAGTGAGCACGCAGCAAGCGGTGCGCAAGGCCGTGGAAGGTGCCGACCCACATGCCCTGCGGGTTGACCTTCATCAGCTGCTCGATGCGCTGGCGCATCTCGGCCGCAGCCTTGTTGGTAAAGGTAACTGAAAGGATCGAGTGCAAAGATGCGCGCTCGACCTGGTGCAGCCAGGCGATGCGGTGCACCAATACGCGGGTCTTGCCCGAGCCGGCACCGGCAAGGACCAATTGACGACCCAGCGGCGCGGCCACGGCCTGGCGCTGGGCATCGTTGAGGGAGTTCAGGAGGAGAGAGAGATCGTCATGCATGGGCGCCATTCTAGCCGGAAATCCGGCCGACCCGCTCGTGCAACGGACGGGCGCCAGTCAAGCCATGGGCAGACAGAGGGCTTGGTTGGGGGAGGACAGAAACCGCGCCGGGAGCCGGGGCGGGTTGTGTCATCGACCTGTTGAAAATCCACCTGATCGATACCAGCGTATCGTCATCCACGGTCTTTGGTCGGAGAGACGATGACCAGACGCTAGCGTCGTGCCATTATCGAGGCGTGCTAAATGCACACCTATCGCTCCAGACATCCATTACAAGAACAACCCGATGACCGATTCCGCACAAGCCAATCCGTCGGCGTCAATGGCCATGGAGGACCACGCCGCTTTCAACCTTGCAGAGACTGATCAGCGGGCCGAGCGCACGCGGCTGCTCTATGAGGGCTCGCGGCTCGCACTGCTGCTGATGATCATCACCAGCCTGGTATTCCCCGCCGTACTCTGGGCGGAAGGACCGAAGCTGCAATTGGCGATTTGGTCGGGTGTGACCTTTGCAATCGCCCTGCTGAGGCTGCAGCAGACGCGCAGCTTCGCCAAGGCTAGCGCCGAGGAGCAGCAGCATCCCCGCTGGTATCGATCCTTCCTGATGGCCAGTGTCGCCAGCGCGGTGACCCTGGACTACGCCATCATCGAGCTGGCCCTAGACGGGCCGTTCCTGCAACAAACGGTACTGCTCGGTTCGCTTGCCTCGGTGTTTTTTGCCGGCTGCGTGGCCTGCGGCGTATCGCTCCGCGCGTTCGGCGCCTTTGCCATCCCAGGGCTGCTTCCCGCTGCGGCGGTGCTGTTAAGCAGCGGCGAGCCCCATCTGCAGGGTTGGGGGCTGCTGGCGGCAATCGTGCTGCTGACGCTGAGCATGATTGCCTGGCAAATGAACCGACTGGTGACGGCCAGCCTGGCGCAACGCCTGCACAACCAGTTGCTGATACGGCGATTGCAACGCATGCGGGGTGAAGCCACCGAGCTGAATGGCGAGCTGGCCCGTGAGGTCGAGCAGCGGCGCCATGCCGAGGGCCGGATGCGAGAAGCCTTCGACGGGCTCGAACGGCGGGTGATTGAGCGCACTGCCGCGCTGCGTGAAAGCGAGGCTCGCTTGAGCCTGGCGCTGGAAGCCAGTGAGCTGGGCATGTGGGACTGGGACATGGCCAACGGCGAGGTCCATCACTCGAGGATGGACGTGGTTTTTGGTGTCGGCCTGAGTGATCGACTGCTGCTGGCCGAGCAGCAGCGTCCCGAAGTGCATCCCGAAGACGGCCCGCGTGTACGCCAGGATATGATCGACCACCTGAAGGGCAAGACCGAAAGCTATGCCGTGCAATACCGGGCCATGCTCAACGACGGCAGTTCGATTTGGATCGAAGACCGCGGGCGTGTCACCGAGCGCGATGCTAACGGCCGGGCCTTACGCATGATCGGCACCCGGCGAGACATCAGCGAGAGCCATCGTCAGGCCGAACAATTGCGGTTAGCGGCCACGGTGTTCGAGGCGGCAGGTGAGGGCATGGCGATCATGGATCCTGAATTCCACCTGCTGGCAGTCAACCAGGCCTGCTGCACATTGTCCGGTTTCAGCCGAGAAGAACTGATCGGAAGAAGTGTCGCCCTGCTGGCGAGTTCCGAGGACAGCCGCCAGCAATATTCGGCTATTCGCGAAAGCCTGACACAGCACGGTATCTGGCAAGGCGAGCTGATCGAGACCCGCAAGAATGGCGAGGTCTACCCGCAATGGGCACAGATGCGAGTGGTGCACGACCGGCACGGCAATGTCACCAACGTGGTCGCGTTCGTTTCCGATCTCAGCGTCAGACGCCAGGTCGAGGAACGTCTGCGTTACCTGACCCACTTCGACGAGCTCACCGGGCTGGCCAATCGCAGCTTGCTCAAGGAGCGTCTGCACAGCGCCTGCGAGCGTAGCCGTTGCAGCAATCGCGGGCTGGCGGTTTTGTATATCGATTTGGACCGTTTCAAGACGCTCAATGAAAGCCTTGGGCACGAGGCGGCTGATCAGCTGTTGCGTGAGGTCTCCCGCCGTCTGTCCCACACGCTGTCGGACGCCGACACCATTGCCCGTTTGTCCGGTGACGAGTTCGTGGTGGTGCTCGAAGGTTACGGCAGCCTTGCCAGCCTGGCGCACAGCGGCAGCCGCTTGCTGTCGCGCATCAGCAAACCCATTCGGCTCGACGATCAGGAACTGGTCATCACCGCGTCCATCGGCGTCAGCTTGATGCCAGACAACTCGCGCGAGGCGACCTCGCTGCTGTTGCAGGCGAATATGGCCATGCAACATGCCAAACATCTCGGCGGCAACACCCTGCAGTTCTTCACCGAGCGCTTGCAGGTGTCGAGCCTGGAAAATCTCAAGCTGGAGAACCAACTGCGTCGCGCACTCGAGGAAGGCCAGCTGGAAGTCTTCTATCAACCGCGACTGAACGTGGCGGAAGACAGCCTGGATGCGGCCGAAGCACTGGTGCGCTGGCGGCATCCGCAGAAAGGCCTGATCGCGCCAGGCTTTTTCATTCCCCTGGCCGAAGAAACCGGGCTGATCATCCCGCTGGGTGAGTTTGTTCTGCGCGAAGCCTGCCGGCAGGCGCGTCAGTGGCAACTCGATGGACTGGCCGCCATTCGGGTGTCGGTGAACCTGTCCGTCAAACAGTTGCGCCAAGGCAATTTCGTCAGCCTGGTGCGACAGGTACTGGAGGAGACCGGGTTGCCCGCCGACCGGCTCGAGCTGGAACTGACCGAAAGTCAGCTGCTCGATGATATCGACAACGCGATCAACATCAGCCGCCAATTACGCGCGCTGGGCGTGAAGCTGGCAATCGATGACTTCGGCACCGGCTACTCCTCGCTCAGCTACCTCAAGCGCTTCCCGGTGGATTACGTGAAGATCGATCGCTCGTTCATTTCCGAACTGGATCAGGTCGGAGAAGATTCAGCCATCGTCCGGGCCATCATCGCCATGGTCCATAGCCTGGAGCTGAAGGTCGTCGCCGAGGGCGTCGAAACCCAGGCACAGGCGGATTTCCTCAAGGCCCACGGTTGCGACGAGATGCAGGGCTACCTGATCAGCCGCCCGGTGCCGGCAGATGAGTTCGTGAAGCTATTGGTCTGAGGACTGCTTCGTAGGGTGGGCTTCAGCCCACCAGCGGTTAGGGTGGCGTAGCCCAAGCGGTGGGCTGAAGCCCACCCTACAAGGATCTAGCTGTTAGCCGCGGGTGGTGGTGCCTTCCAGTTCGCGCATCAGCAATGCATGCTGAAGGTCGACATGTTCCGGCACCGGCAGGTGGAGTACGTGACCGTCTCCGGGCGCCACATCGACACGTTCGCCGCGCTTGTTTTCCAGTGCCTCCAGGCGGAAATTCAGGTTGCCCTGCGGCGTCATCAACTCCAGGCGATCGCCGACGGCGAAGCGGTTCTTGACGATCACTTCGGCCAGCCCGTTGCGCCGTTCGCCGGTCAGCTCGCCGACGAACTGCTGGCGCTCCGACAGCGAAAAGCCTCGCTCATAGTTCTGGTATTCGTCATGCACGTGACGACGCAGGAAGCCTTCGGTGTAGCCGCGGTGCGCGAGCGATTCCAAGGTGTCCATCAGTGACTTGTCGAAGGGTCTGCCTGCGACCGCATCGTCGATGGTCTTGCGATAGACCTGGGCGGTGCGCGCCACGTAATAGTGGGATTTGGTCCGGCCTTCGATCTTCAGCGAATGCACGCCCATCTGCACCAGCCGCTCGACATGCTGGACGGCGCGCAAGTCCTTGGAATTCATGATGTAGGTGCCGTGCTCGTCCTCGAATGCTTCCATCATTTCGCCAGGACGGCTGCTGTCTTCGAGCAGGAAGACCTGATCGGTCGGCGCGCCGGCACCCAGGGTCGGCTGGATGGCGCCTGCTCCAAGCTGCTGCACGGGGATCGGCTGATACTGCTGGACGATATTGCCCAGCTCGTCTTCCTTGCCTTCGTGCGCCTTGTATTCCCAGCGGCAGGCGTTGGTGCAGGAACCCTGGTTGGGGTCGCGCTTGTTGATGTAGCCGGAGAGCAGGCAGCGCCCGGAATAGGCCATGCACAGCGCGCCGTGAACGAAGACCTCCAGCTCCATGCCCGGCACCTTTTCACGGATCTCGCCGATCTCTTCCAGCGACAGCTCGCGCGAGAGGATGGCGCGGGTGAGGCCCTGCTGACGCCAGAACTCGACGCTGGCCCAGTTCACCGCGTTGGCCTGTACCGACAGGTGAATGGTCATCTGGGGGAAGTGCTGGCGAACCAGCATGATCAGACCGGGGTCGGACATGATCAGCGCATCCGGCCCCATGGCGACCACCGGCTCGAGATCCTTGATGAAGGTGCGCAGCTTGGCGTTGTGCGGCGCGATGTTGACCACCACATAGAACTGCTTGCCCTGGGCATGCGCCTCGTCGATGCCCAGGCGCAGGTTAGCGTGGTCGAATTCGTTGTTGCGCACGCGCAGGCTGTAGCGCGGCTGCCCGGCGTAGACCGCGTCGGCGCCGTAGGCAAAGGCGTAGCGCATGGATTTCAGGGTGCCGGCGGGGGACAGCAGTTCGGTGCGAGGGTGGGTCATGGTGCGGTGGCTCTGTATACCAGCAGAAAGTGTGCGGATTCTACTGAGTTGGCCGGCGCTTTTCGCCCCGTCAGATCAAGCCGATGGAGAACTCCTGAGGCTGACCCCAGTCACTCATAGACAGGGCTTGAGTCGAGCGTACCGAGTTCCGATGCAAGCCAACCCGTTATCAGCCGGAGGCCCATCGTGAGCAAACACCCCGTCGATGCCAGAGGTAGTCTGATCGCGACGAGCTTTTTCGGGATTGGTTTGATGGCCGCCATCGACGAGATCGTCTTTCACCAGATCCTCGCCTGGCACCATTTCTTCGACCGATCCACACAAACCGTCGGGCTGATATCTGACGGTCTGTTGCATTCAGCCGAGCTGCTGATGCTGGCCGCCGGCTTTTACCTGTTCGTGCAGCTGAGCAGCCGCCGCGCGGTGTCGCGCTTGCACGCCTGGGCCGGTTTGTTTCTTGGCGCAGGCGGCTTTCAGCTGTTCGATGGGATCGTCGATCACAAGATTCTGCGGCTTCATCAGGTGCGCTACGTGGACAACCTTCTGCTCTACGACCTGGCGTGGAATGCCTTTGGCGCGCTGCTGCTGGCGATAGGCTTCATGATCTGGCGGACAGCTCGGTCATCCCTTGCCTCGTTGCAAGGGGGCCGGTAGCCGGTGGCCCACGATACTCATCTACTCACCCTGGCTGGCACCTCGCTGCTGGTCTTGCTGACGCTGGCCCTCTGGTTTGCGTATGTTCTCGGTGTACGCGCGCAACGGCGGCGTCGAAAGACTTGGCATTGCTGGCGCACCGTCAGTTTCAGTCTGGGGTGCGGGCTTCTGGTGGCCGCGTTTTCGCCGTTTATGGTCGAGTGGGGCCATGCAGACCTGCGCGGGCACATGGCGCAGCATCTTCTGCTCGGCATGTTCGCGCCCATTGCGATGATGCTCGGCTCGCCGGGCACGCTGCTGTTGCGCAGTGTGCCGGTCGTGACCGCCCGGCGGATTACCGAGTTTGCGGGCAGCGTGCCGGTGCGCTGCCTGAGCCATCCGGTGACCGCACTGATGTTGAATGTCGGCGCGCTGTACATCCTCTATCTCACGCCGCTGTACCAGCTGAGCTTTAGCGAACCCGTCCTGCATGTATGGTTGCACCTGCACTTCGTACTGGCGGGCTATCTTTTCAGCTGGTCGATTGCCGGGCCGGACCCCGCGCCGCATCGTCCCGGCATGTGGTTGCGGCTGATCGTATTGTTCGTGGCCATTGCCGCTCATGCCGTGCTGGGCAAGCTCATGTATGCCTACGGCTTTCCGCGCGACGCCGGCCACGACCTGGCGGAAATCGAAGCGGCTGCACAATTGATGTATTACGGCGGCGATTTCGCCGAGCTGTTGCTGGCATTGGTGTTTTTCGCCACCTGGTATCGGCGGCGCAAGCTGGCCGGGTCTGCCAGCGACGGCGGACAGCAAACCGCCGACCCTGGCTAGAGCCAAGGCCGGCGGTCAGGTGCAGCCGTAGCTTAGGCTGCGGCGATCACATCACCGTGGTTTTCCGGCTCGATCAGCGCGCGGTGCAGGGCCGCGACGGCGTCGTCGTAGTCTTCCTCGTTGACCACACACTGCATCTCGACCTGGCGGATCGACTGATGCACCGCCTGGATGCTGATACCGGCACCGGCCAGGGCCGCAACGGTCTTGGCGAGGATGCCTTTGACCTTGAGGTCGGAGCCGATCGCCGAGACGATGGCGACGTTGTGCACGGTAACTTCCGCAGCCGGATACTTCTCCTCGATCAGTCGCGCGGCGCGGTTGATCAGCTTGCGCGAGCCCGACGCGTAGTAGGTGATGCTGTTGGCGTCGGAGTCCTTGTTCACCACGTAGAGGCGCAGCTGCTTGAGCAGCTTGCTGATCTCGATGTCGTAGCCCACGTCCCCGAGCATGTCCTGATCGAACACCTCGATACCGAAGACGTCCTTGCGCCCGGCGATGATCTCGACGCAGGGCCGCTCGCTCTTGTAGTCCTGGCTGATGAGCGTACCGGCGTGTTCCGGCTCGAAGGCGTTCTTGATGCGCAGCTCGATGCCGGCGCGGCGCAGTGTCTTGGCGGCACGTGGATGGATCGCTTCCATGCCCAGGTTCGACAACTGGTCGGCTACGTCATAGTTGGTACGGCCGATGGTGACCACCTTGTCCGCTCCGACCAGGTTCGGGTCGGCGCTGGAGAGGTGGAATTCCTTGTGGATGATCGCTTCACGGGCGCCGGTAGCAGCGGCAATCTGCGCAAAGGTGATCTCGCTGTAGCCGCGGTCGAAGGTGTTCATCAGGCCTTCGCTGCAGTGCGTGTAGCCTGTGGCAACCACCAGTTCGCGGGACAGGTCCACATCTTCGAAGCTGTGGCGCACCATCTCATCGAAGGGCAGCGGTGCATCGCGGTGCCAGCCGGTGAGGTCGACCATCTTCGCATTGATGCCGCGGTGCTTGAGCGCCAGCACCGAGTTGAAGGCGCTGTGCGCTTCACCGAGGGAGGCGAGCATCTCGCGCACCTTCATCAAGTGCTCGTCGAGCTGGAAATGGCCGTAGGCACAGAGGCGCTGAAGACTGCTCATGCACTCGCGGGCATCGTCGATGCGCGAGTTGATGAACTGGTTGGCGGCACGCAGCTCGAAGTCGCTGGCGAACAGCTCAGCGTTCTTGCCGAGCATGCGCTCGCGGACGATGTCCAGTGCATCGAGCCAGGCGCCCTCGTTGCGAGCGTCGGCGAAGCGTTGGTAGACGCCGGGTTCGCCAGTCTTCTTGTGTTCCAGCAGCAGGTTGGTCATGCCGCTGTAGGCCGAAACGACGAAGACGCGCTGATAGAGCTCGTCGCCTTCGCGTCCGCCGATAAAGATATTGTCCAGTAGCTCGTCAAAGCGGCTCATGGATGTGCCGCCGATTTTTTCTACGGTATGCATCGATTCAACTTCCCGTCTTGGGGGTGAATTTTCATCCCTGGGCCGCCTCTCGGCCGCCAACAAAGAACAGGCCCGGTAGTCGGGCCTGATCGGGTACGTCAGAGATACTTTTGCTTCTGGATCTGCAAGGGCTCGAAATTCTCGCGTTCACCGACGAAGGCCGGACGTGGCGAGAGGCCGCAGAACGGCGCCTGCGCGGCATTATCTACATGGTTGTAGACATAGAACAGGTTGCTGCGCGCGCTGGGTGTAATGTTGCTGTTGGAGCCATGCATGGTGTTGCAATCGAAGAACACCACGCTGCCCGCCGGGCCTGTAGCGGTCTCGATGCCATAACGGTCCGCCAGCTGGGTCAGGCTGTCGTGATCCGGTACACCGAACTCCTGCTTGCGCAGGGACTTCTGGTAGTGGTTCTCCGGTGTCGCACCAACGCAGCGGATGTAGTGCTTGTGTGATCCCGGCACCAGCATCAGCGGGCCGTTGTGCGGCTCATTGTCGGTGAGCAGGATCGAGCAGCTCAGGGTGCGCATGCGCGGCAGGCCGTCTTCGACGTGCCAGGTTTCGAAATCGGAGTGCCAGTAGAACTCCTTGCCGGTGAAGCCGGGTTTGAAGTTCATCCGCGACTGGTGCACATAAATGTCACCACCGAGGATGAAGCTGGCGATAGCGGCAATGCGCTCGTCGCTGGCGACACGGGCAAACAACGGATTGTCGGCGTGGATGGCGAACACCGAGCGGATTGCGCCGCTGTCGGGTT
Source organism: Pseudomonas sp. 10B238 (assembly GCF_000970615.1). Taxonomy (NCBI): domain Bacteria; kingdom Pseudomonadati; phylum Pseudomonadota; class Gammaproteobacteria; order Pseudomonadales; family Pseudomonadaceae; genus Pseudomonas; species Pseudomonas sp. 10B238. The sequence goes on from NZ_KQ033936.1 coordinate 164,646, forward strand.
CCTTGATGGTCTTGCCGGACTCGGCAACGGCCGGGTCCTGACGCATGCGGTCGAGTTCTTCGCGGAATACCGCGACTTCCTCGGCGCTGAACAGATTGGGGATGACCAGATAGCCGTCACGCTCGAAGCGTTCGATCATCTCTGGTGCGATCGGGGCGTTGGCCAGGTCACTGCGGTAGACGACCGGGTCCATACGCTCTTGCCAGCTAGGTTCGTCGTGCTGGCGCGAAGGGTACAGGTCGGCTTGCACGGGGTTCACTTTAAACTCTCCTTGAAACGGGTGTCGCAGGGCGGGGTGCAGCCGCCCTGCGGAGTCGCATCAGACTACGGTTTCGGCCTCAAGCGGATACACACCGCTTTCGTCATGCACTTCTTTGCCGTTGAGTGGCGGGTTGAACACGCACGCCAACTTCATTTCCTCGCTGCCGCCACGGAGCAGGTGCTCGTCGTGCTTGTCGAGGATGTACAGCGTGCCGGGCTCGATCTTGTAGATCTTGCCGTCAGCGATGGTCTCGATCTCGCCATTGCCGCTCATGCAGTACACCGACTCCAGATGGTTCTGGTAGTGGATGTGCGTCTCGGTGTTGGCGTAGATGGTGGTGATGTGGAACGAGAAGCCCATCTGGTCGTCCTTGAGCAGCATCCGCGTGCTGTCCCAGGTATCGGTCTTGATCTTGCGGTTGGACTGCTCGCATTCAGCCAGGGTACGTACGATCATTCTTCAATCCTCAAGAAGCTTGGTTGGCGGCTTGATCGGACATTACGGCGGCGAACGCCTTGTCCAGGATGCTCATGGCCTTGTCGATCTGCTCTTCGCTGATGATCAGCGGGCAGAGACACTTGACCACTTCACTGTGGGCGCCGCTGGTTTCGACGACCAGGCCGTTTTCGAAGGCATGGCGGCAAATCGCGGCGGCGGTGTCGCCGTCCGGGCAGCTGATGCCGATCATCATGCCGCGGCCTTTGACGAACAGTGAATCCGGGCCGTAGCGGCGGACGATTTTGTTCATGCCGTCGGCAATGCGCTTGCCCTTGGCCTTGACGCTATTGGCGAACTCGTCGTCCTTCCAGAAGTGTTCGATGGCAGCAGCAGCAGTGACGAACGCGTGGTTATTACCGCGGAAGGTGCCGTTGTGCTCGCCCGGCTTCCACTGGTCCAGCTCCTTGCGCAGCAGCACCATGGCGAATGGTAGGCCATAGCCCGACAGCGACTTGGACAGGGTGATCATGTCCGGCTTGATGCCCATCTCTTCAAAGCTGAAGAAGGTGCCGGTCCGGCCGCAACCGGCCTGGATGTCGTCGATGATCAACAGCATCTCGTGCTTGCGGCAGAGTTTTTCCAGCTTGCGGACCCATTCAGCCGATGCGGCGTTGAGGCCGCCTTCGCCCTGAACCACTTCGACAATCACCGCAGCCGGCTTGTCGACACCGCTGGACGGGTCGGTCAGCAGCTTGTCCATCATCGCGATGGTGTTTACTTTGTCACCGAAATAGTTGGCATAGGGCATGCGGCTGACGTCGGTCAGCGGAACGCCGGCAGCACCGCGGTGATGCTTGTTGCCGGTCGCGGCGAGCGCGCCGATGCTGCAGCCATGGAAGCCGTTGGTGAAGCTGATGATGTTGTTGCGGCCGGTCACCTTGCGCGCCAGCTTCAGCGCGGCTTCCACCGCGTTGGTGCCGGTCGGGCCGGTGAACTGCATCACGTAGTCCATGTTGCGCGGCTTGAGGATCAGGCGATCGAAGGTGGAGAGGAAGGTCTCCTTCGCTTCGGAATACATGTCCAGGCCGTGCGTGATGCCGTCGGCTTCGATGTAATCGAGCAGCGCCTGCTTGAGCACGGGATGGTTGTGGCCGTAGTTCAGCGTGCCAGCACCGGCGAGAAAGTCGATGTACGTCTTGCCTTCGCGGGTGGTGAGTTCAGCGCCGCGGGCTTGCTTGAAGACCACTGGAAAGGAGCGGCAGTAGCTGCGAACGCCAGATTCGTGCAGTTCGAAAGTTTTCATGCGTTTTCCTCTAGTTCTTCTTCTGAATTGGGTGCGGCGAACGGGCCGGCGCGGTAGAGCACTTCGTCTTCATGCTTGCCGGCAAAGTGTTCGGCGCGGGAGAACAGGGTGCGGGTGCTGTAGTCGACGCCAAGTTTGGCGAAGGCCTTTTTAAACAGCGCCTGGGATGCCCCGTTGTCCGGCGAGATGGTGGTTTCCAGGTTGGCGACGCCCTGCTCTCTGGCGACTCGTGCGACCAGTGCCATCAACATGCGCAGCGCTAGGCCCTGACCGCGCATCGAAGCGTCGACCGCGACCTGCCAGACGAACAAAGTGTCTGGGCGAGCAGGGGGGCAGTAACCGGAAATGAAACCTACCAATTGGCCATCCGCGTCTGTGGCGGCAATGGAGGTGTCGGCGAAATCGGAGCATTGCAGGAGGTTGCAGTACGCCGAATTTGTGTCCAGAGGTTGGCAGCGTGCTACCAGCTCATGGAGGGGAAAACCGTCGCCGTCGGTTGGGCGACGGAGCGTTACGGTAGGAACACTCAAAACAAGACCTTTGGGGTTGCTGATTGAAATCCTTTTTTAGAATAAACACATCAAAAAATTAATCTCAACCTCAGTCGCCGATCATGGGCGGTGATTCGCCGCTGATATCTCCGAAGTTCGCCGTTTATCGCGAAAGTTGAACTTGCCGGTCAGTCGCCGTCACGGGGCTAAATCTGGAGTGTATATACAGCCAAATATGAGCGTCGGATTTGGCCCATTTGCTGGGCGAATAGAGCGGCCTGTTTCGGGCGCGGCAGAAGAGTACGTCACAGTGCTTACGAAATTTGACAGAGCCCGCGCAAAACAAGGCGTTTAGCCGGTCGTGGTGATAGCGGTTTGGTTGTGGATAACGTGCGCATTAGTCTGGCTAGAACTAGCCGGAGTTACGGCTGGATTAAGCCCGGCTCGACGGGCTAGAGCGAGCGAGTTCAGTCGCCGATATCATGCCTAGATATCGGCGATCTGCTCGGCGGAGATGGCGACTTCGTCGCGTTCTGTTAATTTTTTTTGTCAGCGCGACAAGTTGATGATGCTTGAAAGTTCAATCAATAGTTGCCAAGCACCCGGTTTGTTAGTTGCCGCTACTTACATTGGACCGCTCTAGCTCGAGGCTGGAAGCGACTTTGCAGTGCGGCCACTTGGGTGCGTCGGCTGGCTCAGCGCCACCATTGCCGACCCTGATGCTCAATCAGTTGGTGTGCTTGCTCAGGACCGTCCGTCCCGGCCGGATAGGGCCTGGGCTTGCGGTAGTGACTTTGCCAGCCGCAGAGGATCGGATCGACCCAGTTCCAGGCCGCTTCGACCTCATCGCGGCGCATGAACAGTGTCGAGTCGCCTTCGATCACGTCCAGCAACAGCCGCTCGTACGCCTCCCAGCGGCGTGTGCTGCTGAATGCATGGGCCAGATTCAGATCGAGCTCAACGGGCTCCAGTTGCATCCCTTTACCGGGTGCCTTGGCCATGAGCTGCAGGCTGATGCTCTCCTCCGGCTGCAGGCGGATCACCAGGCGGTTGACCTCGCCTTTGGTGAACAGCATGTGCGGCACCTGTTTGAAGGTGATGATGATTTCCGAGCGCTTCTTCGCCATGCGCTTGCCGGTGCGCAGGTAGAAGGGCACGCCAGCCCAGCGCCAGTTGTCGATTTCGGCCTTCACGGCGACGAAGGTTTCGGTATCGCTGTCGTTATCCACGTCCTTTTCGAAGTAGTAAGCCTGCACATCATTGCCGCCGATCTGCCCGGCGACGTACTGCCCGCGCACGGTCTTGTCCTGCACGTCGTTACCGGTAATCGGCTTGAGTGCTTCCAGAATCTTGACCTTTTCGCCGCGTATCGATTTGGCATCGAAGCGCACCGGGGCTTCCATCGCCACCAGGCAGAGCAGTTGCAACAGGTGATTCTGCAGCATGTCGCGCATGGCGCCGGCATGGTCGTAATAGCTGCCCCGCTCCTCGACGCCGAGGGTCTCGGCCACCGTGATCTGCACATGATCGATATGGCCGCTGCGCCAGATGGGCTCGAACAGAGCGTTGGCAAAACGCAGCGCCATGAGGTTCTGCACGGTTTCCTTGCCGAGGTAGTGGTCGATCCGATAAATGCGCGATTCGGGGAAGACGTTACCGATGGCCTCGTTGATCTCGAGTGCTGATTCGAGGGAGTGGCCGATGGGCTTCTCCAGGACGATGCGCGCGTCTTCTCCGGCCAGCCCTGCGCTCTCAAGGTTCGAGGCAATGGGCTCGAACAGGTTGGGCGCGGTCGCCAGGTAGTGCACCCGCACGCGGCCTTCGGCCTGGCCGAGGTGATGCGCGAGACGGACGTATTCACCCCTCTGAGTGGCGTCCATGGGGAAGTAGTCGAGGCGCTGGCTGAACGCATTCCAGATTTCAGCCTCGAAGTCCGTGCGCGCGATTTGCGCTCGGATATGTCGCTCGGCCAACGAGAGATAGGCGTTGCGATCAATATCCTGGCGCGCAATCGCCAGGATGCGGACATCGTCATGCAGACGATGCTCACGGTGCAGGTAATAGAGTGCAGGGATGAGTTTGTGTAGCGCCAGGTCGCCGGTACCGCCAAATACCAGCATGTCGCAGGAAATGGACACAGCGTCACTCCTAGAAGGTGGACAGACTCGATAGGTGGGCGATACTGCGAGGCTTGTAGTATAACTACAAGCCCACTACAACCCAGCCGGCTTGACGGATGCGAGCGCACCCGCAGCGTTCGACCATTCTTGCCAGGTTTTGATCATAGCGAGACCGCCACGTGAACCTGCTGCAACACATTGCCCAATCGAGAGGTTCGTTACGCAAGTCGGAGCTGAAAGTCGCCGACCATGTACTCCTCGATCCAGCTGCCGTGATGCACAGTTCCATGGCTGACCTGGCCCATGTGGTGGGGGTCAGTGAGCCGACCATCGTGCGCTTCTGCCGCGCCATCGGTTGCCTGGGATTTCAGGACCTCAAATTGAAACTGGCGCAGAGCCTCGCTGCCGGCGCCAGCTTCGGCCAGTTCGCCATCAGCGAAAATGACTCGGTCACCGATTTCGCGCTGAAAATCTTCGACACCACCCTGCACACGCTGATGGAAGTGCGCGAGAAGCTCGACTCCGATGCGCTCGAGCGCGCAGTGGCGGCGATGGCCAAGGCCGAGCGAGTCGAGTTCTACGGTTTTGGCGCATCCGGCGCGGTGGCGACCGATGCCCAGCACAAGTTCTTCCGCCTGCTGCTCAGCGCCGCGGCCTATTCCGACCCGCACATGCAGGCGATGTCGGCTGTCACTCTGAAGCCCACCGACGTGGCGATCTGCATTTCCCAGTCGGGCCGCTCCAAGGACTTGCTGATCACGGCGAATGTGGTCCGCGAATCCGGCGCCACGCTGATCACCCTCTGTCCGAGCCAGACCCCGCTCGCGGAACTGGCGACCATCAACCTGGCCATCGACGTGCAGGAAGACACCGAGATCTACACCCCGCTGACCTCGCGTATCGCGCATCTGGTGGTGATCGACGTGTTGGCGATGGGCGTCGCCATGGCGCGCGGTCCGAGCCTGGTCAATCACCTCAAGAGCGTGAAGCGCAGCTTGCGTAGCCTGCGTCTGTCGCCGAAATCGGTGAAGCCGCACGAAGATTGACGAGCGCTTGAGCGGCGTTCATCGCTCCGTAATCTTCTTGTCCTCATAGCGTCACCCGGGGCTTCGATGCTGGGCTCTCCCGACACCTGTTCCGGAGACCGCGCATGTCCCAGCACCGTGAACCCTACGTCAACCTCGATGCCCGTGCCCGCCGCAAGCAGCTGGACGAGCGCCGCATGCATTTCCGCCGTGCCATCGAAAGCTACGACGAGCAGCGCCAGCTGCATGCGCAGCTGATGGAGTTCCCCGACCTGCTGATGGTCAGCCCGCTGCTTGAGGGTTTGCCTGCGAGCCGTCAAAGCGCGCAGCCAGGGCGATGATCTGCGCGCGTTCTTCGCGGATAAAAGTGAAGAACGCCTGAGCCACCGGGCTCAGCCGCTTGGCTCGCGGATGCACCACGCACCAGCTGCGGTACAGCGGTAGCTCCTCGACTGGCAGCTCTCGCAGCAGGCCGTGAGCCAGCTCCAAGTGGACTGCATGGCGTGGCATCAGCGCTACGCCGAGCCCTGCTACGACGCTCTCGCGTAGGGCATCCAGTGAGGCCACCTGGATCGTCTGAGCGAAATGCGCACGCTTCTGGCGCAGATAGTCTTCGCCTGCCTTGCGCGTACCCGAACCCGGCTCTCGGACCAGCAGTGGGTAGGCGGTCAGGTCCTGCAAGGTCAGGGCTGCTGCCTGGCTCAGTGGATGATCAGTCGGTGCGACCGCCACGATGGGGTTGTTCAGGAATGGCATGAACTCCAGATCCATGTCAGTTGGCACCTGCGACATGATCAGTAGATCGTCGCGGCTGATCGACAGGCGTTTGACCGCCTGCGCATGGTTGACCACCACAAGTTCCAGGCTGACCTCTGGATGCTTGCGTTTGAAGGCCGCAAACAGGTGCGGCGTGATGTATTTGGCGCTCGACTCGACCGCCAGATTCAGCTGACCCTGTAGCGAGCCCTGCATGTCGGACAGCTGCATATCCAGGCTGTCCAGGCGCCCAAATATGTCGGTGCTGGCGCGCTGCAGCGCTTCGGCAGCGGCGGTCAGGTAGAGTTTTTTGCCCAGATACTCGAACAGCGGCTGGCCGATCAGCTCCTCGAGTTGGCGAATCTGCAGGCTCACTGCTGGCTGGGTCAGCGCCATTTCCTCCGCTGCCCGGCTGTAGGAAAGGCTTTCGCATACCGCCCGGAACACCTGCAGCTGACGCAAGGTTATCCGCATCATGCTTTTGCGCATCGATTCCGCCGCTCCTGTCTAGCTTCACTGCTTCTGGTGATTGCAAGGCCGGTAAGGTCCGTCCTGTGCAGCTTTGATTGAATATATAAGTAATTACTTATGCAAGATCAAACTATTATTCATTTTCAGTAATCATGCCGGTAGGCGTAGGGTTTATAGGCTTGCACAACGTGCTGGCGTGACATGGCCCCTCCAGGCGGCCTTCTGCTCATCGACCGAGGGAATGACAGCGTGATCAAGAAGCTGCTGATCGCTAACCGCGGTGAAATCGCCGTCCGCATCGTGCGGGCCTGTGCCGAAATGGACGTACGCTCGGTGGCGGTGTTTGCCGAGCCCGACCGCCACGCGTTGCACGTCAAGCGTGCCGACGAGGCCCATTTCATTGGCGACGATCCGCTTGCCGGCTACCTCAACCCGCGCAAGTTGGTGAACCTGGCCGTGGAGACCGGCTGTGATGCGTTGCATCCAGGCTATGGATTTCTGTCCGAAAACGCCGAACTGGCGGAAATCTGCGCCGAGCGTGGCATCCGCTTCGTTGGCCCAAGCGCCGAAGTGATTCGACGCATGGGCGACAAAACCGAGGCGCGGCGCAGCATGATCAAGGCCGGCGTGCCGGTCACGCCGGGCACCGAAGGCAACGTGGCGGATGTCGAAGAAGCGCTGGCCGCAGCTGAGGGCATCGGCTATCCGGTGATGCTCAAGGCGACGTCCGGTGGCGGCGGTCGTGGCATCCGGCGCTGCAACTCGCGCCAAGAGCTGGCCCAGGCCTACCCACGGGTTATCTCCGAGGCGACCAAGGCGTTCGGATCGGCTGATGTATTCCTTGAGAAATGCATCGTCGAGCCCAAGCACATCGAGGCGCAGATCCTTGCCGATTCATTCGGCAACACCGTGCACCTGTTCGAGCGCGATTGCTCGATCCAACGGCGCAACCAGAAGCTCATCGAGATCGCTCCCAGCCCGCAGCTCACCCCGGAACAGCGCGCCTATATCGGCGACCTCGCGGTGCGTGCGGCCAAGGCGGTGGGTTACGAGAACGCCGGCACCGTGGAGTTCCTGCTCGCCGAGGGCGAGGTGTACTTCATGGAAATGAATACCCGCGTGCAGGTGGAGCACACCATCACCGAGGAAATCACCGGCATCGACATCGTTCGCGAGCAGATCCGCATCGCCTCCGGTCTGCCGCTCTCGGTCAAGCAGGAAGACATCCAGTATCGCGGCTTCGCCCTGCAATTCCGCATCAACGCCGAGGAGCCGCGTAACAACTTCCTGCCCTGCTTCGGCAAAATCACCCGTTACTACGCCCCCGGCGGCCCTGGCGTGCGCACCGATACGGCGATCTACACCGGTTACACCATTCCGCCGTACTACGACTCCATGTGCCTGAAGCTGATCGTCTGGGCACTGACCTGGGAAGAGGCCCTGGCCCGCGGTTCGCGCGCATTGGACGACATGCGCGTGCAAGGTGTGAAAACCACCGCCACCTATTACCAGCAGATTCTCGCCAACCCGGATTTCCGCAGCGGGCAGTTCAACACCAGCTTCGTCGACAACCATCCGGAACTGCTGAATTACTCGATCAAACGCAAGCCGGGCGAGTTGGCCCTGGCCATCGCTGCCGCCATCGCCGCCCACGCAGGCCTGTGAGGAACGAACCATGACTGCTCAGAAGAAAATCACCGTTACCGACACCATCCTGCGTGACGCCCACCAGTCGCTGCTGGCCACCCGTATGCGCACCGAGGACATGCTGCCCATCTGCGACAAGCTCGACCGAGTCGGTTACTGGTCCCTGGAAGTCTGGGGCGGCGCGACCTTCGACGCCTGTGTGCGTTTTCTGAAAGAAGACCCGTGGGAGCGCCTGCGCCAGCTCAAGGCGGCGCTGCCCAACACCCGGTTGCAGATGTTGCTGCGCGGACAAAACCTGCTGGGCTACCGGCACTACGCCGATGACGTGGTCGAGGCGTTCTGCGCCAAGGCGGCGGAAAATGGCATCGACGTGTTCCGCATCTTCGATGCGATGAACGACGTGCGGAATCTGGAGACCGCCATCCGTGCCGTGAAGAAGACCGGCAAGCACGCGCAAGGCACCATCGCCTACACCACCAGCCCAGTGCATACCGTCGAGCTGTTCGTCGAACAGGCACGGGCGATGCGCGACATGGGCGTCGACTCCATCGCCATCAAGGACATGGCCGGTTTGCTGACACCGTTCGCCACTGGTGATCTGGTCCGTGCGCTGAAAGCTGAGATCGACCTGCCAGTGTTCATCCATTCCCACGACACCGCCGGTGTCGCCAGCATGTGCCAGTTGAAAGCCATCGAAAACGGCGCGGATCACATCGACACGGCCATCTCGTCCATGGCCTGGGGCACCAGCCACCCTGGCACCGAGTCGATGGTCGCTGCGCTGCGCGGCACGCCCTACGACACCGGCCTCGACCTGGAGCTGATCCAGGAGATCGGTCTGTACTTCTATGCAGTGCGCAAGAAATACCACCAGTTCGAGAGCGACTTCACCGGCGTCGACACCCGCGTGCAGGTCAACCAGGTCCCGGGCGGGATGATTTCCAACCTGGCCAACCAGCTGAAGGAGCAGGGCGCGCTCAACCGCATGGATGAAGTGCTGGCCGAGATCCCGCGCGTGCGCAAGGACCTGGGCTACCCGCCGTTGGTGACGCCCACCTCGCAGATCGTCGGCACTCAGGCGTTCTTCAACGTGCTCGCCGGCGAGCGCTACAAGACCATTACCAACGAGGTGAAGCTCTACCTGCAAGGCGGCTACGGCAAGGCGCCGGGCACCATCGACGCCAAGCTGCAGCGCCAGGCCATCGGCGGCGAGGAACTCATCGAGGTGCGTCCGGCCGATCTGATCAAACCCGAGCTGGACAAGCTGCGGCGGGAAGTCGGCGCGCTGGCTAAGTCCGAAGAAGACGTGCTGACCTATGCGATGTTCCCGGACATTGGCCGCAAATTCCTTGAGGAGCGCGAAGCCGGCACGCTGGTGCCAGAAGTGCTGCTGCCCATTCCGGATGGCAGCACGGCGACTGCCGCGGGCGCGCAGGGCGTGCCGACCGAGTTCGTCATCGATGTGCATGGCGAGACCTACCGCGTCGATATCACCGGCGTCGGCGTGAAGGGTGAAGGCAAGCGGCACTTCTTCCTCTCCATCGACGGCATGCCGGAGGAAGTGGTATTCGAGCCGTTGAACAACTTCGTCGGCGGTGGCAGTGGCGGTCAGCGCAAACAGGCCAATGGTCCGGGGGACGTGAGCACGAGCATGCCGGGCAACGTGGTGGACGTGCTGGTCAAGGAGGGCGACATGGTCAAGGCCGGCCAGGCCGTGCTGATCAGCGAAGCGATGAAGATGGAAACCGAGATCCAGGCGCCGATCGCCGGCAAGGTGAAAGCGGTGCATGTGGCCAAAGGTGACCGGGTGACCCCCGGCGATCTTCTTATCGAGATCGAAGCCTAAGCAGTTGTCCTCTGGGAGCCGAAAGGCTCCCTTTTTTCTGTTCAATGAATCCGGGAGGTATCGATGGGGCTCGACCCAGTAGTGCTGTTCTTCCTGTTCGGCCTGTTTGCCGGGTTGGTGAAGAGTGAGCTGAAGCTGCCACCGGCGTTGTACGACACGCTGTCCATTCTGCTGCTGCTGGCGATCGGTCTGCACGGTGGTGTCGAGCTGGCCGAACAAGCCAGCGCAGCGCTGCTGGGCCAGTCCGCGCTTGTGTTGCTGCTGGGTTGTACGCTGCCGCTGTTGGCGTTTCCGTTTCTGCGGCTGCTGGGCTTTTCGCGGGTCGACTCGGCCAGCGTGGCGGCGCACTACGGTTCGGTCAGTGCCGGTACCTTTGCCGTGGTAGTGGCCTTTCTGTTGGCCAACAAAATCGCCTTCGAAAGCTACATGCCGCTGTTCGTGGCGATCCTGGAAATCCCGGCGATCCTTATCGGCATAATCCTGGCAAAGGGGATCAGCCGCGATACACATTGGAAGGAGCTGGGGCGGGAGATTTTTCTCGGCAAGAGCATCATGCTGCTATTGGGCGGCCTGATCATCGGCGCCATCGCCGGCAAGGAGGGGATCAAGCCGCTCGAGCCCTTCTACACCAGCATGTTCAAGCCGGTGCTCGCACTCTTCCTGCTGGAAATGGGGTTGATTGCGTCCGGCCAGTTGGGCTCTCTGCGCCGCTATGGCCTGCGGCTGGCGGTGTTCGGCCTGGGCATGCCTCTGGTGGGCGCGGTAATCGGTGCGCTGCTGGCGCGACTGATGGGCCTGTCGCTCGGGGGCACAGCCATGCTCGCCACGCTGGCCGCCAGCGCCTCCTACATTGCGGTGCCGGCGGCTATGCGACTGGCATTGCCTGAGGCCAACCCCTCGCTGTCACTCACCGCGTCGCTGGGGATCACCTTTCCGTTCAACATTCTGGTCGGCATTCCGCTGTATCTCGCGCTGGCCGAAACCCTGATCGCCTGGGGGCTGTAAACATGACAATCGCAACCCGAACCCTGCTTACCGTGATCTGCGAAGCAGCGCTGGAAAAGAAGCTGGTGGCCGACCTCGACCACCTCGGCGCACCGGGCTGGACGCTGTCCGAGGCGCGCGGGCGAGGCAGCCGTGGTGTGCGCAGCGCCGAATGGGATACCGAAGGCAACATCCGCCTGGAGATCATCTGCAACCGCGAACTGGCCGAACGCATCGCAGAGCATCTGCAGGCGCGCTATTACGATAACTTCGCCATGGTCTGCTATCTGGCTGAAGTTGAGGTGTTGCGCCCGGAAAAGTTTTAACCGACTGGTCAGGCGCCGTCGGCTGGACGAGCTTCAAGCGTTGGAACGATCCATCGCCTCGGTGCATGCCGAGGCGGTGTGCCGCTGGAATCTAGCGGTCTAGACGGCGCTGACTGCGAAGATTCTTCAGGTCGCCGTGGGTGCAGCTGAGCGGCTCGGCACCGGTCAGGTCATAGCAGCGCTGACCGAACCCCATCGGCCAATAGATGATGCCGCCTGGCGGCCAGAAAATGGAGGCGACGCGGAAGCGCGCGCGCAGCTTGCCTTGCTGCAGCAGCTCTCCGTTTTCGCTGCTGAGTTTGTAGGGAATGCCGCCAGCGGCGGTCCAGAAGAACGGACGCGTCTTGACCAGTCCCTGAGGGTATTGCTGCGGCCGTTCATAAACCGAGACTTTGCTGTTCTCGGGCAGTTTGAAGTAGGTCGCGGTGGAGCAGCCGCTCACTGCCATCGCCAGCGCCAGCAGGCCCGCCGCACGTTTCAGTTTCATCTGTTTTCTTTCCTTGTTTTGACGCCCGAGGCACAGGCCGTGCCCCGTGAAGCGGGCGGCACTATACCGGAGCCCATCGTGATCGCAAAAACAGGGTGATTGTGTCGAGCGCCAGTTCCGCCGGAATGCGCTGTGAAGCCTCGATTGTCTTCAGTCCGCGTTCGATTAGGGGGCTCGGCAGGCTGTCTAGAGCAGGTGCCGGAACGTGAGGTGTTGCGGTTGGACTCATGAAACAGACGCACCTTTTCGTTCTGTGATGACCGCGGTTTTAGCGGCGTCTAGTAGCCTGGTGCGCCTCGCGCCATTTACATGAGGATGTCATGCAAAACCTATTGAACGAGATTCTCGACGAAGTCCGCCCGCTCCTCGGCCAAGGCATGGTGGCCGACTATATTCCGGCGCTGGGGCACGTACCGGCTGATCAGTTGGGGATCGCGGTCTACAGCGCCGAGGGTGAGCTTTACCACGCCGGTGATGCGAAGACGCCGTTTTCGATCCAGAGCATTTCCAAGGTCTTTAGCCTGGTGCAGGCAATTCAGCATTGCGGCGAGTCGTTGTGGGAGCGCCTAGGTCACGAACCGTCTGGGCAGCCCTTCAACTCGCTGGTGCAGCTGGAGTTCGAGCGTGGCATACCACGCAACCCGTTCATCAATGCCGGGGCGCTGGTGATTTGCGACATCAACCAGTCGCGCTTCGCCGTGCCAGCACTGTCCATGCGCGATTTCGTTCGGCATCTGTCGGGCAATCCGCTGATTGTGTCCGACTCGGTGGTAGCCGAATCGGAATACCAGCATCGCGCGCGTAACGCCGCGATGGCGTATCTGATGCAGGCGTTCGGTAACGTCCACAATGATGTCGAGGCGGTGCTGCGCAGTTACTTCCATCATTGCGCGCTGCGCATGAGCTGCGTCGACTTGGCCCGTGCGTTTGGCTTTCTGGCTCGTGACGGCGCTTGCCTGGCAGGTGGCGAACCGGTGCTGGCGCCGCGCCAAGCGAAACAGGTCAATGCGATCATGGCCACCAGCGGTCTGTATGACGAGGCAGGCAATTTCGCTTACCGCGTCGGGTTGCCTGGCAAGAGCGGCGTAGGCGGTGGCATCGTCGCGGTCGTGCCGGGACGCTTCACGGTCTGCGTCTGGTCACCCGAACTGAACCAGGCGGGCAATTCACTGATCGGCATGGCGGCACTGGAGAAGCTCTCGCAGCGCATCGGCTGGTCTATCTTTTGAGATCAGCGATACAGATTCATCACGTCGAGGCAAGTGCCCGGCGTTCGTTACGGTCTGTCACATCTGTGCAGTGTCCGGCCTGGTGCGTGCAACGTCGTACCTAACCAAACCATAAGAGAGATCGTGTTATGAGTCTCGATGACAAGACGACCGAAACAGCGCAGGAGGCGCTCGACAACCTGATCGCGGGCGTCATTCGGTTCCGTGAAGACATCTACCCGGAGCAGCGTGAGCTGTTCAACAAGCTGGCCCACGAGCAGACGCCGCGGGCCATGTTCATCACCTGCGCGGACTCGAGAATCCTGCCCGAGCTGATCACCCAGAGCTCGCCGGGCGACCTGTTCGTGACCCGTAATGTCGGAAATATCGTGCCGCCCTACGGGATCATGAATGGCGGCGTGTCGACCGCCATCGAGTTCGCGGTGATGGCGCTTGGCGTGCATCACATCATCGTCTGCGGCCATTCCGATTGTGGCGCGATGAAAGCGGTGCTGAATCCCTCGAGCCTCGACGGGATGCCGACCGTACGGAGCTGGCTGCGACACGCCGAAGTGGCAAGGACGGTGGTCGAGGAAAACTGCGGCTGCGCCGACCACAACACCCTTGGCGTGCTGACCGAGGAGAACGTACTGGCCCAGCTCGACCATCTACGTACGCACCCGTCGGTGGCGGCGCGATTGGCCAGCGGGCAGCTGTTCATTCATGGTTGGGTTTACAACATCGGCACCAGCGAAATCCGCGCCTACGATGCAGCGAAGGGCGAGTTCCGTCTTATCGGCGACGGCCCACTGCCGATGGCCACACCGAAGTCACGCTACGTCTGAGCGCCTCGCGACCCCGGTGCGCTCAGGGCACCTTGCGATCGCGTATCAGATAGCAGAGGTCGGGGGTCTTGCTGCAGCCGGCATAGCCCTCGCCAATGACATCATTGAGTGCGCTCTGTAGACGCTCGACGGCTTCGTCGGGCGTGTCCTTGTGCAGCGCCAGGTACAGGTCTTCAGCTCGAAAACTCAGCACTGGCTTGAGGCCTTCTGCGCCCTGTTCTTTGGCCTGGTAACGCCAGACCGGATCAGCTGTTGCCCAGAGATCGAGGCGGCCGCTGAGCAATTTGCGCAGGTTTTCGTCTTCGCTGAGGCTGTCGATCGGGCGCAACCCCTGTTGTTCCAAGTACTGGCTGATGCCGCTGCTTTTCTGCGCGCCGATTTCAAGCCCCTGGGCCTGGGCCAGGGAGTTGAGGTCGATGTACTTGTCCGCCGCCGCGAGCAGCACGCTTTCGTAGCGGGCCAGTGGCCCGACCCACTTGAATAAGCCTTCGTTCTGCGCCGTACGGGTGACGGAAAACAACCCGTGACCGGTGTCGGTGAGGGTCTGGTTGTAGATGCGATCCCAGGGCGAGCGAAGCGTCAGGTTGTAGCCGATGCCGGCACGTTTGAAGATCTCCCGCACGGTGTCGGTGGCGATGCCTTGCACCTCATCGCCGCGAGCGAAGTTCTTGTGCGCTGGCCCCATGTTGAAGGGTGGGAAGTTGTCGGTCTGAAGGATGATCTGATAGTTCTTCGGCAACTCGGCGTGCGCGGCACCGCTGAGGGCGAGCAGAACGCTGAGCAATAGAATGACGTTACGGGACAGGCCCATGGCATCGGCTCCTTGACGCTGTATTTTTATTGTTGGCAGGTGCAGCGTAGTCCGGCGTGAGCTCGCATGCCAGTCCTAGCGGTAGCTTGCTAGCGCCGTAACGTCTGGCAATTGCCGGCGATGGGGCACGACTGAACAGCCGGCGGCAGCCCGCCGCTTCCCAGTAGTTGCGCGGGCGTTTGGGCAGTCAGCGGTCAACGGTGCGCGCGGGCTGTAGCAGCCCGGCGCACCCTGGCAGGGCAGAGGGGTGCGGCTGCGTTTACTTATGCAGCACGAACTGGCCGGTGAAACGCACTGCGTCCCGGCCGTCCGCAGCCAGGATGCGGCTGTGCAGGGTCAGGCGTGAACGGCCACGGCGACGGTAGATGGTCTCGAATCGCTCCCAGGCGCTATCGTCCGGGGCCGAGCAGACAGCGGTGGCGTCATCCATCACGGGCAGCGGATAGTCGATCTGGCCTTCCTGAATGACGATATGGCCGTCGTCGATCCCGGCCTCGCGCAGGCGCAGGTGCAGCCAGCCCCAGCCAGCAAGCACCGAGGCGCAGTAGAGGCTGCCACCGAACATGCTGCTTTTGTGGTTGATGTTCGCTTGCAGCGGGACCTTCAGGCGCAGCTCATGATTTTCCCAATGCTCGACGCGCAGGCCCATCGCCCGGGTCAGTGGGATGTCGTGGTGCAGAATGGCTTCCAGGTAGCGGCTATCGCGGCTCATGCCGGGTGGATTCCTAACGTGTGCGGATACAGGCAGACGCCAAGCATGACTGCTGAGTCACGATATTGCCAGTTTCCGCGGCGCTTTTTAGCGGCCGTTTTCCGACGTTTCGGATGGGTTGGAAGGCGGCGTTAGCGCGCTGCGGTTTTCTGCTGATAGGCGCAGTAGCCGGGCCTTGGACCGACATGCGGGTGGTTGCGGCAGGTATCGGGGCGCTTGGCATAGACCGTGCACAAGCGTGTCTTGCGATCGAGGTAAAGACAGTCTCCGTTGGCCAGTCGGGTCAGAGTGAAGATGCCGTGCTTCTGATTGAAATGTTCAACGAGGCCTTCTTTGCTCAGGCGTTTGGCGATGCCCTTGAGCGGCTCGTCACGCTCGAAGGCGTCGACCACTTCGAGGCGGATCAGGTCATCGATCCGCACCTCGACCGGCAAAGTGCAACACGTGGCGTGGCAGTCTCGGCACAGGCCGTTGCTGTATCGCGCCCAGGTTTCAAGGCGCTCGGGGTCGGCAGAAGCGATCAAACGTGTCTTCACGGCGGCGGTATCGGTAATGGCGGCGCGCGATCATAGCGACACGGGGTGGAATTTCCAGCGAAACCGACGAGTCGAACGCCGGACAGACGGTCGCCCAGATGCTGCTGAAACCTGCAAACCTGTCTGTATTGCCGTTTTTTGAGGCGGCCTGGCGCCGCCATGAATGCTTCGTATCCTTTCACCCGCTGCACGAGGTCTGTCCATGACGCAAGAAACGACTGCTCCCAACGCCGATGAGGTCGCAGCTTTTCGTGAAAATGTAATCAGCAAGCTGACTTATTCGATCGGTAAGGACCCCGAGCATGCCTCCGACCATGACTGGTTCGAGGCGGTAGCGCTGGCCACGCGTGACCGTATGATCGACCAGTGGATGGACCGAACTCGACAGGGCTATCGAGAAGGCAAGAAGCGGGTCTATTACCTCTCCCTGGAATTCCTTATAGGCCGTCTGCTCACCGACAGCCTCAGCAACCTGGGCCTGCTCGATGTGGCGCGCGAGGCGCTGGCCGGCGTAGACGTCGACTTCGAGCGTATTCGTGTGCTCGAGCCTGACGCCGCGCTGGGTAACGGTGGCTTGGGGCGGCTTGCGGCCTGTTTCATGGAAAGCATGGCGACCCTCGGTGTGGCCGCGCACGGCTATGGCATCCGCTACGATCACGGCCTGTTCCGCCAGGCGATCGTCGATGGTTGGCAGCACGAGCAGACCGAGACCTGGTTGAATTTCGGCAATCCTTGGGAATTCGAGCGACCCGAAGTCAGCTATCTGATCGGCTTCGGCGGCAGCGTGGCGGCGATGCCGTCGGATGGCAGCAGCTCTGATCAGCCCAAGCATTTCTGGCACTGGGCCGAAGGGGTCCGGGCCATTGCCTACGACACGCCGGTGGTGGGCTGGCGCGGGGCTAGCGTTAACACTTTACGTTTGTGGCGTGCGCGGGCCGAGGCGGACTTCCATCTGGAACGCTTCAACGCCGGCGACCACATCGGTGCGGTTGCTGAGGAAGCGCGCGCTGAAAGCATTTCCCGTGTTCTGTATCCCGCCGACAGCACCGAAGCGGGGCAGGAGCTGCGTCTGCGCCAGGAGTATTTCTTCGTTGCGGCATCCTTGCAGGACCTACTGCGCCGGCACCTGGATCAGCGCGGCACGTTGATGAATCTCCCGGAATTCGCCGCTATCCAGCTCAACGACACGCACCCGGCGATCGCCGTTGCCGAGCTGATGCGCCTGCTGGTGGACGTGCATGAAGTGCCGTGGCGCAAGGCCTGGGAGCTGACCGTCGGCACCCTGTCCTACACCAACCACACGCTGCTGCCCGAGGCGCTGGAAACCTGGCCCGTAGGGCTGATGGAGCGTCTGTTGCCGCGGCACATGCAGATCATCTACCTGATCAATGCCCAGCACCTCGATGCGTTGCGTGAGCGAGGTATCCACGACGTAAACCTGCTGCGCTCGGTCTCGCTGATCGAAGAAGGCCACGGTCGCCGCGTACGCATGGGCAACCTCGCGTTTCTCGGTTCGCACTGTGTTAACGGTGTTTCAGCACTGCACACAGGTCTGATGCGCGAGACGGTGTTTACGGACCTGCATTCGCTTTATCCCAAGCGGATCAGCAACAAGACCAACGGCATCACCTTCCGCCGTTGGCTGTATCAGGCCAACCCGCAGCTGACCCGTCTGCTGGTCGATCATGTGGGTGAAGAACTGCTTGATTCACCGGAGACGCTGCTGCGCCAGCTGGAGCCCTGCGCCGATCAGCCGGATTTCCGTGCCCGCTTCGCCGCCCAGCGCCTGGGCAACAAGCAGTTGCTGGCGCGCATGATTCAGGAGCGGCTGGGGATCAGCGTCGATCCGAACGCGTTGTTCGATGTGCACGTCAAACGCATCCACGAATACAAGCGTCAATTGCTGAACCTGCTGCATACCGTCGCGCTGTATCAGGCGATTCGCTCCGATCCGGGCGGCCATTGGGTTCCGCGCGTGAAGATCTTCGCCGGCAAGGCGGCGGCCAGCTACCACACGGCCAAACTGATCATTAAGCTGACCAACGATATCGCCCGGACCATCAACGATGATCCGACCGTGCGTGGGTTGCTGAAGGTCGTGTTCCTGCCGAACTACAACGTCAGTCTGGCCGAACGCATCATCCCGGCCGCCGACCTGTCCGAACAGATATCCACGGCAGGGCTCGAGGCGTCGGGCACCAGCAACATGAAGTTTGCCCTGAACGGCGCGCTGACTATCGGCACGCTGGATGGCGCCAACGTCGAAATGTGCGAGCAGATCGGTGCCGAGCATATGTTCATCTTTGGCATGACCGCGCAGGAGGTCGAGGCGCGCAAACAGGCCAACGAGTACAACGCCGAAGCCACCATCATCGGTTCGCCACGGCTCAACGAAGTCTTGATGGCGATCCGCAATGGTGCCTTCTCGGCTGAAGATCCGGGCCGCTACACCGCCTTGATCGATGGTTTGAAATGGCACGATACCTTCATGGTCTGTGCCGACTTCGAGGCCTATTGGCAGGCGCAGCTGGAGGTCGAGGCGCGCTGGCGCGATGCGGACAGCTGGTGGCGCTCGGCGGTGCTCAACACGGCACGCACCGGCTGGTTCTCGTCGGACCGTACCATCCGCGAATATGCCCAGGAGATCTGGAAGGTGCTCTGATGGGCAAAGTGGAGCGGCTTGGCGGGTTGATGGATCGGACCGCCGCCGCTTCTGCATGATGGGAGGGGGTTCCGGGAAGACGGAAGATATGGCTTACGGGCACTTTGCCGCTTCGCTGAACTCTGCGCCCTGTCGACAGGTCTGAGGGAGGGTTAGTTTCCCCCCGGGCCTGCTAAACTGCGCGGGCTTATCCATCCCTCCGGAGCCATTCCATGTCACGCGTAACCCTGAGTCGCTACTTGATTGAGCAGACCCGCAGCAACAACACCCCTGCAGATCTGCGCTTCCTTATCGAAGTAGTGGCTCGAGCGTGCAAGGAAATCAGCCACGCCGTCTCCAAAGGCGCATTGGGCGGCGTTCTCGGGGCGACCGAAACCGAGAACATCCAGGGCGAAGTCCAGAAGAAACTCGACGTCCTTTCCAACGAAATCCTGCTCGAAGCCAACGAGTGGGGCGGTCACCTGGCCGGTATGGCCTCGGAAGAAATGGACAACGCCTACCAGATTCCTGGCAAGTACCCGAAAGGCGCCTACCTGCTGGTCTTCGACCCGCTGGACGGCTCCAGCAACATTGACGTCAATGTGTCGGTCGGCACCATCTTCTCCGTACTGCGCTGCCCAGACGCGTGCTTCTCCCAAAATGACGCCCTTGGCGAGGAGGCTTTCCTCCAGCCAGGTACCAAGCAGGTTGCAGCCGGTTATGCGATCTACGGACCGCAGACCATGCTGATGCTGACCCTGGGCAACGGCGTCATGGGCTTCACCCTCGACCGCGAACTGGGTAGCTTCGTGCTGACTCATGAAAACATCCGTGTGCCGGAAAGCACCGCTGAGTTCGCCATCAACATGTCCAACCAGCGTCACTGGGAAGCACCGGTACAGCGCTACGTGAGTGAATTGCTGGCCGGCAATGAAGGCCCGCTAAACAAGAACTACAACATGCGCTGGATCGCTTCGATGGTGGCTGACGTGCACCGCATCCTGACCCGTGGCGGCATGTTCATGTACCCACGCGATTCCCGCGAGCCTGGCAAGGCCGGCAAGCTGCGCCTGATGTACGAAGCCAACCCGATGTCCTTTATCATCGAGCAGGCCGGCGGCGCGGCAACCACCGGCACTCAGCGCATTCTCGACGTCCAGCCCGAGTCGCTGCACCAGCGTGTGCCAGTGTTCCTGGGGTCGAAGGAAGAAGTCGAGCGCGTCACTGGCTACCACAAGGCCTGAAAGATGACCTCGCCCTCACAGGTATTGCTGAACTGGTGGTTCGGTGAGGGCACCACCGCTACTGAGGTAGCTGGCGCAAAGAATGGCCTCTGGTTCGGCTACAAGCCCGAACAGGATGAAGAAGCCCGCAAGCGTTTCGGTGATCTCACCGAGCGCGCACTCGCAGGCGAGCTGAACGAGTGGGTCGAGTCGCCACATGGCTGGCTCGCACTTGTCCTTCTCCTTGATCAGCTTCCGCGCATGATCCATCGTGGCACACCGAAGGCATTCGCCGGCGACGAGCGCGCGCTGCAGCTCGTGCGGGACGGCATGGCCCACGGCGGCGATGTCCTGCTGGCGCCTGTACAGCGTGTATTCATTTACCTTGTGCTGGAACACGCGGAAAATCTCAGCGTGCAGGATCAGGCCGTGCAGCAGTTCGAGCAGCTCCTTGGCATCGCCGATGCGGGCGAGCAAAAGCTGTTTGCCGATTTCCTCGACTTTGCTGAACGCCATCGGCAGGTCATTGCTCGCTTCGGCCGCTTTCCTCATCGCAATGCCATTCTGGGTCGCAGCTCAAGCGAGGCTGAACAGACTTTTCTCGCTGGGCCTGGTTCAGGCTTCTAGTCCTGCTGAGGAACCATCCTGGGCGGCTTGTTTTCTATCTGTTACCGCAAGGCCAAGCAAGGCCAGCCGTTGACTCGAAAAAAGGAATCCGACATGTCGTTGCGCTATGTATCGCTGGTTGTCGCTGTCGTGCTGTTGGCTGCGTGCAGTCCGGTGACGCAGGAAAACTTCGCCAAGTTGCAGGCGGGGATGTCCCGTGCAGAGGTCGAAAAGCTATTGGGCAAGCCAGGCGAGTGCGCCGGCGCGCTGGGCATGTCGAGCTGCACCTGGGGGCAGAAAAACCGCTTTATCAGCATCCAGTTCGCGGGTGACAAAGTCATGATGTTTTCGGGCCAAGGTCTGAAATAAGGAGCCCTAATGCGTTTGTTCGTTGCGCTTTTCACTGCACTACTGATCGCCGGGTGCGCAGGTTCCGGCAGTAACGTGAACGGACCTGAGACCGCCGGACAGGTGAATCTGGAACGCTATCAAGGCACCTGGTACGAGCAGGCGCGCCTGCCGATGTTTTTTCAGCGCAACTGCGTGCGTTCGCAGGCGAATTACCGGCTGCAGGATGACGGCAGCGTGGCGGTGACCAATCGCTGCGAAACCGAAGATGGTGAACAGCAAGAGGCCACGGGGCAGGCGGTACCGCAGCAGAAGGGCGAGACGGACAAGCTGTGGGTTCGCTTCGACAACTGGTTCAGCAACCTCTTCCCGGGCCTGACCAAGGGACATTACTGGATCCTTTATCTTGCCGATGACTACAGTGTGGCGCTGGTCGGCAGTCCTGATCGGGATTACCTCTGGTTGCTATCGCGAGAAAAGGAGATTGATGATGCAACCCGGGACCGGTTGCTCGACGAGGCCCGTAAGCGTGGCTATGACACCAGCGAGCTGATCTGGCGCGGTGAAAAGGGCTGAGTTGCCATTTCGCAAGGGCAGGTCGGCTAGTCCCAGTTCAATCGAGCCAGTTGCCATTTTCCATCGGCTAGCCACCATTCGAGCCGGGCGTTGTAATGCCCGAGCCGCTGAGGCAGGAGGGCTTCGGCACCGGTCAGCGCCACCTGTGCCTCGCTGTAGCCTTTGTCAGGGTAGGTCGGGTCAATCCAGCTGCGGCTGTTGAGTGCGATGACGTTCACGTTGCGATGACGTAGGAACATCAAGGTAGCCGTGCGTCTTGCCCAGTCCCGATCCGCCTCTTGGTTAGCGCTGAACTCCTGGTGAATGAGGTCCATGAGGCGTGAGGTGTCCTTGCTTTCGATGCTCTCCTGCAGCGATTCAACAGCCGCCTGCAGCGCAGCCTCTGGATCATCGCGACCACATCCGACCAGCATCAGCGCTACCGCCATGAACGCGACGGCTAATTTCCATACGGGCATGCCTAACCTCTCGAACCTCGTTATGATGCCGGAAACGTCAGGCGGCCTAACCCGCGTACCGATCATGGAGTGTGCCATGCAAACCTTGTATCCGGAGATCAAACCCTACGCCCGGCATGAGCTGGCGGTCGAAGCGCCGCATGTGCTTTACGTCGACGAGAGTGGGTCGCCGGAGGGCCTGCCTGTTGTGTTCGTTCACGGTGGCCCAGGCGGTGGTTGTGATGCGCTGAGTCGTCGCTTCTTCGACCCCAACCTTTACCGCATCATCACGTTCGATCAGCGTGGCTGCGGTCGTTCCACCCCCCATGCAAGCCTCGAAAATAACACCACGGCGCACCTGATCGCGGACATGGAGCACATCCGAGATTTTCTCGGCATCGACAAGTGGGTGCTGTTTGGCGGCTCCTGGGGTTCGACGCTGTCGCTCGCGTATGCCCAGGCCTTCCCTGAGCGTGTCCATGCACTCATCCTGCGGGGCATCTTTCTGTGTCGGCCGGAGGACTTCCACTGGTTCTATCAGGAAGGCGCTAGCCGCCTGTTTCCAGATTATTGGCAGGACTTCATCGCCCCGATTCCGCCAGAAGAACGCGGCGATCTCATGCAGGCGTTCTACAAGCGTCTGACCGGTACCGACCAGATCGCCCAGATGCATGCGGCCAAGGCCTGGTCCTGCTGGGAGGGACGCACGGCCACGCTGCGGCCCAATACTCAGGTAGTCGATCGTTTCTCCGATACTCATCGTGCGCTGGCAATGGCGCGTATCGAGTGCCATTACTTCGTCAACCAGGCCTTTCTTGAGCCGAACCAGTTACTACGCGACGTGCACAAGATTGCACACCTGCCGGGCATCATCGTGCATGGCCGTTATGACGTGATCTGCCCGCTGGACAATGCGTGGGCGCTGCACGAGGCCTGGCCCAACAGTGAGCTGCAGATCATTCGCGAGGCTGGCCATTCAGCATCCGAACATGGCATCTGCGATGCACTGGTCCGAGCCGCGGCCGAGATAGCACAGCGCCTGCTCGACCTACCCCCTGAGGAGGCCTGATGAAGGCATTGATCCAGCGCGTGCGTCAGGCGCGGGTCGAGGTGGCTGGCGAGGTGATCGGCTCGATCGATCAGGGCCTGCTGATGCTGGTCGGTGTCGAGCGGGAGGATGATCGAGCGCGTGCCGATAAGCTCCTGCACAAGCTGTTGCGATACCGAGTGTTCAGCGACGAGAACCACAAGATGAACCGCTCACTTTCTGACGTCGGTGGTGGTCTGTTGCTGGTTTCTCAATTCACCCTAGCGGCGGACACGAGCAGTGGTCTGCGGCCGAGCTTCTCAACTGCTGCGCCTCCAGAGCTGGGCGAAGAGCTCTACGATTATCTGGTCGGTCAGGCGCGTCTGCAGCATTCGAATGTGGCCTGTGGCCGTTTCGGTGCCGATATGCAGGTCTATCTTCAGAACGATGGGCCGGTGACCTTCCTGCTGGAAAGCTGAGGATAAGGCGGCGGAGCTAGGTCAGCGTTTCGACGATTCGAGCCCGTTTTCGTGCAGCCAGGTTATAGCGTATTCACCCAACTGCACCGCCTGATAGTCCAGCCAGGCCTGGCGAACATCTGGAAAGTCTTCCAGCTTGAAGTCGAACGTTCGCAGCGGCTTGCGTCCCTGCAAGGCATGGGCAAGGACGGCATGGGCGTTGGGGTCGTGCTGGGTGAACAGGAAGGCTTCACGCATCGCGATCGACTGCGCCAAACCGAGAGGCTCGATGTGCAAGTAGCGATCTTCTTGCACATCATATTTTTCATCGACACCTGGGGCGGCTTCTCCGGGGAAAACCACCTGAATCTGGCCGGACTCCAAGTCCAGGTAATGCTCGCTGGCGTCGCGGTTTTCCAAGGCGTATTCCAGGCGGTGAAGATCTATGGTCAAGGGTCGCATGGCTACAACTATGATTGAGGGGTTCACAGGCTCTGACCCGTGTGCACTGCTTGCGTGCACTACGTTCATCGGTACTGCGTCGCATCTCGGCTAAATGATCTTCAGAACAAGCGCGCCAGCAGGGCGCTGACGGCGGTCTCAACTCGCAGAATGCGATCCCCAAGCTGCACTGGCTGCAGGCCGGCCTCGGTCAGTTTCTCCACTTCGTAGGGTATCCAGCCGCCTTCGGGGCCAATAGCCAGCGTCACCGGCTCGCTCAGTGCGCGAGGGCAGGTCGGGTAGTCGCCTGGGTGACCGACCAGGCCGCGGGTACCGGCAACCAGCTGTGGCAGGCGGTCTTCTACGAAGGGTTTGAAGCGCTTCTCGATGATGACTTCAGGCAACACGGTATCGCGGGCCTGCTCCAGTCCGAGTAGCAGCTGTTCGCGGATGGCCTGCGGCTCCAGGAAAGGGGTCTGCCAGAAACTCTTCTCTACGCGGTAGCTGTTAAGCAAGACAAGCTTGGGCACGCCCATGCTGGCTACCGTCTGCAGCACGCGGCGCAGCATCTTCGGCCGGGGCAAGGCCAACAGCAGAGTAACGGGCAATTTGGCTGGCGGAGTTTGCTGCAGCTCGATCTTGAGTTCGGCTTCCGTGGCGTCCAGACGCAGCAGCTGTCCCTGGCCCATTTGGCCGCCTAGCAATCCGACCCTCAGGCACTCTCCCGCCTCGGCGCGGTGAACCTCATGGAGGTGTGTCAGACGGCGGTCACGCAGAACTACCCGATCGGCGGCGACAAAGTCGGCCGCCTCCAGCAGCAACAGATTCACGGACGTGAAACGGGCGGTTGATCGCCGGGGTCGGGCTCGCTGCCGTCTGCATCACCGCGAAATTCTTCTTCGCGCTTCTTCACCATACTGCCGCAGAGTAGACCGGCCTCGAACAGTATCCACATAGGCACAGCGAGCAAAGCCTGGGAGAACACGTCGGGCGGCGTCAACACCATGCCAACGACGAAGCAGCCGACCACAACGTAGGGACGGCTTTTGCGCAGGGTGGCTACGTCGACGATGCCCACCCATATCAGCAGGAAGGTCGCTACCGGGATTTCGAACGCCACGCCAAAAGCGAAGAACAATGTCAGCACGAAGTCGAGGTACTGACCGATGTCGGTCATCATCGCCACGCCTTCGGGTGTCACGCTGGCAAAGAAGCCGAACATGATCGGGAAGACCACGAAGTACGCGAAGGCCATGCCGCCGTAGAAGAGGAAGATGCTGGAGATCAGCAACGGCACCGCAACGCGCTTTTCATGCTTGTACAGACCGGGCGCAATGAAGCTCCAGATCTGATGCAGGATGACCGGCATCGACAGGAACAGCGCCACCATCATCGTCAGCTTGAACGGCGTCAGGAACGGCGAGGCGACGCCTGTGGCGATCATCGTCGCGCCTTCTGGCAGGTAGGCCCGCAGCGGTGCGGCCACCAGCGCGTAGATCTGCTGGGAGAAGTAAAACAACCCGCCAAACAGCAGCAGTATCGCCACCACGCAGCGCAGTAGCCGCTTGCGCAATTCGGTCAGGTGGGCAATCAGCGGCATTTCCTGATCATCAATGGATGTATTGCTCATGGCTCAGGCGATTTGTCCGGGCGAGGTACGGGGGCCGTGTCGGCGGGTTTGGCTTCTGTGGACGCTGCCTCTTCGAGATGGCTGGCATCCGGTGGCGGCGTGGCCGATTGCGGGGATGGCGTGCTGTTGGCGCTGGGCGAGCTGGGCATGATGCTCTGCTTCATTTCCCGCTCAAGGTCGAGGATGCGCTCGTTGTGCAGCTGACGGCGAATCTCGTCGGCGCCGATCTCGCGCTCGACCTCAGACTTAATGTTGGCAAAGCTGCGCTTGGCCCGGCCAATCCAGAGCCCAGCGGTGCGCACCGCACCAGGCAAGCGCTCCGGGCCCAGCACAAACAGCGCAACCAGGCCGATCAGCAGCAGTTCAGTGAAGCCGATATCGAACATGGCGCCTCAGTTCTTCTTTGTCGGATCTTCGACCTTGCGGGCCTCGGCATCGATGGTGTGACTCTGCTTTTCTTCGACGCTGGGCTTTTCCTCATCGGTGCCCATGGACTTGCGGAAGCCCTTGATCGCATCGCCAAGGTCGGAGCCCATGCCCTTGAGGCGCTTGGTGCCAAAAAGCATGACCACGATGAGCAGAACGATCAGGAGCTGCCAGATGCTGATTCCACCAAAACCCATGCTGCAGTACTCCGAAGTTGTCTATCAGGAATGTGGGCGCGCGGCTTTTTCCGCATGCCCAGAGAGACCGAATCGCCGGTCGAGTTCGTCCAGGACCGCCTGTGGATGCTGATCCAACGCGGCCAGCATTACCAAGCTGTGAAACCAGAGGTCGGCGGTTTCGTAGATCAGGTCGCTGGCGTCACCGCTTGCGGCAGCGTCTTTGGCGGCCAGTATGGTTTCTACCGACTCCTCGCCGACCTTCTCAAGAATCTTGTTGAGTCCCTTATGGTAGAGGCTGGCTACATAGGAACTGTCCGCCGCGGCGCCCTTGCGGGCTTCCAGCACCTCGGCCAGACGGGAAAAGGTATCACTCATGTGTCTGCTCCGCGTATATCGCGTGCGGGTCCTTGAGGACCGGTTCGACAGTCTTCCAATCACCGTTCTCGAAGACTCGGTAGAAACAGCTTTCACGCCCGGTGTGGCAGGCAATGCCACCAAGCTGTTCGACCATCAATACAATCACGTCGGCGTCGCAGTCCAGGCGCAGCTCGTGCAGCTTCTGCACGTGGCCGGATTCCTCCCCCTTGCGCCACAGCTTGCCACGCGAACGTGACCAATAGATGGCGCGGTTCTCCGTGGTGGTCAGCTCCAGCGCTTCGCGATTCATCCAAGCCATCATCAGGATGCGCCCGGTCTGATGGTCCTGGGCGATCGCCGGTACCAGCCCGTCTTCGTTCCAGTTGATTTGATCCAGCCAGTTCATCGGATTCTCCACTCTGTACGCTCAGTGTGCCAGCCTGCCCGACCGCTGGCTATCGGCGCACCACGATGTAGATGCCTGCCGCCAGCATCAGCCAGGCGGGCCAGGTCGCCAGCGCGGAAATACTCTCGGCCGCCGCCGCCAGCGTGGCGCCCCCGGCTAGCAACGCGGCGCCGACCAGACGCAATGGCCAGTGATGATGGTGTTCGCGCCAGGGCGGCGGCAGGTTGTTCGCGTGGGGCCCCGACATGCGCTCGAGCAGCTCGCGCGTCATGCCCGCCAGGTGCGGCAGCTGTTCGATCTGCGCCTGGGCGTTCTTCAACAGCTGTTTCGGGCTCATGCGTTCGCGCATCCAGCGCTCGAGGTAAGGCTGGCCAGTCGTCCATAGGTCCAGTTCCGGGTAGAGCTCACGGCCCAGGCCTTCGATGTTGAGCAGCGTTTTCTGGAGCAGTACCAGCTGTGGCTGGACTTCCATGTTAAAGCGGCGCGCGACCTGGAACAGGCGGACCAGCAGCTGACCGAAGGAGATGTCCTTTAGCGGTTTTTCGAAGATTGGCTCGCAGACGGTACGGATTGCAGCCTCGAATTCATTGACCTTGGTTTCTGCCGGCACCCAGCCCGAGTCGATGTGCAGCTGTGCCACCTTGCGGTAGTCGCGTCGGAAGAAGGCCATCAAGTTGCGTGCGAGGTAGTCCTGATCCTCGGGGGTGAGGCTGCCGACGATGCCGAAGTCGACCGCAATGTATTGCGGGTTCCACGGCTGGTGCGTGCTGACGAAAATGTTGCCGGGATGCATGTCGGCGTGGAAGAAACTGTCGCGGAAGACCTGGGTGAAAAAAATCTCCACGCCGCGCTCGGCCAGCTGTTTCATGTCGGTGCGCTGCTCGGCCAGACGCTTCATGTCGGTCACCGGCACGCCGTAGATGCGCTCCATCACCAGCACTTGCGGGCGGCAGTAATCCCAGTAAATCTGAGGGACGTAAAGCAGCGGAGAACCCTGGAAGTTGCGCTTGAGCTGGCTGGCGTTGGCCGCTTCGCGCAGCAGGTCGAGTTCGTCGTAGATGGTCTTGGCGTAGTCGTCGACGACTTCTACCAGGTGTAGGCGGCGGGCCTCGTTGGAGGCGCGTTCGGCGGTCTTCGCTAGCAGGAACAGCCAGGCAATGTCTTGGCTGATGATCGGTCGCAGGTTCGGTCGCACCACTTTCACCACGACTTCTTCGCCGCTGCGCAATTTGGCTGCATGCACCTGAGCTACCGAGGCGGACGCCAATGGCTTGCTGTCGAACCGGGCGAACACCTCGCCCACCGGAGCGCCCAGTTCGCGTTCGATGAGTGCTGTGGCGACTGCCGAGTCGAACGGCGGTACCCGGTCCTGAAGCATGGCCAGCTCTTCGGCGATGTCGAGCGGCAGGAGGTCGCGTCGGGTCGAAAGAATCTGGCCGAATTTGATGAAAATCGGGCCGAGCCCTTCCAGCGCCAGGCGCAGGCGCGCCCCTCGAGAGAGTTCGGTGCGCCGGCGTGGCAGCCAGCGCCATGGCAGCAGGTAACTGGTCGCGCGCAGCCACCATGGCATCGGCAGGTCGAGAATGATGTCGTCCAGGCGGTAGCGGATCACCACCAGCAGGATGCGAAACAGGCGGCGGGCCGCAGCGAACAGCTTCATTCGGATCGGTCTGGTTTCTGGAAGTGGGTGAGCCGCTCGATGCGAGCGTCGAGTCGGTCGAGGTCGAGCTTGAGGCGGTCGAGTTCAGCGAAGCGCGTTTCAGCCTCGGCTATGCCGACCAGTGTGCGTGATTCTTCGCTGAGGTATTCGGCCAGGTTCTGCTGCAGGCTGCCAGCAGTTTGTCGCAACCAGGCGGATTGACGGCGAGCGCTGGAACCGAGCAGATGCGCACCAACCGGACCCAGCCAGCGCGACACCTCGTATTCCCAGTCCAGCTCGAGATCCTGCAGCACTTCGGCGAGGCTCATCAGCGCGCCGCTGTCGCCTTGGATTTCGACATCCGGACCATGCAGGATGGCCGTCTTGTTGCGGTTGGTCGCCAGGCGCAGCAGATCCGTGGCGGAAGCGCGCAAGCGGCAATCCGGCTCGCTGCCCCAT
Source organism: Pseudomonas sp. 10B238 (assembly GCF_000970615.1). Classification (NCBI taxonomy): domain Bacteria; kingdom Pseudomonadati; phylum Pseudomonadota; class Gammaproteobacteria; order Pseudomonadales; family Pseudomonadaceae; genus Pseudomonas; species Pseudomonas sp. 10B238. The sequence continues at coordinate 193,767 of NZ_KQ033936.1, forward strand.
TGCGTTGCTAACCGCAGGCCATCGGCATCGGCCAGGATGAACAGTTTCAAAGCCGGTGCCGTGCAGTCGATTTCGATGATTCGACCACTGAGCTTGGCCAGCCGCGGCAGGGCGGTCGGATCCAGGCGCAGAACGCCATTGAGACCGCGCTCGGCGCCGGCCAGCAAGGCAGCGCGCAGCATCAGGGCTTGATGCCGCGGTGCAGGGCGACGATGCCGCCGGTCATGTTGTGGTAGGTGACGCGCTCGAAGCCGGCGTCGGCCATCATGCCCTTCAGGGTTTCCTGATCCGGATGCATGCGGATCGACTCGGCTAGGTAGCGGTAGCTTTCGGAGTCGTTGGTGATCAGCTTGCCCATCATCGGCAGGAGGCTGAACGAGTAGGCGTCGTAGGCCTTGGAGAACAGCTGGTTGGTCGGTTTGGAAAACTCCAGAACCAGCAGCCGACCGCCGGGCTTGAGTACGCGCAGCATGGACGCGATGGCGTCTTCCTTGTGCGTCACGTTGCGCAGGCCGAAGGCGATGGTAACTACATCGAAGTGGTTGTCCGGGAACGGTAGCTTTTCGGCATCAGCCTGAACGAACTTGACGTTATCGGCCACGCCTTTATCCAGCAGGCGGTCACGTCCAACCTTGAGCATCGAGGCATTGATGTCGGCCAGTACGACTTCGCCGGTCGGCCCGACGATGCGTGAGAACTGGCGCGCCAGGTCGCCGGTGCCGCCGGCTATATCCAGCACCCGGTTGCCGTGGCGGACACCGGACAGCTCGATGGTGAAGCGCTTCCAGAGGCGATGCACGCCGCCGGACATCAGGTCGTTCATGAGGTCGTACTTGGCTGCCACAGAATGGAATACCTCTGCCACCTTCTGCGCTTTTTCGCTCTCCGGCACGTTCTTGTAGCCGAAGTGGGTGGTGGCTTCTGCGTCACGCTCTTTGCGGGGATCGGTCATGTCACTGTCACCGGAAGAATGTGCCGGCATTCTAAACCTAAAAGCATCCTTGAGCGCCAAGCAGCGAGCGGCAAGTCAGCGCAGTTCATGCTGGCCAAACACAGCCTGACAGTCGGCGCTGGGCGACGGCGTTCAGACCCAAATCGAGCAAGCCCTGGTCCAGGCGCTTCGATCCTGAACCCCACTTGAGCGCAAGGCGGATGCGATTTTTTACACCCCGGTGGCCCGGTCGTGGATCAATGAAGCGCGGTCCGCCGTAGCAGGCGCCTACACGTTTAAGATTAAAGCATCAGCTTGACCGGTGAGACGTCCGGATCACGGGACTTTCCAGCGCGGGCAAGTGCGTCGAGGTAGTCCGCCCACATCTGCTGCTGATCGGTCGCCAACCGATAGAGATAGTCCCAGCTGTACAGGCCGCTGTCGTGGCCATCACTAAAGGTCAGCTTGAGCGCGTACTGCCCGGCCGGCTCTATGCCATGAAGTGCAACGTTGATTTTGCCGGTCTGCAAGATCGGATTGCCGTGACCCTGCACCTCGGCTGAAGGCGAGTGGACCCGCAGAAATTCAGCGGATAGCACATAGCGCTGCTCTGGCCCGTATTCCAGCTCCAGTGTTTTCGACGTTTTGTGCAGCTTGATTGCAGTAGGGATACGCATCGATTGCTCCTGACAGCGCGCCGAGCCTCGTCCATGAGGCGCAGTCGCTTGTTTCAAAGGATATAGCGCGACAGGTCTTCGTCTTCGGCCAGCTCACCGAGGTGGCTGTTGACGTAAGCGGTATCGATGCGGATCGGCTCGCCATTCTGCTGTCCGGCCAGGTCGCCAGCGCTGAACGAGACCTCTTCCAGCAGGCGCTCAAGCAGCGTGTGCAGGCGGCGAGCACCGATGTTCTCGGTCTTCTCGTTGACCTGCCAGGCGATCTGCGCCAGGCGCTTGATGCCGTCCTCGGTGAATTCAATGCCCAGCCCTTCGGTCTTCAGCAGCTCACGATACTGCTCGGTCAGCGAGGCGTGTGGCTCGGTGAGGATGCGCTCGAAGTCTTCCGGCGAAAGCGCTTTGAGCTCGACGCGGATCGGCAGTCGACCCTGAAGTTCCGGCACCAGATCGCTGGGCTTGGACAGGTGGAACGCGCCGGAGGCGATGAACAGGATGTGGTCGGTCTTGACCATGCCCAGCTTGGTGTTGACCGTGCTGCCTTCGATCAACGGCAGCAAGTCGCGCTGCACGCCTTCACGGGAGACATCGGCGCCACTGGTATTGCCGCGCTTGGCGACCTTGTCGATCTCGTCGATAAAGACGATGCCGTGCTGCTCTACCGCTTCCAGTGCGCGGGCTTTGAGCTCTTCCTCATTGACCAAGCGCGCGGCTTCTTCATCGCGGACCAGTTTGAGGGCGTCCTTGATCTTCAGCTTGCGGCTTTTCTTCTTGCCTTTACCCATGTTGGAGAAAAGGCTCTGCAGCTGATTGGTCATCTCCTCCATGCCTGGGGGAGCCATGATCTCGACACCGGCTGGGCTCTCGGCCACTTCGATATCGATTTCCTTGTCGTCGAGCTGGCCCTCACGCAGACGCTTGCGGAACAGCTGGCGCGTATTGGAATCAGTGCTCTGCACCGGTTGCTCCTCATTGAAGCCGGCCGGGCGAGCCTGAGGTAGCAGCGCGTCGAGGATGCGCTCTTCGGCGGCATCTTCGGCGCGATGACGCATCTTCACTACTTCCTGCTCGCGGAGCATCTTCAGTGCGGCATCGGCGAGGTCGCGGATGATCGACTCGACATCACGACCTACATAGCCCACTTCGGTGAACTTGGTCGCCTCCACCTTGATGAACGGCGCATTGGCCAGCTTCGCCAGGCGGCGAGCGATCTCGGTCTTGCCCACGCCAGTGGGGCCGATCATCAGGATATTCTTTGGCGTCACTTCCGGGCGCAGCTCGGCGGAGAGCTGCATCCGCCGCCAGCGGTTGCGCAGCGCAATGGCGACGGCACGCTTGGCGTCGTCCTGGCCGATGATATGGCGATTGAGTTCGTGGACGATCTCGCGGGGCGTCATGGACATGGTGCGGTACTCCGGGGCTCGAGGGCGATTAGATCGCGCTGTCGAGCTCCTCGATGGTGAGATTCTGGTTGGTGAAGACACAGATGGTGCCGGCAATGTTCAACGCGGTTTCGGTGATGTCCTGGGCGGACATGCTCTGGTCACCTTTCTGCATCAGTGCCATGGCGGCGGCTTGGGCGAAGCCGCCGCCGGAGCCCATGGCAATCAGATCGTTCTCTGGCTGCACGACGTCGCCGTTGCCGGTGATGATCAGCGAGGCGTCTTTGTTGGCTACCGCTAGCATGGCTTCCAAGCGGCTCAGTGACCGATCGGTCCTCCAATCTTTAGCCAACTCAACGGCCGCCCGAACCAAATGACCCTGATGTTTTTCCAGCTGACCTTCGAAACGCTCGAACAGGGTGAAGGCATCGGCGGTGGCGCCAGCGAAGCCCGCCAGGACTTGGCCGTGATAGAGGCGCCGGACTTTCTTGGCGTTGCCTTTCATGACGGTGTTACCGAGGGAAACCTGGCCGTCGCCGCCCATGACGACTTTGCCGTTGCGGCGTACTGAAACGATGGTGGTCAAAGGAAAATCTCCACGCAGCGGGGCGATGAATGCCCGAATGCGCTTGATATGGGGGACGCTGCCGCGCATTTCAACCGATGCGAGGGAATCGCGTCTTGCCCCTTTGAATCTACCGACGTGACGCAGGCGGCTGGCCATTCAGACAGGGCTGAGCGTTACGGATCGCCAAGCGACACGCACGGGCCCGCTGTTAGCGAGGCAGCGCTATTGCAGCGCGAAGTCCAGCTGTCGCCAGGCCTCGTAGACGGCGACGGCCACGGTGTTGGAGAGGTTCAGACTGCGGCTGTCTGGACGCATCGGCAGGCGCAGGCGCTGCTCGTTGGGCAGCGCGTCGCGGATCTCCGGCGGCAAACCGCGGCTTTCCGGGCCGAACAGGAAGGCATCGCCGCGCTGGAATTTGACCTCATGAAAGGGTTGCGAGCCTTTGGTGGTAAAGGCGAACAGGCGAGGGCGGCCGAGGCTCTCTAGGCAACTATCGAGATCGGCGTGTCGCTTGAGCGGCGCGTACTCGTGATAATCCAGCCCGGCGCGGCGCAGCCGTTTGTCATCCAGCTCAAAGCCCAGCGGTTCGATCAGGTGCAGGCTACAACCAGCATTGGCGCAGAGCCTGATAATGTTGCCGGTATTCGGCGGAATCTCCGGTTGAAAAAGGATTACATGAAACATGCGCGGCACCGACTCTGAAAACGACCGGCATTCTACTGCGGCTAACGACCCGCTACCTCGCCTTCGCCGGCGCTTTTTCGGCTCGCTGGTGCTGCTTGGGCTGTTGTTCGGCTCTTTTCTCGGCCACGTCTTTCGGCCTGGCCCGGCCGAGCTGTTGCGTATCGAGCCTGTAGCGAGTGGGCTGCAGCTATGGTTTAACCGCGAGCCGGAGCTCTACAGCCAGGACGTCGAAGGCGCCGTGGGCATGCTGTTTCAGTCCAAGGGCAGCGCCGATGCCGGGCGTATAGAGGTTGGGAGCACCAGTGCTGGCTGGCGCGTGCAGACTACGGAGAAGGGGTTGTTGCTGCATTTCGTGGCGACCCGACCGCTCGTAGCCAGCTGGTCGGGTGAAAAAATCGATGGCGAGTGGCGCTTGCTGGTCGAGGTCAAGCCGCGCTAAGGCGCAGCCGCTGGCTGCGCCAGTTCAGGTCAGGCTTCGTCGCCCTCATCCTCGTCTGCGCTGTCGCCCATTCCCAGCTCTTTGATTTTGCGCGTGAGCGTATTCCGTCCCCAGCCCAATAGCAGAGCCGCATCACGGCGGCGGCCGGCGGTGTGCTTGAGTGCAGTCTCGATCATGATGCGTTCGAAAGCCGGTACCGCCTCGTCGAGCAGATTCGATTGGCCGCGAGCCAGTGCCAGGTCGGCCCAATGGCGCAGCGCCTGCTCCCAGTTGTTCGACGGCATGGCATCGGCCGGCTGATTGAGCAGTTCCGGAGGCAGGTCGTCGACATGCACTTCGCGCCCGGACGCCATCACCGTGATCCAGCGGCAGGTGTTCTCCAGCTGGCGCACGTTGCCCGGCCACGGCAGGTTTTGCAGGTATTCCTCGGTTTCGGGCTTGAGCAGCTTGGTCTCGACTGCCAGTTCGGTAGCGGCACTGGCAAGGAAATGTGAGGCCAGCGTCGGAATGTCTTCGCGGCGGTCGGACAGGCGTGGGATATGGATGCGGATGACATTCAGCCGATGAAACAGGTCTTCGCGAAACTTACCGGCCTGAACCAAGGTTTCCAGGTCCTGGTGGGTAGCCGCAATGATGCGTACGTCGACCTTGACCGGTGTATGACCGCCGACCCGATAGAACTCGCCGTCAGCCAACACTCGCAGGAGGCGGGTCTGGGTGTCGGCGGGCATGTCGCCAATTTCGTCGAGGAACAGCGTGCCGCCATCGGCCTGCTCGAAGCGGCCGCGACGCTGGTTGGCAGCTCCTGTGAAGGCCCCTTTCTCGTGACCGAACAGCTCCGATTCCATCAGATCCTTTGGAATCGCGGCCATATTCAGTGCAATAAAGGGGGAAGCCGAACGTGGGCTATGCCGGTGCAAGGCATGAGCGACCAGCTCCTTGCCGGTGCCGGACTCCCCGTTGATCAACACAGTAATGTTTGAGTGGGAGAGGCGGCCAATGGCGCGAAACACCTCCTGCATCGCCGGCGCTTCGCCGATGATTTCCGTTGTGTGGCGTTGATCGGCGGGTGCCTTTAGCCCTTGCTGCTCTTTGGCGTGCTGGTTGGCGCGCTTGACCAGCGATACCGCTTCATCCACATCGAAAGGCTTGGGCAGGTATTCGAACGCGCCGCCCTGATAGGAAGCCACCGCGCTGTCGAGGTCCGAATGCGCGGTCATGATGATCACGGGCAGGCGCGGGTAGAGGTCGCGGATCTGCGCCAGCATGTCGAGACCGCTCACACCCGGCATGCGGATGTCGGAAATGATCACATCCGGCTGCTGCCGTGCGAGTTTCGCCATTACACCATCAGCGCTTTCGAAACTTTGGGTGGTCATGCCTTCCTGTTGCAGCGCTTTCTCCAGGACCCAGCGGATGGAGCGGTCATCGTCGACAATCCAGACAGTTTCGCTGCGGCTCATGCGGTTGGTACTCCTTGTTCCAGCGGCAGGAAGATCGAAAACGAGGTGTGCCCGGGATGGCTTTCGCATTCGATCAGCCCCTGGTGCTGGCTGATGATGTTCTGGGTAATGGCCAGGCCGAGGCCGGTGCCGTCGGGGCGGCCGCTGACCATCGGGTAGAAAAGCGTGTTCTGCAGTTCGGCGGGTATGCCTGGCCCGTTGTCGATGATTTCGATCCGGGCGACCAGCCGATGGCGGATATGACCAATGGTGAACTGGCGCAGCGTGCGAGTACGTAGCGTCAGGCGGCCCAGCCCCAGTTCGGTTTGCCCGGCAAGCGCCTGCATGGCGTTACGCATGATGTTGAGCACGGCCTGAATCATCTGCTCGTGGTCCATCAGGACCTCGGGAATACTTGGATCGTAGTCACGCACCAAAATGAGGCTGCCTTGGCATTCGGCTTCGATCAGGCTGGCGACATGTTCGAGCACCTCGTGAATGTTGGTCATCGCCAACGATGGCAACTTGTTTGAGCCGAGCATCCGATCGACCAGGTTTCGCAGGCGGTCGGCCTCTTCGATGATGACTTCGGTGTAATCCTTGAGGTGTTCTTCGGGCAGTTCGCGAGCCAGCAGTTGGGCGGCGCCGCGTATTCCCCCAAGGGGATTCTTGATTTCATGGGCAAGCCCGCGGACCAGCATCTTGGTGGTTTCCTGCTTGGACAGCTGCGCCTCTTCCTTGGTGATGCGCAGCAGCCGGTCGCGTGGCAGCACTTCCAGCAGCAGCATCGTCTCCTGCTTCGTCAGTACCGGCGTCACGGCGTAGTCGACGGTCAGCGTCTGGCCGCTGGCGGATGTCAGGGTCGCTTCCCGCTTGGTGAACGGATGGGCTTCTTCGACGGCCAGGCGCAATGCAGCCAGGGCTTCCGACGACTCGGTGAACAGTTCGCTGATGAACTGACCGTGGCTACGTTGGCCGCTAACTGCCAGCAGCATCTCGGCCGCGGGGTTCATGTATTCCAGGCGCAACCGTGAATTAAGCAAAAGGGTGGCGGTGGTGAGATTCTCGATCAGCAGGCGCTGTAGGGCTTCGTTGATCATGGCAGTCTGCATCCGGGGTGTACGTCGGGAAATGCAAGAAGCAAACCAAGGCGCTCCTTTTCGGCGCGGCGCCGCGAGCACTAGCGCTCCAGAGCAGGGCGTCGAACAGGAAGGGGAGCGCTAAACAACATGGCTTAAACTATGCACCATTCAGGTGCGCAGCATGGTCACAGAAAGGGCACGAATGGAATATCTTTCTTTTCCTTCGGTTTATCCTTCAGCGGACACTCTGGGCGAACGCCGTAGTCGCCTTTCTTGCATGGGTTGACCATGCGGCGTTGCGCAAGGGAAGTGCGCATCATGTGGAACACGCGAGGCGCGCTGGCCTGCAGGCGCTCGCCCTGGCTGTCGATCACTTCGACCACCAACTGGTGGCTACCTCGGTCGACGTTTTGCAGCATCAATGCCGGGCTTTCACCGGGCGCGCCCACAGCCGCACCATCAAGCAGCAACCGATACTGATGGCCCGGATGCAGGGCAGGGGTGCTGGTCACACTAACGGCCAGCTCACCGGCATTGTTGCGAATGGTGGCGTCGGGATCGGGCTGCACGATATCGAGCAATGTGTAGCCTGGTGTGGTCGCCTTTAGAACCTTAACCGCTTGCTTCGGTGGCGGTACGGGCTGTGCCGCCATGCTGTTAGCCGGTTTGGTCTCGACCTGCTCGGCAGCGCGGCCGCCCGGGCGATCGGTGAATACGCGGTTACCCTCGGCATCGGTGTAGCTGTAAATGGCTGCGCTCGCGGGCAATGCGAACGCTAGCAGCAGCCCCGAAAGCCCCAGCCGCGTGGTGCGTCTCATCGGCGCGCCGGGCTGGAGGTGTGGACGCGCTGAACGGTGAACTGCTCCTCAGCCTGCTGCACGACTTGTCCCCCGCTGAGCACCTGAACTTCGAGCAGGTGGGTGCCGCGATCCACGTTTATCAACTGCAGTGCGGTCGTGCTGCTGGGTTCTGCCTGGGGAACGCCGTCAAGTAGGAAGCGGATCTGGTGGCCCTGCTTTAGTGGCGGATCGAGCTGGGCGTTGACGATAAAGGTGCCGCTGTTTGCGCGCAGCGCCTGCTCGTCCGGAATACCGCCGATCGCGACGCTCCGATAGGGTTGCTGGCGCTCCCCGCTGCTCTGCTCGTTGGCCAGCGGTGGTGGAGCTGTGGGCGTCTTGATATCAACGCTGTTGGCGGGCGGAAGGTCGACAGCGTTTGCCTCGACGCCCTCGGGTGGCTGATTGGTGAAGACGGTGTTGCCCTTGTCGTCGGTGTATTTGTAAATCTGTGCCATGACGGGCGCCATGAGAACAAGTAGCAGGCTGAACAATGCAATGCGCATGGGAAGCTCCGCGGTAGGGGTGGCGAGAAGCCTTGCACCGTGCTGGCGGCGAGGCAAGCGCGACCGTTGCGATTTGGGATCGACGCCACTCCGGTCGTTTATCGTAACGTCGGTATCACCGACTAATGACATCGCAGAAACGGAAAAGCCTCCCGAAGGAGGCTTTTCTGCCACGCGTACTGGCTTAGACGCTGTAGTACAGGTCGTATTCCAGCGGGTGAACGAAGGTACGGACCTTGATTTCTTCCTCGCTCTTCAGCTCGAGGTAGGCATCGATAAAGTCATCGGAGAACACGCCGCCCTTGGTCAGGAACGCACGGCCCTTGTCGAGTTCTTCCAGGGCTTCCTTCAGGCTTCCGCAGACCTGCGGGATCAGCTTGCCTTCTTCTGGCGGCAGATCGTACAGGTTTTTGTCAGCAGCATCGCCGGGGTGGATCTTGTTTTGGATGCCGTCCAGGCCAGCCATCAGCAGTGCGGCGAAGCACAGGTAGGGGTTGGCAGCCGGATCCGGGAAGCGCGCTTCAATACGGCGGGCTTTCGGGCTGGAAACGTACGGGATACGGATCGAGGCGGAACGGTTACGAGCCGAGTAGGCCAGCATAACCGGGGCTTCGAAGCCCGGAACCAGGCGCTTGTAGGAGTTAGTGGCCGGGTTGGTGAAGCCGTTCAGCGCCTTGCCGTGCTTGATGATGCCGCCGATGAAGTACAGAGCGGTCTCGGACAGGCCGGCATAGCCTTCGCCAGCGAAGGTGTTCTTGCCATCCTTGGAGATCGACATGTGTACGTGCATGCCCGAACCGTTGTCGCCATACAGCGGCTTCGGCATAAAGGTCGCGGTCTTGCCGTAAACATCGGCCACGTTGTGCACGCAGTACTTCAGGGTCTGAACTTCGTCAGCCTTGTTTACCAGCGTGTTGAACTTGACGCCGATTTCGTTCTGACCGGCAGTCGCCACTTCGTGGTGATGCACTTCGACGACCAGGCCCATCTCTTCCATGGCGTTGCACATGGCAGTACGGATTTCGTGGTCGTGGTCGCACGGCGGAACTGGGAAATAGCCACCCTTCACGGCCGGGCGATGGCCTTTGTTGCCGCCTTCGACATCCTGATCGGTCATCCAGGAGCCTTGCTCGGAGTAGATCTTGAACATCGAGCCGGAGATGTCGGACTTGAACTTCACCTGGTCGAAGATAAAGAACTCAGGCTCCGGGCCAACGAATACAGTGTCGCCGATGCCGGTGGACTTGAGGAATTCCTCGGCGCGCTTGGCAATGGAGCGTGGGTCGCGGTCATAGCCCTGCATGGTGCTTGGCTCGACGATGTCGCAGACCAGAATCAGGGTTGGCTCTTCGGTGAACGGATCCAGAACGGCAGTTTCATCGACCGGCATCAGGATCATGTCGGAGGCTTCGATGCCCTTCCAGCCATGGATGGACGAGCCGTCGAACATTTTGCCGTGCTCGAAGAAATCTTCGTCGTGAGCATCGCGCGCCGGAACGGTCACGTGGTGCTGCTTGCCCTTGGTGTCGGTGAAGCGCAGATCAATCCACTTCACATCGTAATCTTTGATCAGTTGAAGCGACTTCGACATGGTGCTCTCCAAGTGGTGGAAGCGTTGACAGATATGCTTCCGGAATCTAGGGGGTGAAGCCGAGCGGGCGATACTCCGTCAAGGCGACCTGCCTCACAAGGGAGCAAATTACATGCCAGTGCTCCGAGATGGATCCGAACACCCTTATTAAGCCCCCTTGCCGCACTCTCTGACTTTTAGTGCAGCTGTGCTCGCTTATGAGCGCTCTAAGTTGGTGCAAAAAATGATGAGCTTGTTCCATAAGGGTGCAAGGTTGGGCTTTCCGATAAAACTGTCTAAAGCTTGACCAAATTCCGATATACTCCGCCCCCCTCTTTTCACGCCATGCTGGCGCTGCGCTGTTTCCATGAAGCTGATCGTCAAGGTTTTCCCCGAAATCACCATTAAGAGCCCACCGGTACGCAAGGGCTTCATTCGCCAATTGGCGAAGAACATCCGTACCGTGCTGCGCGACCTCGATCCCGAACTGCGGGTGGAGGGGGTGTGGGACAACGTTGAGGTGGAAACCGCGCTCAGTGATTCGAAAACCTTGCAGCAGATGATCGAGCGCCTGCGCTGCACGCCGGGTATCGCCCATTGCCTGGAGGTGCACGAGTACCGGCTAGTCGATCTGGATGACATCCTCTCCAAGTGCAAGGCGCACTATGCCGATCGTCTGCCGGGCAAGATCTTCGCCGTGCGATGCAAGCGGGCAGGCAAGCACCCATTCAGCTCGATGGATGTAGAGCGATATGTTGGCAGCGAGCTTCGCCAACAGTGCGGCGCCGCTGGCATCTCGCTCAAAGCACCGGAAATCGAAGTGCGGATGGAAATCCGCGACCAGCGCCTGTTTGTCGTGCACGCACAGCACGACGGTATTGGCGGCTACCCGCTGGGCGCGCTTGAGCAATCGCTGGTGCTGATGTCAGGCGGTTTCGATTCCACAGTGGCTGCGTATCAGATGATGCGCCGCGGGTTGATGACCCATTTCTGCTTCTTCAATCTGGGTGGTCGCGCCCATGAGCTGGGCGTGATGGAAGTTGCCCACTATTTATGGAAGAAGTACGGAAGCTCCCATCGCGTACTGTTTATCAGCGTGCCGTTCGAAGAAGTGGTCGGTGAGATCCTGGAAAAGGTCGATAACAGCCACATGGGCGTAGTGTTGAAACGCATGATGCTGCGCGTCTCGACTCAGATCGCTGAACGTTTGCATATCGACGCGCTGGTAACCGGTGAAGCGATCTCTCAGGTCTCGAGCCAGACGCTTCCGAATTTGTCGGTTATCGACTCAGCTACCGATATGCTGGTGCTGCGCCCGCTGATCGCCAGCCACAAACAGGACATCATCGACACCGCTTTAGAGATCGGTACGGCCGAGTTTGCCAAGAACATGCCCGAGTACTGTGGCGTAATTTCGGTGAACCCGACGACCAAAGCCAAACGCTATCGCGTCGAGCACGAAGAGAAACAGTTCGACATGGCGATCCTCGAGCGCGCTCTGGCGAATGCCCGGCAAGTGGCCATCGATCGGGTGATCGACGAGCTGGGCCAGGATTTGCAAGTTGAAGAAGTTATCGAGGCGAGTGCCGGGCAGGTGGTAATCGACATTCGCCACCCCGACCTTGCCGAGGACGAACCTCTGCAACTGCAGGGCATCGAAGTGCAAACATTGCCGTTTTATGCACTGAACAACCGATTCAAGGAACTGGACGACAATCGCCAGTACCTGCTGTATTGCGATAAAGGTGTCATGAGCCGCCTGCATGCTCATCATTTGCTGAGCGAGGGGCATGTCAATGTGCGCGTTTATCGTCCGAGCTAAACAGCCCGGCCTGCTGGGCGGCAGTATCCGCCACCGCCCTCCCGACCCGCTTTGCGGCTGAATCGCCGCAACACGTCGCTAACGATTTCTTCCCTTCATCCAATTTTTTCGCGTTGGGCAGCTTGAAGCATTTGCCGAGTAGCCCAACCCAACTACGAGACCACTACTGTGATCGACAATCTTCGCAACATCGCCATCATTGCTCACGTTGACCATGGCAAAACCACCCTGGTCGACAAGCTCCTGCGTCAGTCCGGCACTCTGGAACGCGGCGAGCTCAACGACGAGCGGGTGATGGATTCGAACGACCAGGAAAAAGAGCGTGGTATCACCATTCTCGCCAAGAACACTGCGATCCGTTGGAACGACTACCGCATCAACATCGTCGACACCCCCGGCCACGCCGACTTCGGCGGCGAAGTAGAGCGTGTAATGTCGATGGTCGACTCCGTGCTGCTGCTGGTCGACGCTCAAGACGGCCCTATGCCGCAAACCCGCTTCGTGACCAAGAAGGCCTTCGAAGCCGGCCTGCGTCCTATCGTGGTGATCAACAAGGTCGACCGTCCGGGCGCGCGTCCTGATTGGGTGCTGGACCAGATCTTCGACCTGTTCGACAACCTAGGCGCCACCGAAGAGCAGCTGGACTTCCAGGTCGTCTACGCCTCGGCCCTGAACGGCATCGCCGGTCTGGATCACACCGACATGGCCGAAGACATGACCCCGCTGTACCAGGCGATCGTCGACCACGTACCGGCCCCGAAAGTCGATATGGACGGCCCGTTCCAGATGCAGATCTCCGCTCTGGACTACAACAGCTTCCTCGGCATCATCGGTGTTGGCCGTATCGCCCGTGGTCGCGTCAAGCCGAACACCCCGGTCACTGCCATCGACATGCATGGCAAGAAGCGTAACGGCCGTATCCTCAAGCTGATGGGTCACCACGGTCTGCACCGTGTCGACGTCGAAGAAGCCACTGCCGGCGACATCGTCTGCATCAGCGGTATGGATGAGCTGTTCATCTCTGACACCCTGTGCGACCAGAACAACGTCGAAGCGATGAAGCCGCTGACCGTTGACGAGCCGACCGTTTCCATGACCTTCCAGGTCAACGATTCACCGTTCTGCGGTAAGGAAGGCAAGTTCGTCACCAGCCGTAACATCAAGGATCGTCTAGACAAGGAGCTGCTATACAACGTAGCCCTGCGCGTTGAAGAAGGCGACTCGGCCGACAAGTTCAAGGTATCCGGCCGTGGTGAGCTGCACCTGTCGGTACTGATCGAGAACATGCGCCGCGAAGGCTTCGAAATGGCCGTAGGCCGTCCGGAAGTGATCATTCGTGACGTCGACGGTGCCAAGCACGAGCCGTTCGAGAACGTCACCATCGACATCCCGGAAGAAGCTCAGGGCAAGGTCATGGAAGAGATGGGCCTGCGTAAGGGCGACCTGAGCAACATGGTCCCGGATGGCAAGGGCCGTGTGCGCCTTGAATACAACATTCCGGCCCGTGGCCTGATCGGTTTCCGTAACCACTTCCTCACCATCACCAACGGTGCGGGCATCCTGACCTCGATCTTCGACCGCTACGACGTGATGAAGTCCGGCCACATGTCCGGCCGTCAGAACGGTGTATTGGTTTCGGTCGAAACCGGCAAGGCACTGACCTATTCGCTGGAGACCCTGCAGGCGCGCGGCAAGCTGTTCGTCGAGCACGGCCAGGAAATCTACAACGGTCAGATCGTCGGCCTGAACAGCCGTGACAACGACATGGGCGTCAACCCCACCAAGGGCAAGAAGCTCGACAACATGCGCGCATCGGGCAAGGATGAAACCATCGCTCTGGTTCCGCCGGTGAAGTTCACCTTGGAGCAGGCGCTGGAATTCATCCAGGACGACGAGCTGTGCGAAGTGACCCCGAAGTCGATCCGTCTGCGCAAGAAGATCCTCGACGAAGGCGAGCGCAACCGCGCTGCGAAGAAAGCCAAGAACTGATATAGGTTTTGGTTACTGAAAGCCCCCGCCGGCGAGAGCCGGCGGGGGCTTTTTGCTATCTGGCGAAAGAGTATTGACCGAGTCGATACGGTTGGCGCCCGGCTTCGCGTCTTGACCCGATACAGCCGGAGGTCTGACTAACCTTAGAGCTATCGATATGGGGCAAGCTTGCTATGCGTCTTGACGCGTTCACCAATTATTTGCAGATATCTAACTCGTCGCAGCTAATCCAGGCTTGAATTATCTTGTCTTTTGCGGTGTAGTATTTGATCTTATACCAAAAAGAATTGCTTTCAGTCTCGGTGAAGTCCGTTAAGATTACTTTGTCACCGGTTACTAAATACATCGTTGTCGCTTGATCGAAACTTGGCGCTTTGTACAGTATCGCTTTATGGGATGTGACGACTGTTGATAATGGCACGCGCTGGTTATGGTTTGAGTCGTTTGTGACGAGTAGGTGCTCCACTTTATCTTCCAGTAAGTGAACCGTTCTCTCTATATAATCACATCCGAGGCAGCTGTCCGTGACCTTAAGAACTGGGTCGCCGCTTTCTATTGCATAGATATCTTCGTGCCATTTCGCTCCGCTTCTATAGCGGCTGATTATGTAGCTGTCTTCCAGAGTATAATTGCAGATCGGCTTTGAAATACTTTTAAATTTAGCAAAAGAGATTCGAATTGAGTCGTATCGGTATATTGCTGAGCAAGTGTTAATGCTGCCTTCTTCGGCATGGGTCAATATTAATTCTGGAATTCCATCTCCTGTCAGATCTTCCAGTGAGGCCTCCGAGTAACCATTTGCTATCGACTCATGCATGCCCTTCGGAAAACCAATGCGTTCGCATTCTTCCTGTTTGCATACTTTTACCGGTGATGAGGGTGAGCCAGTCAGAACGAGCTTCAGCCCGTCTTTAGATAACTTGTCTATTTCAGCTTCGTTTGCCGCCAAGTAGTTGACTGTTGACATAGTGAAGAGCGTTTGTACAACGCCAAAGCACAAGATCATTTTCCAGAAGCGTCTAGGATGTAAATCTAGCTTCATTATTCAAGTCTCCATTCTTTTTTAATCGCCTCAAATATCGCCTTGCGCTCATCTAGTCCATTGTCGCCACCGTTAACGGCTAGGGTGACGAGTTCGACGTTGTCCTTTTCGTGCTCAATTAATATGTTAATGTCGCCTTTCGCATTGTGCTTTTTGTATACGCCACCGTTTTTTCTCCAGAACCAGCACGATACGTCTATAGCGTTGTACATGTCAGCAGCGATTAGGTCGGGTACTGACGTAAAGTCTATTCCTCTATACTTGGAGTAGGTGGCGTAGTTCTTTTTCCACGTCAGCTGGAGTAGCCCTTTTCCTTTATATTTGGGTCCATCTCCGAATGTAGTATTCCCGTTGGCTTCTGCATCCCGGTGTCTCCCCGGGTTGTATCCGTCTCCTGAGGCAAACTCAATTGTTGTTTCAAAGTGGGCCGACTCATGGAAGCACTGTGCCAAGAAGTGGGCTTTTTGGTAACCCGTAATGATGCCGTGCCTTATCAGGGCGGCATTCAAAAGATTCACGAACTCTTTTTTATCGAAATCGTAGATGGCAGGGTAGCGTTCTCGGAACATCGTGATAAAGCGTTGGGACCCACCACGCCCAGTAAACCAGGCCCCGGGCTTGCTTAACATCTTCTCTAGGAAGGGAACGGTTATCTCCTCCGCTTTGGGTGAAGAAAGGCAGCTGGAAAGCCCAAGTGCGTTGATGTGCCATCCCTTCCCGTTCCCACCGATCCCGTGTTTTTCGGCTAGATCGCTCCACCAGCTCAGCTTCTCGATTCTCTGCTTTTCCTTTTTCCAGATCGGATTTGGCGTTCCAGGCTCTTCCTCCAGTAACGGATCCAGCTCATCCCATTTACTTTTTTCCCAGAACCATTCGCTTTCATGTCCGGTGATCAACTGTCCGAGCAGTTGCGCCTGCCAAGGTTTGGCTAGGGCAGCACGGATTTCCCGGCTGCTCAGTGTGCCGTCCTTGTCTGTGTCGACGATGTCATGCAACCGGGCCAGCGTGAGGATGGGGCCACCGTCTGCCTTGTTGATCTGGGCGCGGTAGTTTTGCTGTTCTTCCGCGCTCAGCAGGCGGCGGGCGTTGAGACTATAAGCAAGCCTCTCGACAGCAGTCCCGGTTTCCTCGACGCAATGGAAGCCTTCCCATTCCCAAGGGCTATGGCGGGTAGTGATCAGCTCTTGTTCGGCGAGCCAGCCATCGATGGGGTTGCCGTTTTCGGCGATGAACAGACCGTTCAGTCGCCACCATGTGGTTGTGCTTGCTGGCGTACTGCCTTCGGCAGGGATGGTGACCTGAATCTTGTGCGAAGCCGGCAATCCATCCAGCAGCGTTTGCGGAATTAACAGGTCGACTCCGACTTGCGAGCCTTCATCGCTGAGTTTGGGTGGATTCTCAGCACCTGTGCCCTCTCGATGAGCGATGAGTTTGCTGGCGCCTTTATAGACCTTGAGCAGGGTTTTCTGGTCGTCTGGCAAGCGGCTGGCCCAGGCGCGGCTTCGGGCGATGAACGCAGGCACATCGTCGCAGCTGAATAGTTCGACATGGACCATGTGCTGGGCGGCGCTGTCGTGGTTCTGGTACAGGCCTGGATGGCCGATCAGATCACCGGCCTTGATCGGCAGCCCACTCTCGAGGACGACTACCTTGTCGTATTCCGTTGGTTCGCTGTGCGGTTTGAGCAAACTGGTGGATACATAGCCGGGCAGTTGCCCTTCATCCTCAGCAGCCAGCGCGGGCTGTGCCGTCCCGCTGATGATGCTGATCAGCTTGCTGAATTCGCCTTCCGTTTCGCCAATGGTGATTTTGGCACCCTTGCACAGCTCTGACAGCTTGGTGCTGTTCTTGCTCGGGCCTGCGCGGACGCTCAGACCGTCCTTCTGCGTATTCACGGTATAGCGCTTGGTCTCCCAGAAGGCGGGGCGCGGCAGGTCCGGTTGCGCTTGGTAGCCTGCCCAGTCCAGCAGGTGCATGTACAGGCTGTAGAGGGTCAGGCTTGGAGGAGTTTGTCCGTCGGTAATGCTGCCGTCGGCGTTCTTCAGTGGCGGTGGCTGGAGGCTGTGCTTGACCAGCACGAATCCCGTGGAAAAGGGCGCTCGTTTCACGCGCGGGATCTCGTCAGTGAATTCGCTGACCTGGTAGCGCTCGTCGATGCGGTAGGCAATCACTTCGCCATCGGCTATACAGCGCACGCTCGACTGATCGAAAAATGCCGCCGTGCCCTCGTCGAAATGTACACCGCCGTGCCATAGGCCATTCTCCCCAGTGGGGTAGTAGCCACCCTTGGCGTTGGCCATATGGGTCATCAGCTGCAGTGGATTGCTGTTCGGTTCCTTGCTGGGAAACGGGTATGCCCAGTTGATCAGCTTGTGTTCGACCATCGATGCTTCCTTACTGTTCGAGCTGGCCTGACGGCCGCCCCTGTCCTTTTCTAGCCTGAGAAACTGAGAGAGCGCTTGCGTTTGCTGGTTACCTTGGCTCCCTCGCCCGGTGGTGCCTGTTCCAACAGGCTCCCCGCTTTATCCCTATCTGCCATTCCCGGCAGCAGCGGCGGCTTGATCTTGATTCCTGCTCCCTTACCTGGCGCACCACCGGCGTTGATCTTGATCATCGGGCCGCTGACGGTGATGCCGCCGGGGTCGAGCTTGATAAAGCTGCCGCCTGCTTTCAGGGTCAGTTCGATGCCGGCTTCGATGACCATCTTCTGGCCGGCTTTTAGGTGAATCTCGCGGCCGGCTTTGGTCAGTTGTGCGGTGCCGAGCTTGATGTGCTGGGCCTGGCCGACGGTGAGGTGATCTTCGGGTTTGGCTTCGACCTTGCGGTGGCCGACGACGGTCAGGTGTTCTTCGGCGCGGAACTCGCTGTAGCTGTTCTTCTCAACGGTGTCGTGGCGTTCATGGCCGACTCGGATCTTCTGGTCGTGCTCGATGTTTTCGTCCCAGTCGCGCTGGGCATGGATATAGATTTGCTCGGCGCCCTTGCGGTCTTCGATGCGCAACTCGTTATAGCCGCCACCACTGGGCGCGCTAAGGGTCTTGAAGACGCTGCGGGTCTTGTTGGCTGGCAGGTCGTAAGGGACCTGATGCTCCTTGTGGTACAGGCAACCGGTAACAAGCGGCTGATCAGGGTCGCCTTCCAAAAAGGTGATCAGCACCTCCATCCCAACGCGTGGGATGGCTATGCCACCGTAACGGTCGCCTGCCCAGCTTGAACTGACGCGTAGCCAGCAGCTTGTCTTGTCATCAGCTTGGCCGTGGCGATCCCAGAAGAACTGGACCTTCACGCGGCCGTGTTCATCGCAATGGATCTCTTCACCGGCCGGGCCTGTGACCACAGCGCTCTGGCTACCGAGCACCGTAGGCTTGGGGTGGTTCAGGGGAGGGCGGTGAGGGATATCCCAGGGCGTCGCGGTGAAGCGGTTGCGGTAGCCTTGGGTAAAATCTGTGCTTTCGCCTGATTGCGTAACCGACTCCTCCAGCACCTGAGGCTGTTTGCCTTCGTGAAGCACCTCGGTGAGCAGCCAGAGGTCATTCCATTCACGGCGCGGGTGATCTGAGATTTCCAGTAGGTGCCCGCTGACCAGCCGTGGCTGGTCGCTTCGGCCTTCAGCCAGTCGGTAGTCGGCGCGGTGGCGTTCCAGGGACCGCTGAGATAGGTGCTTGCCCCGTGTGCGATCAGTGAAGCGGCCCGGGTAGTCATAATCTTCGAGGTCTGGCTCCGGCAATTTTTGCCCGTCTACCGGCTGCCCCTTCTGCGTGGCCTCCATCACCAGGCGTGGCTGTTGGAAGTCGTAATCGCGCCGGCTGACGCGGTTGGTGCGGGTCTCCAGGCGCACCGAGAAGCGTTTGATCACCGGCTCGTCGGCGACCAGCCCGCTGTCCTGCAGGTACGCGGTGGGCTGGCCGAGTTTCGGGAAGCTCGTCTGGTCATCACCGAACACCAGCACATGGCCCTGTGCGCTGTGCTCAAAGTGATAGTGGATGCCTTCTTCTTCACACAGACGCTGGACGAAATGCAGGTCGGTTTCGTCGTACTGAGTGCAGTAGTCACGCTCGGGATAGATCACCTGGCCGAGCTGAAATCGATAGGCGTCCGCTTGAATGCCGTGACCTTCGAGCACCTGAGCGATGATCTGCGGAACGGTCAGATGTTGAAAGATGCGCTGATCGGTGCGGTGCGCGAGGTAGGCCAGTTGCGGAACGAGGGTCACCTGGTAGCGGGTCAAGCGTTTGCCTGACTCGCCCTGGGCGACGCGATAGATCAACCCATTGATACCGTTGCCTGCCGGCGAGAGTGCTAGGAAGGCTGGCTGGTGCAGCAGGCTTTGCAGATCCAGATCGGCGTGCTCGCTGACAAGCTCCAAGTCGAAGCGGTAGGGCTGGCTGATGGCCTCGCGACCGTTGAAGGCGAGTACCTGCAGGTCGTGATCGATGCCTTCGATGGTGAGGCTGAAATGGGTTTCATTGGCCGCGTTGAACATGGCGCTTCCTTGTTTCCTTTCATCCATGGGCGCGCCCGAACCAGCGCTGCAGGCGGCTTGGTGCGGGGCGGCGGAATATATCCAGCAGTTGGGTCAGGCTCGCTGTGCGCTGATCAGCATCAAACGCCAGCGCTGTCTGCAATGTGAGCCAGCCATGAGCCAAGTGCGGTGGGCGTCGTAATTCCTTGTCGAGGGCCAGCGCTTTTGCCTGCTTGGAACTTAGCCGTCGGAACGGGTGGCTGCCGCTGGCCATTTCATAAAGCAGGCAACCGAGTGCGTATATATCGCTGGCTGCTGATGGCTCGCCGCCGTCCAGAAGCTCAGGGGCTGCATAGCGCGTGGTCCAGGCCTTGAATCGGTTGCGGGACAGGCGAGGCAGATTCTTCAGCACGCCTTCGAGCGGCTGGCCAAGCCCGTAGTCGAACAAGCGCAGACCATCCTCCGCCAGTATTACGTTGCTTGGTTTGATGTCACCGTGAATGACACCGCGGCTGTGGGAGTAAGCCAAGGCTTCGATCAGCGGCACGGCGATTTCGCGTAACTCGTCCCAGGTGAGGCCTTCGGGACGTTCGCTGAGCAACTGGTCGAGCGTCGGTCCCTTGAGCAGTTCGAGCGTAATGAAGGCGCGCTGGCTGAGGGCGTCCACGTCAAAGCCGAACAACCGCACGACGTGGCGATGGCTTAGACGTGCGGTCAGCGCGAACTCGGTATAAAGCAGCGCGTGTGCGTCGGGGTACTCGGTGAACTCGTCGCTCAGGGTTTTGACGGCGATGTAGGGTTCCGGGTCGCCAAACTGCTCACGCAGGAGGTCCCGTGCGCGGTAAACGGCGCCCATGCCGCCGACGCCGAGCAGCCTTTCGATCAGGTAGCGTCCAGCCAGGATTTCAGGCAAGTCGCTAGCGGCGGTGGCTGCGGCCGATGTGGCCAGGCTCGCTGGCTTGGCGGCCGATGCCGCGAAAGCGAAGTAGGTGAGGTCTGATGCCGGCTCTGCACGCAGGGGCTCGTTCATAGGCGGATCACCACAGCGCTCAGGTTGTCTCGACACGGGCCGTCCATGGCCTCGTCAAACAGCCGCTGCACGGCCAGGCCCGTTGACGGCGCGTTGAGCGCTGCTCCCAGGCTATCCGGCGACAGGCTTTGGTAGAGCCCGTCGCTGCACAGCAGCAAGGTATCGCCTGGATATACGTCGAACTCGAGGATATCCAGCGTCAGTTGTTCGCTGGCGCCGATGGCCCGAGTAAGGGCATGCGCTGCAGGGTGGCGCGCGGCTTCCTGCGGGCTCAGGCTCTGCTCATCGATCAGCTGTTGCAGCAGCGAATGGTCGCGCGAGAGCTGATAGAGCCGCCCGCGGCGCCAGAGGTAGCAGCGGCTGTCGCCAGCCCAGACGCAGGCGGCGCGATCGGCCTCCATCAGCAGCGCAACTACGGTGCTGCCGATTATGGGGTCGGGGCGATCAGCCGTGACTGTCAGTTCCTGTCCCAGCCTGCGGTTAAGGTCATGCAGGCAGCGGCGCAAGCTGACCAAGCGCTCGGACATGTTGCCCTCAGGCAGCATGGCGAGCTGCTCGACGATCAGACGGCTGGCCAGCGCGCCGTTGTGGTGGCCGCCCATCCCATCGGCCACCACCCAAAGGCCCTTCTCAGGTAGGTCGAGAAAAGCGTCTTCATTGCGCGCGCGAACTTTACCCGTATTGGTCCGTGCGGCGCTTCGCCAGCTGTAAGCCAGACTTGCGGTGGCTGACATCAGAGTGTCGCCGGAAGCTTGAAGTCACGCAGCCGGGCGATGTCGAACGGGTTCGGCGAGCGCTGGCTATGCAACAGGTAATTAGCGTTGCGGCCTCCCAGATTGGCCTTGAGCATGAGCACGTCGCGACCGCTGTGGTAGTCGACCTGCATCAGGTCCAGCAGACGGAACAGCGACCAGGGGCCGGAGTTCTTCTCGATGCCGACGCGGCGCCCGCCCAACTCTTCGACTACCAGGCTGGTACGGCCGTCATCTGCATCGGCTGGCCAGCTGAAGGCGGTCTGCATGATCGGGCCGTGGCGGTATTCCATCTGTTGATTGCCGAAGCGGAAGTCGGCGCGACCCAGGCTCGAATCCAACGAGTAAGGCTCGAGTTTGAAACGGATCTGCGGCTCGTTCGGGTTTTCGGCGAAGAAACTGCGGCGGATGGTTTGCGCGTTACTCATTTGCGACAGGAATTCGCGTGACAGGGGCAAGCCACGGCCGTCGACTCGACGAAGCTGATAATGGCCAGCGCTTCCGCTGACGAACGCCTTGAGGTAGCGATCAAAGAACCCGTCAGCAACGCCTTGCGCCTTGAAGAACTCCCTGAAGTCAGCGATGGCCACATCACTCTCGCTGTGGGCGCTGAACGGATAGCGCTGGCGCAGCGAACCTTTGTAGACCGCGTAGAGTTCGCTCTGGTAGCGCTGGTTGAGGTAGTGATAGGCATCGTTTAGAACGAGCGTCCAGCTGTCTTCGGCGAGGAGGCCGAGCCAGTTACCGATCGGTTGTGGCAAGCGCGCTGCGCTCGCCCGCAACTGGTTGATTGCATCACGTTGCCCGCCCATGCGCGCCTTGGCGAGTTCGAACGCGGCCTGATCAGGCGCGCTGGCGTGGGTCAGGCTAGCCAGTTGCAATTGAAGAGCGTCGAGGGCCTGCAGTGCTGGGACCAGCTCGGCGCTGGCGCCTGCGTTTTCATCGAGCAGACGATGCAGCGGTTCGAAGCGGCGCTCGAGTGTTTTGCGTGCCGTATCAGGCAGGTTCTTTGCTAACGCTGCCTGTGTTTGCTCTGCAGCGGCCGAAGCCAGCTTGGCCGCCTTGCCGAGCTTGCCGTTGGCTTCCTTGAGGGCATCGGCCGCCTCTGTGGCATCGCCGGCGGCATCGGCTACGCCGGCGAATCGGGTGTTATCGCGCACCTCGACGAGCAATTGCAGCAGCGGCGAATTGGCTGCGCTCAAGCCACTGAGAAGTGCCGCGCCCTGGCCAGCACCTGCGATAGGCTCCAGCGCCAGCTGAGCTACCGCTTCGCTCCAATAGTTGGCGTAGTCACGGAAATAGAGCTGCTCCATCTCGACCATCAGCCGTCCAAGATCTTTCAGACTCAAGCTGTCGCCTTCGCCGAGCACCCAGTTGTCGCGGAGAATCTCGCGTACCAACTCGCTGCCTTGGGCGAGATAAAACTTCTGATAACCATGCTGGGTATAAAAGCCAGGAATTGTGTAGTCGCTGCCGCTGAACAATGCGCCCTGCGGGCCGAGACGCTGACTGAACCGGTAGTCAGGCAAGCTGCGAGCCTGGTCGCGCAACATGCGATAGACGACGTTGGCTAGCGACTCGCTGCGCAGCACCTGACGTGCCTCGGTAACGAGCTGGTCGTTAAGCGCATAAGGAGTGAATCCGTCATTGAGTAGCCGCTCGAAATGGGTGTTGAGACCGTTCTGCGCGACGGCGTTTCCGGCGTAGCGCAGCGACCAGTCGGCGGCGACCCAGTCCTTGAGGAAGTCGTCGTCGCGGCGTTCTTCCAAGTTGAGCATCAGGTAGGCGCGCAGGCTGCCAAGCAGGCGCTCTCGATCAGTGAGATTGGCGCGGATTTGGGCTTCGAGCTGACGCGCAACACGAGGCAATAGCAGGGTTTGCAACTCGCGGCGGTAGGCCTGATAGACGGTGGGATCGACCAGCGCGCCCTGGTAGAGCCCGCCGCGCTGCAGGTAGGACACCTTAGCCTTATCTGGGAATACCTGGGCGGCCGCATAGCTGGTATCCAGCGCCTTGAGCGTACGCAATGCATCGTCTTGGGGAGCGATTCCCTGGAGCTCGCGACCCAGCTGGTCAGCGAGGTTGCGCAGCTGCTCGAGTCGTTCGTGATTGTCGGAGAAACCGTTTGCCCAGAGCGCACCAAACAGTGCCAGGCAGGCGAAGCTCGCGGCATACAGGGCGCGCTGACCCCAGTCGATGCGGCGTACTTCCTTCTGATCTAGGCCGGCCAGGTCCGCCTCGGGAAAAATCACGCGGCTTAGCAGATGATTAATGAAGCGCGCCCGACCGCTACGGAACGTCGGCAATGTACTGCTCGACAAACCGAGGTTGCGTCCGATGCCGCTGGTGAGCGGGTCGAGTTCACCTTGCAGCTGCGGTGCCCTGGTCAGGTAGAACCCGCGCAGTTGGCTGGCACGCTGGTAGCGGTTGCCGGAGAAGGCCAGCTCGACGAACAGGCACAGACGTTCGCCAATCTGGCCAAGCTGATGTGGAAAGTCGAGGATGCGACCCCGGCGCTGGGTGTCGCGCTCCTGGTGCATGCGCAGGATGACCTGGCTGTTGAGTCGGCGCAGCAGTTCCTCGAACTCGCCCCGGACTGCATTTACGTCGGTGCCGTCCTGCTCCTTGCGAAAGCTCGCGCCGAGGACCTGATCGCTTTCTTCGCGCGAGAGTTGATCAAAGAACTCGTCGAAGCCAAGCACCTTGTCCGCTTTACTCAGCACCAGATAAACCGGTACGTCGGCGCCGAGGCGCTGGTGAATTTCGTGCAGGCGCTGACGGCTTTGACGCGCCAGGGTCTCGAGCTCCAGTTCGCTCGAGTGCAGCAGCTGCTCGACCGGGATGTTTATCAGTACGCCATTGAGCGGCCGTGCACGGCGGCGGCGCAGCAGGCCAAGCAATGTATCCCAGGCTTTGCCGTCGACGCCCGAGTCCGGCTGAGTCAGGTAGCGGCCGGCGGTATCGATCAGCACGGCGTGGTCGGCGAAGTACCAGTCAGCGTAGCGGGTGCCTGATACATCCTTGGTCAGACGCTGGTTTTCACCGCGGTTGAGCGGGAAGTCGAGGCCGGAAAAGTCCAGCAGTGAGGTTTTGCCACTGCCCTGGGGGCCGAGCAACAGGTACCAGGGCAGGTCGTTGCGCCATTTCTCACTGCGCCCGCGGTACAGGCTCGAACTCTTGAGCGTGCGCACGGCATCGCGGTAGCGCTGGCTCAGGATGCCTTGTTCCTCACTGACCAAGCCTTCACGCCGAAGTCGCTCCTGCATTTCTTCGTCGCTGGCTTCGGCCTTTTTGCGGCGGGTGCTACGCCAGCTGGCGAATACGATGAATAGACCCCAGACCAAGCACAGGCCGGCAATGGTCAGCAGGCGGCTGGTCGAGGGCTCCCAAAATTTGTAGTCATCCACCGCCAGTAGCGGTCCGACGAACCACACCAACAGGGCCAGGGCCAGCAAGACGCATAGGCTCCATACCCAGGTCTTGCGGAAAAACGCGGCAAGCTTGCCGAAAAAAACCTTCATGGCGTTACGTCCTTGTTACGGCTTGGGCTCGATCTGAATGGTTGGATCGATGGATTGGTATGGTTGCAGGACCGTTTCGCGCTGCTCGCCCAGCACCCAGGCGAAACCGGCGTAAAGCATCCCCAGGCAGATCAGGGTGCACAGCGCGACCATCCACCACGGCACGATGCGCACCAGGCGCCGGCGGGTATCCTTCAGACCCTGCCAGTGCGGCGAGACCTCGCGCGGTACGTCGCCGCGCAGTTGACGAATCTGCCGGTAGAGGCTGTCTCGCACCGCTTCGAGTTCGAGCATGCCGCGCGGCATGACCCGGTACTTGCCCTCGAAGCCCAGCGACAGGCAGAGATACATCAGCTCCAGCATCGGCAAGTGCTTGACCGGGTTGCGCGAGAGGCGCTCGAGCAGCTGGAAGAACTTCTCGCCGCCAAAAGTCTCGTTGTGGAAGGAGGACAGCAGACTCATCTGCGACCATTCACTTTCGTTGCCCCAAGGTGTGGTCACCACAGCCTCGTCGATTGCCGTGCATAACACGTAACGGGCGGCCATCACCTGGCTGCTTTCCGCACCATCGTGCAGGGCCCGGTGTTCGAACAGCTTGAGTTCGCCGGACAGACGCTGGTTCAGCGCGAGCAGGTCTTCGCCTTCGTAGCTGTGCTTGAGCCGCACCACTTCCGAGAGCAGTGACGAGGCCGCCGCGACCAACGGGTTGAGGCTGATGTTGAAGGTTTCGGCCGGACGCAGCCGCGCTGCGTAGATCATCCGCTCTTCGAGCTGCTCGAATTTGGGTGGCGCGCTGAAGTCGGTCAGCGGGCTTTGCGCCGGAGCATCGCCGTGGCGATTGAGGATGACGGTCTTGTCGTCCTGTGCGTAGTCCATTTCTCTGATCATGTCGGTCAGTTCCTGATCGCCCAAAATTTCAGCTCAAGGCCGGTGAATTCTCCGGACACGTGGAAGGCGAAGCCGCCGGAACGCTCCAGCTGCGCCAGTTCCTCGGAACTAAGTTCCAGCGCGAAATAGGTCTTGCCGGAATGAAATGGGATCTGCCGCGGCGCCACCGGCAGCGGTTTGACCTTGATCCCCGGCAGGTGAAGATTGACCAACTGGCGAATACGCTCCACCGGACCGACCTTGAGGTGAGCTGGCAATCGCGTTCGCAACTCTTCGGAGTCACATTGGGCGCTGGCTGCGAGTACGAATGAGGCGCTGCCGAGCAGCTTGTGATCGTGCAGCGGCGAGACCTGGATGCCGTACTGGCGCTGCTGCAGTAGCAGCTCGATGGCATGCTGCTCAAGCACCATCGACAGCACCTGGCGAATCGCATCCATCAGCTTGCGGAACGACAGCCCTTGGTCGTTGTGCAGGTAGCGACCCTCCAGGCGAGGGCGCTTGGTCTCGCTGGAGAACGTCGCCAGTTCCCCCAGCAACCCCAGCAGCTCACGGTAGATGTGTTCGGGATGGATTCGGTCGATGCCCATGTAATGGCGTAGCACGGGTTCGTAGCGGTTGATCAGCTGCAGCATCATGAAGTCGCCGACTTCTGCGCCGCCTACTTTGCCGGTGGCGCGAATACGCTCGGCCAGAATGTCGCCGCGATGCCCCAGCATGCTGATCACTTCCTTCAGGCACGACAGTAGATAGCTGGATGCCTGGAAGTCGATAAAGGTCGGTATGTACTCGGGGTCGAGGCTGATGACGCCATCCGGCGTGGTGTCGAGGATGTCGCAAAGCTTGAGTTTCACGTAAGCCTGGTCGCTTTGCTGCTCACCCAGCAACAGCCGAAAGTCCGGTCGCCCAGTGCTGACCTGGCTGCTGCTGCTGTCGCCAGCGTTGGAGTCAGTGACCTCTTCGTCGAAAGCGGTGTAGCGCGCCAGTACGTCCTTCTGTTCTGGACGGCGGCTCTCGATGTGATTGCCGGTCACCAGCGGTAACGCCAGGTACACAGGCGTATTGCCAGTGTTGGGCGGCACGTCCAGAGCCAGTGGCTCACGCTCGGCGCCAATCTCGAACAGGCTGCCATCAGGAAGTAGACCACTCGCTTGGCTAAGCACCAGCTTGCCCATGTTGAGGAACTGACGGTCGATCTCCAGCCCGAAGAAGCCCCAGGCGTAATGGCCTAACTTCTGTGTCCGCAGCTTGAGTTGCGCGTCGTAGTAACGATCGCTTTGCTGGAAATGCTGTGGACGCAACAGCATGCCTTCCTGCCAGATGACTTTGTTCATGCTCATCGATCAGTCTCCCTTCGCGAGCGGATCGATGGCCTTGATGCCGTGCTCGTCGAGCATCAGCTCAATGCGGTTCTGCGCCTTGTGTTGCAGCGGGATAACGAAACGCCAGCTCGATTCGGGCAGGTCGCGATAAGCGGCCATCACGCCGACATAGCGGCTACCGTCCTGAACAAACAGCTTGAGGTCGCGCTGCTCCCCTGGCCGCAGTTCCAGCTCTTCCTGAACCACCATGTCCGGGGACAAGGCTTCCTTGGGTCGCTGGTAGAGCGAAAAGAAGTCGGCGTTCTCGAAGGCCACCGAATGCTTGAGCTCCAACAGGCGGATCACGATGGGTGACGGGCGGCCGTTAAGGTCGGGGTTGAGCCTGTCGCTCCCCTGCAGCGACAGGTCCAGCTTGGTCAGGTCTGAGTTGGGCGAGAGGGCAGAGCAGCCGCTCAGAACGGCAAGCGCCGCCAGCACTGCGGCGGGTAAAAAGCGTGACATGAACATCATCCTTGAAGGTCTGTGTTGAGCGTGGCGATCAGGCGGGCCTGCTCCTCGTAAGCCTGGGCGAAGTCTCGAGCAAATAAACGTTCGCCCCAATCGTCGTCACGCTGCATCGCCGAATGCAGCCGCTTATAGGCACGCCAGCGGTTACCGGATGTGGAAATAAGAGGCTTGTTGTCACGCTCAAAGCGCAGCGCCAGCTGATCTGGGGACAATTGCTCCAGCATGCCTTTGATGGCAGCGCGACTGGCGGCCAGCATGGCCACTTGGTGTGCCTGAAGATCACGGTAAGCGCGCCCCATGGCCTGTTCCGCAGGTAGCTGCCCCGATTTGCCGCCGCGCAGCAGAAGGTTCAGGGCTTCCCCGCTGTCGATGCTGTGCTTGAGCGGGTTGTTGCCGGCACTCTGCACGGTAGTCACTGACAGGCGCATCTCGTTTTTCAGCTCGCCCCGGGTGCGCAGCGCCTGTTGAAGGCCGCCGACGCTCTGCTTGAGCAGACATGCGGCCTTGACGGCCAATGCTTGACGAGCTTCTTCGTCCAGGCTGCCCAGATCAACGCCGAGCGCTTCACCGAAGCGCGTCCAGAAATCTGGTGCTAGACGTTCGGGCTCCGGTGCGGTCTTGGGTGGTGTGGCCTCCTTGGGCATCACCAATTCGGGAACCCGCAGGTTCTCCTCGTCGATCTGCGCATAGTCGCGCTGCTGAGCTTGGGCGCGTGGGGGCGCGAGCACCGCAGTCAGGTCGTCGACCTCGGCGTAGACGCGCTCCTGCTGATCGAGCGCAGTCAGCGGGTCGAGGTCAAGAAAGGCATCGTC
This sequence comes from Pseudomonas sp. 10B238, assembly GCF_000970615.1. Taxonomy (NCBI): domain Bacteria; kingdom Pseudomonadati; phylum Pseudomonadota; class Gammaproteobacteria; order Pseudomonadales; family Pseudomonadaceae; genus Pseudomonas; species Pseudomonas sp. 10B238. The sequence goes on from NZ_KQ033936.1 coordinate 222,025, forward strand.
GGGGATGATGCTACCGGCCGGCTGCGGGCGCCCAATGTCGCCTTCGAAAGAAGCGGGGTCCTGAATCAGTCGCGCGCGAATTTCGAAGTCACCCAGGCAGTAGACGCTGCCATGCTCGATGCGCTGGGCTCGGCCTTTGTCCAGGCTGGCGCCGGTGTCTTTGAGCTGGATGCCGTTGCTGCTGGTGTCGGTGAGGAAGAACGCCCCGTCGCGGTAGCTTACTTCGGCGTGTCGGCTGGACAATACCCGCTTACGGTCCGGGATTACCCAGTCACAATCCTCAGCGCGGCCGATGATGCCGCCGGCCTGCTTGAAGGTCTTACTGCTGATCAGCCCCGGCGCGAACTGCTGCGCACTGACCATATCGAAAACCAGTTCCATGGCTTCTTCTCCTTGGCGAGTCAGCTGCTGCGTGTCGATGCTTGCGGATCGCCCAGAGGGCGATATTCGTCATCGTTGAATTTGTAGTTACCGGAGCAGCCGGCAAGGGCGAGGGATGCGATGAATAAAACGAGGGCGCAATAGCGGGCTAGCACGCGATTTCCTCCTTGAAAGCGTGTGGGCAGACGGCCCCGCTGACCGATAACGGCGAAGCGAGACTCAGGCTGTGCATTGAAGTTCAGCTGGCTATCGGGGTGGGTGAACAGGGTCACGAAAAAGGGTGGGGTTGGGGCTGAAACGAGAGCTGCAGCTATAAATGCTTTCGCCCTCGTCAGACCTAACGAAACTGCTAGGCGAAGGCTCGGGCGCTTTCTTTGGTCACAGCAGCAAGCCGCTCTGCGACCTGGTTATCGTTGATGGCGCGCCATTGCGCGACCAATTCCGCAAGATCGACGCGATCTGCGTGTTCGCCGAACACGCTGCGTGGCGTCACCAAGCGCTCCGCCTGCGCTAGCAAACGTTGCTGAGTTCGAGTGAGCGCCGGACTCTGTTCAGCGCGAACGCGTTCCCCTTGTTCGATTGCATCGGCATAGATGGCACGTAGTTCCAGATCGCTCTTGCCGTAGAAACGCACCTCACCCCTGCGCCTGATTTCCCAGCGGAATTCGTTGAATGAGCGCGCTTGCCAGCTTTCCAGTAGCTGCGCGGTGCTAAGCAGCTGGGCGTAGATGTCACGTATTTCGGCTTCGCTGAAAAGCTTTCCGTTGCGCTCTTCGACGCTAGCATTCCAGCGCAGCAGATTAGTGAGCGCTGCTCGTGCATAGCCGCTATCGCTGGAATGGTGAGTACCCGCAACTGCAAGCCGATTCGGCATATCACCATCCAAGCCGATTTCGCCAACGTAGCGTGCGCAGGTTTGCTCGTCGATCAGCGCGCAGCCCGGTTGCCACAGAACCGCTGCCTCGCTTCCTCCCCCGGGTTTCCGAGGCATGAAATGCCACTGCTCGCCGTGGTGCTCGTAGGAGTCGCCCTGAAGATTAACGAGCCCTGCAAGCAACAATGCGATGCCGCTTACTGGCGAGCTGAAAAACAGAGCTGTACCGGGGAGGGCCAGTTTCCACTCCGCGTCCATCCAGGGCAAAGGCACGGCGGGAACTGGATCGTTATGGTTGACGATACGGTGGTGGGTAAGCGGCTGGGCGGCTTTAACGAAAGCAGCGTCGCCGGCGCGGGGTGCGCCGTAGGTGTAGAGCTGGGTATTGTCGGACCATTCCCGGCGCAGCCAGTCTGCCAAAAGGAGGGCGATCGCCCCGCCGAGACTGTGGCCGCAGACAATCAATGTTTGCTTGCCAGTGTAAAAAGCATTGAGATAGCGCTCAACGAAGGGTTTCGCTGCTTGGAAGGCTCCATAGAAACCGCGATGCGCCTGACCTTGGCCTTCTTTAAAACGCACCTGGCGCGCATCAGCGTCGCGGCTGGCGTCTGCCAGCATCTCCTGAGTGCCGCGTACCGAAATCAGCACCACTTTGTCGTTATGAGTGATGAAAGCTTGGGTGTTAGTGCCCGACTCCGTGTCGTAAAGAAAATGCACGTCCTCTGGATTTCTCCAACCCTCTTGCGACTCTTTTTCGTAGCGCAGTGGATCGTAGGGCATGATTTCTAGACGCTTCGAATAAGGCACCTCTTCACAGATCATATGGTATGGGCCAGCACCGTCGAACTGTGTTGGTTTTACTCGACGGCCCAGCTGGTTTTGAAGCACATGACCAATGCTCCCGATCGAGTCGTAGGGAGGGGGTGAAGATATGTAAGGTTTCTTGTCTGTACTAAACGGGGCGTAAACGAACGTGCTCATCAGCGCGAGGTGATAGGCGTTCAGTGCGCAGAAGTCATGAGCCCGAGACAGTAGTGGGCTGTATGCGCGGAGCGCTTTGATTTCGATGACATGATGTTGGCCGCAGCCAAGGGCAACGCCACACTGGTCTGATGCTGAACCTGCGTTCTGCTTCAATTTTGAAAGTCGTCTCGTCCAGGACTCGTCTGGTTCTGGAAGGTGGCTTTTTATTTTGGCGAAGTCGCTGACTTCAGCTCTGAGAAACCTTGCTTGCTCTCTTTCTGCGCGCTCTTCCGCTAGGTAAGTTGTGCCGTCCGAACGGCGAGGTCCGGCGGGCGATTGCTCCGCGGCTATCTGCAGGGCAGTCAGCGAGATCTTGAATGACTTTCTAAGACCGAGTTCTTCATAGCAAGGATCTGGGTATGTTGTGGCCAGTTGCGATAGCTTGAGCACTGTGACGCCGGGGTGCACATGGTAGATTTTCGCAAACCCATCGTTGTTCAGCACACCCTCGAACGCTTGCCCTTGGCAGTCAATTAATTTGTACGGCAACTCAGCATAGGGTGAGCCTTTTCCATGCTCATCTACGAGCCGAAAGCTAACCCAGCTGCTGCGTAGTGGACATTTGAGTATTTCTACAGCGCTTTCCATCCTTGGTTACTCCGTGCAATTTGGATAGACGGTGCATTCCTGAGTTTCATTTCTGAACGTTTTAAAAACAGGGGGATCCTGACACTGCTGCCAACCCTCCTTCGGTAAACACGGCTTCCAGCCTTCAGGGAATCTAACCCATGTGTTGTCGCGGTATGGTTCTTCCTCCGCTCTAACCTGAAACAAAAGTCGCACTCTCTTGCCCGGTAGCGTTGTGCCGATTAGATGGGCTCCTGCACCTTTACAGCTGAGTAGCTTGCTTATCTCGCCTTCCCGAGACTTCGCCTTGCTGATTTGAAATAACCACAAGCATTCCGCTGTCTTGGATAGCGTCCCGTCTGGTTGGAATGCTGGAGCACCCTCGGGTAGCTGGTCGACTATGGTCAACCCACCGTTGTCATAAGTTTGTTGCCAGTCCTTGTCGCCGTAACGGGCATTGATGAACAGCCCGACCCGGGCCAGCGGCAGGTCGCACGTACCATCGCGGTAGTTCACTGGAATACGGAATCGGTATTCATGAGGTTGGCTGGCAAAATCTGCTTTGAATGTCTTCGTCTGGCTCCGGCCGTCGCAGTTTCCCGCCGCGCCGTAGTGAGCCTGTGCTTTGAGGGCGAAGTCGGCGGGCAGCTCACCTTCTAGCGTGAAGGACTCAGCCCCTAGCGGGCCCACCGTGCTGCAAGCATTAAGGGAAAGGGCTAGCAGCGCCGGCCACCACAGCAAGGCGCCGGTACAGGATTTCTTGGTCGGATTCATCAGAAAGGTTTCCATGCATTGGGACTCGAAAGCACCGTGCTGACCCGGGCGAAATGGGCTTCTGTTGTTTCATGCTCGGCGGGCGTCCAAGCCGGGTGCTCAGCAAGCGCAGGGTCCAGTTGGTGGAGCAGCAAGAAATGCAGCTGTTGTTCAGCAAGCCAATTCCAGCGTCGGGCTTTATCGAGTTGCTGATCCAGCCAGTCCGTTAGCAGACGAGTTTCGGCGAGATCCGCGGTGGCCTTTGAATGGTTCTGCCACAGCCAGAGCTCAAGATTGTGTCGGCTGATATGGTGCTGCACCGTTTCCGGTTCGGCTATCGCCAGCCATGGTGTCTCGAACGGTGCGGGGCACTGGCCGGGCCGCGGATTATCGAAGCACTGCCAGCATTGACCATCCCAGCACAGCGCGCTGCTTAGAGGACCGAGCAAAAGTGGTCGTTGGATTTCCTCTATCTCGCGAAGATGGTGAGCAATGACGCGGTTGTCCTGAAAGCGGTAAAGCGAGCGCTGCCCCTGTTCCTCGATCAACATCCGCTCGCGCCAGTGCTGGCTTAAGAGGGTCAGGTCGAGCTGCTCCGCGCTTGCAAGCCAACCCCAGTTTTGCGCGGGAGAGTCGAGTAGCGACCGTATCTGCTCTGGATTCGAATCGCTTAACAGCACCAGCCAGGGCCCGACTTCCGCCATCTCCGTGACCGCGGAGTCCTGATAAAGATTGACGTATTGCTGCATCAGGTCAGATGCAAACAGCTCTTGGACCGGGTTGGGCTTTGCCAAGCTGTCCAGGATGAGCAGCAGCTGCCGCTGCTCAGCCTGTTGCTCATCGAACCAAGCATGGACTGTATCTATCACCGAGATGCTTCCACTTGGCAAACTCCATCCCTGCACGCCTCGCAAATCGGGCAGCGACTTGCGCCGATCTGCCTGGCCTTGCGGGCTATCTGCAGCTGGGTATTAGCCAACGCCAGTTTCGGCTTTGTACCGGCCTTGTCCTGATCCGCTGCCCAAGGCATCACCGGTGCCAGAATGCTCAGCCCTGAACCCTTGCCCGGTGATCCACCGGAATTCATCTTGATAGTCGCGCCGCTCAAGGTCACGCCACTAGGGTCGAGTTTGAGGAAGCTACCGCCGCCAGCGGCGGTGAGCTCCATCCCCGCATCGATGATGACTTTGCTGCCGGCGTAGTAGTGGATCTCGTTGCCCGCTTCGACGAACTGCCCGGTGCCGATCTTAATGTGCTGGGTATTGCCGACAGTGAGGTGATCGTTGGCGCGGATTTCGGTCTTTCGATCGGCATGGGTTGTGCGGTGTTCTTCGGCCCTGAATTCGCTGTAGCTGTTGGCCTCGACGGTGTCGTGGCGTTCATGACCGACGCGGATCTTCTGGTCGTGTTCGATGTTTTCGTCCCAGTCGCGCTGGGCGTGAATATAGATTTGCTCGGCACCCTTGCGGTCTTCGATCCGCAGTTCGTTGTAACCAGCACCGCCGGGTGAACTAAGGGTCTTGAACACGCTGCGGGTCTTGTTTGCCGGCAGGTCATAGGGCACGACGTGCTCTTTGTGGTACAGGCAGCCAGTGACGAGGGGCTGGTCGGGGTCGCCTTCGAGGAAGGCGACCAGCACTTCCATCCCAACGCGCGGGATGGCTATGCCGCCGTAGCGGTCACCGGCCCAGTTTGAGCTGACACGCAGCCAGCAGCTGGTCTTGTCGTCGGCCTGGCCTTCGCGGTCCCAGTGGAACTGGACTTTCACGCGACCGTACTCGTCGCAGTGGATTTCTTCACCAGCAGGGCCTGTGATCACGGCAGTCTGGCTACCGAGAACCTTAGGCTTGGGATGCTTCAGGGCCGGGCGGTAGGGGGCATGCCAGGGCGTCGCGGTGAAGTGGTTGCGGTAGCCTTGGGTGAAGCCGTCACGGGCCAGACTATCGCTTGTCACCGATTCTTCCAGCACTTGCGGCTGCTTGCCTTCATGGAGGATTTCGTTGAGCAGCCAGAGCTGGTTCCAGTCATTGAGCGGGTGGTCAGTCAACGCGAGAAAATGGCCGGTGACCAGCTGCGGCTGATCGGTCTCGCCCTCGGCCAGCTCGTAGTCGCTGCGGTGGCGTTCGAGGGCACGTTGGGACAGGTGCTTGCCGCGGGCGCGCTCGGTGAAGCGGCCGGGGTAGTCATAGTCTTCAAGGTCCGGTTGGAATTCGCTCTTGAAGGCGCCTTCCATGGTCAGGCGAGGGTTTTCGAAGTCGTAGTCGCGGCGAGTGACGCGGCTGGTGCGGGTCTCGACCCGCAGGCCGAAGCGTTTGACCACCGGCTCGTCCGCGACCAAACCGGAATCCTGCTGGTACGTCACCGGTGCGAGCTTGGGAAACCCCGTCTGGTCATCTCCGAAGACCAGCACATGGCCCGCCGCGCTGTGCTGGAAGTGGTAGTGAATGCCCTCTTCCTCGCACAGGCGCTGGATGAAGTGCAGATCGCTTTCATCGTACTGCACACAGTAGTCGCGCTCGGGGTAGACCGAGCCGAGGCCGAAGCGAAATGCGTTGGTCTGGATGCCATGTTCTTCGAGCACCTGGCTGATGATCTTCTCAACCGTCAGGTGCTGGAAGATACGCTGGTTGGTGCGGTGGGCCAGATAGGCCATCTGCGGACGTAGGGTGATGTGGTAGCGGGTCAGGCGCTTGCCGGAGTCACCTTGGGCGACGCGGTGGATCAGACCATGGATGCCGTTTCCGGCCGGCGATAGGGCCAGGAAGGCCGGCTGATGCAGCAGATTTTCCAGGTCCAGATCAGGGCGTTCGCTAACCAGTTCGAGCTCGAAGGCGAAGGGCTGAGAGAGCGCCTCTCGGCCCCTGAATTCTAGAACCTGCAGGTCGTGCTCGATGCCATCGATGGCGAGACTGAAGTGAGTTTCGTTGGCCGGGTTGAACATGTCTTCGGTCCGTCCTTAGAGGGATGCTGGGCTGATGTTCAGCCGGTCCATGCGATAGAGCAGGGTGCGGCGCGGCAAGCCGAGTTCGCGTGCGGCCTGACTCTGGTTGCCACCGTTGTTGCGCAGGCAGTCGATCAACAGGTTGCGCTCGACCCGCTCGAGCCGTTCGCGCAGGTTCAGCGTGCTGTCGAGTTCATCATCCAGCTTGCGCAGACTGAAATGCTCCGGCAGCAATTCGCCGGACTCGCAGAGCAGCACGGCTCTTTCGACCAACCCCTTCAGCTCCCGCACGTTGCCCGGGAATCCATAGCCGGCGAGCTGTTCCAGTGCAGCATCGGACCAGCGCACGGCATCACGTTGCAGAAAGCCGCAGGCGTTGTCTGCAAAATGCCGCGCTAGGCGCAGGATGTCTTGCCCGCGCTCGCGCAGGGGCGGCAGTTCTATCGGGAAAATGGAGAGCCGGTAGTAAAGATCCTCGCGAAAACGACCTTCCTCGACGCGCTTGTGCAGGTCTTGGTGAGTTGCAGCGACGATCCGGACATCGACCTTGTGGGTGCGAGTGCTGCCCAGCGGCCGCACTTCGCCTTCCTGCAGGACCCGTAACAGCTTGGCCTGCAAGGTCAACGGCATGTCACCGATCTCGTCTAGAAACAGCGTGCCGCCATTGGCCGCATCGAACAGCCCTTCGTGGTCACGGTCAGCACCGGTAAAGGCCCCCTTGCGATAGCCGAACAGCTCACTTTCCAGTAAATGCTCCGGTAAAGTCGCGCAATTCTGGACGATAAAGGCCTGGCTGCGTCGCGAGCCGCAATCATGAATGGCGCGGGCAACGAGTTCCTTTCCCGTGCCGGTTTCACCGGTCAGCATAACGCTTACCGGGTTATGCAATACCTTGCTGATCAGCCCGTAGACTGCGCGCATCCGTGGACTGTCGCCGATCAGGCCATAGCCGCTGGCGCAGGGACGCGTCGATGCAGCGGGTGCGAGATCTGGTTGCCGAGTGTCACGCAAACGATTGAGCAGTTGCGCCTGGCCAAGGGCGAACCGGCCAAGGTTGGACAGCGTGGCCGAGTCCGCCGCGAGATCTTGATGGGTGTTGCTGGCAGCCACCAGTAACCCGGCGGTATGGCCCTCAGCGTCCTGCAGCGGCAGGCACAGCAGGCTGCGCCATGGGCGCGATGTTTCTGGCAGGAAGCTGGTCTGGTGCAGGCTGGCATCGAGTGGCGCGATGCTCAGTTGCTGGTTCTCGCTGAGGCAATACTGCAGCAATTGTTCGTCGCGATAGTCGCTTGGCACGCTGGTCGCCTCGTGCCCCCGCGCTCCCTCCAACCATTCGGCCGAAAGCGTCAGGCGCGTATGGGTTGCGTCGAGCAGGTAGAGCTGAGCGAGCGGGCAGTGCGCCAGTTGTGCGACCAGTTCGGTGAGCCCATTGAGCCAAGCGTTCATGTCGGTGTTCCATGCCAACTCGGCGAAGCGCTCGAGCAGCGATCGCGGGTCAAATGTTGAGGGCGGTTCGACGAACATGGGCGGGACCTTAAGCGAACTCACAGACCACCGCCCCGTTGCCGTCGAGGGTTGCATGCACGCGCTGCAGGGTTTCGCCGCCAGCCATGGCGTCGAGCAGCCGGTCGACTACCAGCGGTTGCAGGTGCTGGTCGATGAGATGGTCGATCAGCCGCGCGCCGCTTTCGCTATGTGTGCAGCGCTCGGCCAGATGCGCCAGCAACGCCGGGCAATGGCTGAACTGCAGCTGACGTCGCGCGAGGCGCTCGCCAAAACGGGTGAGCTTGAGCCCCACCAGCTCCTCCAGCACGTCACCCTCGATCGGGTAATAAGGCACCACGCGCATCCGGCCGAGCAGTGCCGGCTTGAAATGCTGCGTCAGCTGCGGGCGAATGGCCTGCTCCAAATCGTCGGCTGCGGGGCGCTGGCTGTTGGCGCAGAGACCGGCGATGCGGTCACTGGCCAGGTTGCTGGTCATCAGGATCAAGGTGTTGCGGAAGTTGATTTCGCGCCCTTCGCCGTCGTTGGCCACACCCTTGTCGAAGATCTGATAGAACACGTTCATCACATCCGGATCGGCCTTCTCGACTTCGTCGAGTAGCACCACCGAGTAGGGTTTCTGCCGGACGGCCTCGGTGAGCATGCCGCCCTCACCGTAGCCCACATAGCCTGGCGGCGCGCCGATGAGCCGAGAAACACTGTGCTTTTCCTGAAACTCGGACATGTTAATGGTGGTGAGAAAGCGCTCACCGCCGTAGAGCAGGTCGGCCAGCGCCAGGGCAGTCTCGGTCTTGCCGACCCCGCTGGGGCCGACCAGTAGGAACACGCCCACCGGCGCGTCGGCGCGGTTGAGGCCGGCGGCGGTCGCGCGCATCGAGCGGTCCAGTGCCTCGACGGCTTGCTGCTGGCCACGCACCCGCTGGCGCAGGTCGGTGGCGAAGGTCAGCACTTTGCTGTTGTGCTCGCGTGCCAGTTGCGAAAGTGGCACGCCGGTCCAGTGACTGACCACTTCGGCCACCAGGCGTGGGCACACCTCAAAGCTGACTAGGCGCTCGTGGGTCTGGGCGCTGGCCAGCTCACCCTGTACGTCACGCAGTTCGGCTTCCAGCGTTTCGATATCCTGCGGCGGTTGCGCGCAGGCTTCGTCTACAGCTACTTGGCGAGCTGTCGCGCAAGCCTTTCGCAGTTCCAGCAGCCGTTCGGCGAGTTCGCGCTGGACGGACCAGCGGGTTTCTACTTGTTCGAGTTCGGCACGTGCTTCGCTCAGTCGGACGTCCAAAGCGTCGAGCGCTTCGCGGTTTACGCTCAATCCGGCATCGAGGTCCCGACGTACCGCTTCGCGTTGGCGTTCACCTTCTGCAATTTCCCCGCGCAGGCGCTCCAGTGCTTCCGGTGCAGCTGCAAGGCTGATGCGCACACGTGCGCAGGCAGTGTCCAATACGTCGACGGCCTTGTCGGGTAGCTGTCGACCAGCCAAGTAGCGGGCTGATAGTTCGGCGGCGGCCACCACTGCGTCGTCACGTAGATAGATGCCATGGCTCTTTTCGTAGATCGGCGCCAGGCCACGCAAGATGGTGACCGCTTCGTCTACGGTGGGCTCGTGCAACTGCACGGGTTGAAAGCGACGTGCGAGGGCCGGGTCTTTCTCGAAATACTTCTTGTACTCGCTCCAGGTGGTGGCGGCGATGGTGCGCAATTCGCCCCGCGCCAGTGCGGGTTTGAGCAGGTTGGCCGCATCGCCGCTGCCCGCCTGGCCACCGGCGCCGATCAATGTGTGGGCTTCGTCGATGAACAAGATGATCGGTTTGGGCGAACCTTTGACTTCATCGATCACGCCCTGCAGGCGGCGCTCGAATTCTCCTTTAACGCTGGCGCCGGCCTGCAGCAAGCCCAGGTCCAGGGCCATGAGTTCGACGCCCTTGAGTACGTCCGGGACTTCGCCGGCCGCAATGCGTAGCGCCAGGCCTTCGACGATGGCGGTCTTGCCGACACCAGCCTCGCCGACAACGATCGGGTTACTTTTGCGACGGCGGGCGAGAATGTCGATCATCTGGCGGATGGCGCCATCGCGACACAGGACGGGGTCGAGCTTGCCGTCACGGGCCTGCTGGGTGAAGTTGTGGGTGAAGCGAGAGAGGCTCGATTCGCCGCCAGGAGCGGTGGCACCTGCTGCCTGTTGCGCCGGCTGTTGGGCCAAGGCGAACTCGCGCAGCCGGTCGGCGTTGAGCCTGGCCAGCAACGGTTGGTAGTGACTGCCTGCGTAGCGCATCGGGTTGCGCAACAGCGCCAGGATCAGCGCGGCCTGGTCGATCTGGCTCTGGCTCTGGCCGAGCTCGAGGTTGCCGACCAGCAGCGCATCCTGCAGCCACTGCACCAGCTCCGCGGAAAACACCGGATTGCGCGACTCGCTGTGCTCGCCACGTGGTTGCAGCGCCTGGGCCAGCGTGCCGGGTTCGACATCGGCGTCCAGCAGCGCGCGGTTCAGCAGGCCTTCGGGGCGCTCCAGCAAGCCGAGCAGCAGGTCTTCGACGAGTATCTTGTTGCCGCCACGGACCACGCAGCGCTCCGCCGCGGTTTCCAGATCATGCTTGGTCTGCGCATCCAGAGCCTGGACCAGTTGTTGAAGGTCTACGTTGATCATCTTCATCTTCCTTAATGAGTCTGGCTGCCCAGGGTGACCATGCCGTCGGCGCGCTCGCTGCCGAGCCAGCTGGTCCAGCCGAGGCGGCAGGTGTTCTCTGCGCCGATGCGCAGGTCACGAATATCGTCCTGGCGCAATTGCAGGCGGATGTCATAGTCCAGCGGATCGCGCAGGGTGAAGCGCACCAGTGCACATAGCGGTTGATAGCCGGTGCCGACCGGCAGAAATTCGTGAAAGCGGCCCCAACTGAGTTGCCGGATGTGAATGCGGAACTTTCCGCCACGGTCGCGCACCCGCTCGCCCAGCACCAGGCTCTCGCCGAGCTGGCTGTTGGCTCGGCCGAGGCGGTTCTGCTGCTCAGCGAGAATCTCGACCTGGCGTTCGAGGCACTGCTCGATGCGCAAGTCGGCGTGCTTAAAGTAGTAGCGCAGTACCGACTCGATCAAAGCCGCCGAGTGCGCGCGCAGGCTGAGCAGCCCCAGGTACGGCAGTAGGCGCTTCCAGTTCAACTCCGAGGCGGCACGGATCTGCTCGCCGCCGAGGCCGATGAGGGCGAACAGCTGTTCGGACAGCGGGTCGCGTGCGCCAGTGCTGAAACGTGCGCGGTAACGGTACTTCTGCCAGATAGGCAGAATCAGGCGCTGCAGACGATTGTTGAACAGGTCCAGAAATTCGCGTGTCGGGTTGCCTTCGGCGCTGTCGCCGAGGGCTTGCTCACCATAGAAGGCAGGCAGTGGCGAGCCGGCCCCGAAGAGGCTGACCAGGTTGATCCGCAGTTGCGCGCGCAGTTGCCCATGCTCTTCGAAAAAGTGCACGCGGTCGACGTCGCTGCCGGGAAAGCCCAGGCTCGGGTTGGCCTGGAATTCGAGGTGCTCGTAGAGCGCCTCTTCGTCCAGCTCCGGATGCGCAGCTTTCAGACGGTCCATCACCAGTAGCACACCCTGGAACAGGCTGTACTCGCGGATGCCCCGGCTGATCCGGTTTAGAGCAGGGGCTGCTGCCCCATACGTGGCGTCCATTGGTACACCTCTCCCTGTGTGCTCTTGACGCGCAACTCGTGATACGAATTGAGGCTCGCGTACAGCGCAAAGAATTCATTGAGAATCGAGGCGAAAAGGAACAGGTCTCCCTCGCCCAGATAGCCCTCCGGGTCCATGACCAGTTCGGTACGCACGCCGCGCACCGGCAGGCCGCGGTGCAGCCGGTCAACGTGCTGATGGCCGATCTGCTTAAGGCCGCCGAGCAGGCGCTTGCTGACCTTCTCCGCGTGCTGGTCGTAATAGCGCGGCAGGTCATAGGTCTCGAGGATCACCTTGAGCGCCTCGACGTTGGCCAGCGACAGGTAGTTGAGCGACATGTTGCTGATCAACTTCCAGAGGAAGTCACGATGCAGCGGCGGCGCATAGCTCGGCGTCACGGCGCTGATGTTGCGGAAGGTCAGGAACTCCGGCGTGTCTTCGCTGGGTAGACAGATATCGCCCAGGCGCAGCTGGCGCGGCAGGTTCTGGTTGGTGCAGGTCAGCTCGATGGACAGTGTCTCGTGCTGGTCCAGGTTGCGCAGACCAAAGCTGAGGTAGGTCTCCAGGCCGTCGCCCAGCATCGAGGGCTGCTGACGCACGCTGTAGTGCGGGCGCGCCACCGGTACGTCGAAACTGGGGTCATGCTCGAAGGACTCGAACGGCACGTATTCTTCGTAGCCCATGCCGCCCGGCTTCCAGCCGGTAACACGGTCGACCGAAAAGACACCGCAGTGGGTGCTGTCGAGTTCGGATGGCATCAGCAGATACTGGTCCTGCTTGCCGTCCAGGCGAATCGGGATGGCGTCGTGTTCGAACAGGTTGACCACCGGGGTGCAGTACAGGCGCACGTTATCCAGCGTCGGGCGGATGCGCTGCACGCCAGCCTTGTGAGTGTCGAAGCGCAGCTCGAAGCCACGCGCCTGTTTCAGCACCTCCTGCGGCAGACGCTTGATGGCATCGAGGCCAAGCAAGTCGACGAACAGGAATTTCTCCTGGAAGGCGAAGTACTCCTGCAGGTAGCGGTAACCGCGGAAGGTGTTGAGCGGATAGGGGATCAATGCCTGATCTTCGGCAAACCCCACCGGCTGAAGCTTTGACGGATCGATATGGAGTGCGGGTAGCGCAACGCCGAAGCCGTCACTGAATGGTTTGCCGTTGGCATCCAGGGCAATCAGCTGCACGTCAGCGACGTTGCGCAGCAAGCTCAGATAAAGCATCTGGCTGATGTAGCGCTCGCCAGCGAGATGAAGGCGCAGCTGCTTGAGATTCAACTCACCTAGATGCCCATCGGCCGTCATCTGCAAACGCAGGCTCAGTAATGCACCTCCGCCTTTAACCGAATAGTCCAACGCGTCGAGCGCCAACGGCAGAACCTCGGTGGCGTAGGCGGTACGGAAGCGGCAGGTCACACCCTTGATCGGCTTGGATTCGACCGGCGTATTGCGCGGCACCATCAACGCAGGGCCTGGTCGATTGACCGGGTCGAACTGCAACATGCTGAACGCCGGCAGCGGGCGCATGTAGTTCGGCCACAGCAGGTGCATCAAGGAATGGGTCAGCTCCGGCAGCTCGTCATCGAGCTTCTGGCGCAGGCGCCCGGTGAGAAAGGCGAAGCCTTCCAGCAACCGCTCGACATCCGGATCACGCCCGGACTGACCGAGGAAAGGTGCCAGCGCCGGGCTACGCTCGGAAAAGCGCTTGCCGAGTTGGCGCAGGGCGGTGAGTTCGCTCTGGTAGTAGTGGTTGAAGGACATCAGCCGGCCATCCCTGTAAGGCGCATGGTCAACCGCCAATCACAATGGTGCCGGACCCGGCGATCACCGGATTACCGTGATCACCCATCGTGCCAACCGTAGTAGCCGGTTTGCCGTTGATCAGCACTGTTGGGATGACCGCACTGGCCAACGCACTGCCACAGGAGGTGGGATCACCCATGCGTGCGGCGGGCATGCCGTCGAACAGAACGTCAGGAGAGCCGGCCGCGATCGGGTTGGTGCCGTGGCCCTTCTTCGGGCAATTGGTGGGGTCGCCCAGTCGGGCTGCGGGTTTACCGGACATCAGGCTCTCCTTAGTGGACTTTCACTTGTCCGCTGCCGTCCAGGCTCGCGGAAAAACTTACTTGGCGCTTCGAACCGTCGACTTCCAGCAGGCCTTCGATGGCGAAGGACAGGCTCAGTGGATCGTGCGTGCGGGGCAGGGATATCACCCGGACCTGGCTCAAGCGGGGTTCGTACGCTTCGATGAAGCGTTCAATGGCGATACGCGCCTGTTGCAGCGAGTCGTGCAGCGACAGGCGCATATCGTTCAAATCGGGCAACCCGTAGTCGGGCAACGTTTGCACGCTGCCCGCCCGGGTGCTGAGCATTTTGGCCAAATGGGCAGCCACCGAAGCCATTGCCGCGACTTCGTGACTCCAGCCGGCGCGTTTGTCGGCGTCACCGCCGAGGCGTTCGAGAAGGCTGCCGTAGGCCATGGATGCTTATTCCTTGTCCAGCTTGCCAACCAGCGACAGGGTGAAATCAGCACCCATGTACTTGAAGTGCGGACGCACGTTCAGGCTGACGCGGTACCAGCCCGGCTCTCCGTCGACATCGCTGACGACGACTTGCGCTGCGCGCAGCGGACGACGGCTACGGACTTCGGAGCTTGGGTTCTCCTGGTCGGCCACGTACTGGCGAATCCACTTGTTCAGTTCCAGTTCCAGGTCGGTACGCTCTTTCCAGGCGCCGATCTGTTCGCGCTGCAGCACTTTGAGGTAGTGCGCCAGGCGGTTGACGATGAACAAGTAAGGCAGCTGAGTACCGAGCTTGTAGTTGAGCTCAGCGTTCTTGCCCTCTTCGCTGTTGCCGAAGAACTTCGGCTTTTGCGCAGAGTTGGCGGAGAAGAACGCGGCGTTGTCGCTGCCCTTACGCATGGTCAGAGCGATGAAGCCTTCTTCGGCCAGTTCGTATTCACGACGGTCGGAGACCAGCACTTCGGTCGGAATCTTGGTTTCGATCTCGCCCATGCTCTCGAAGTGGTGCAGCGGTAGGTCTTCCACCGCGCCACCGCTTTGCGGGCCGATGATGTTCGGGCACCAGCGGAACTTGGCGAAGCTGTCGGTCAGACGGCTAGCGAAGGTGTACGCGGTGTTGCCCCACAGGTAGTGCTCGTGGCTGTTGGCCACGTTTTCCTTGTAGACGAAAGATTTGACCGGGTTGTCTTCCGGGTCGTAGGGGTTACGTAGCAGGAAGCGCGGTACGGTCAGGCCGACGTAACGGGCATCCTCCTGCTCGCGGAAGCTTTGCCACTTGGCGAACTGCGGGCCTTCGAAGTGATCTTTCAGATCCTTCAGGTCCGGCAGGCCTGTGAAGCTTTCCAGACCGAAGAATTTCGGGCCGGCCGCCGCGATGAAGGGCGAGTGGGACATGCTGGCGACCGAGGCCACGTACTGCATTGTCTTGATGTCCGGCGCGCTCGGGTCGAAGAAGTAGTTGGCGATCAGGGCGCCGACCGGCTGGCCGCCGAACTGGCCGTATTCGGCGGTATAGATGTGCTTGTACAGGCCGGACTGGACCACTTCCGGGCTGTCCTCGAAGTCGTCGAGCAGGTCCTGCTTGGACGCGTTGAGGACTTCGAGCTTGATGTTCTCGCGGAAGTTGGTGCGATCGACCAGCAGCTTGAGGCCGCGCCAGGAGGATTCCAGCGTCTGGAACTGCTGGTGGTGGAGAATCTCGTCCATCTGACGGCTTAGTTTGGCGTCGATTTCCGCGATCATGCGGTCGACCATGGCCTTCTTGACCGGCTCGTGCTCGTTCTGTGGCTTGAGGAGTTCTTCGATGAAAGCCGACACGCCGCGCTTGGCGATGTCGTAGGCCTCGTCATCGGGCGTCAATTTGGTTTCAGCGATGATGCGGTCGAGAATGCCGAGTTCGGCAAGGTTCTTGCCGCTTTCAACGGCTGCTGCGCTAGTGCTCATGGTGTTGGCGTTCCTTGTCGGAAGTAATCAGGCGTCCAATTGTTCTTTCGCGGCGAGACCCAGCTCACCGAGTACACGGTCACGCGAGTCGTCGTCGGCGAGTACACTTTCGATCGCTTTGCGGAAGGCCGGGGCGTTACCCAGCGGGCCCTTGAGGGCGACCAGCGCGTCGCGCAGTTCCATCAGCTTTTTCAGCTCCGGAACCTGCTCGACCAGATTGGCCGGGTTGAAGTCCTTCATCGAGTTGATGTTCAGCTGCACGGCCAGCTCTTCATCGGTGGGCTCGTCCTGCAGACGGTTCGGCACCGATAAAGTGAGGTTCAGCTCCTGCTTGGCCAGTACCTCGTCGAAGCTGTTCTTGTCGATGGCGATCGGCTTGCGGTCCTCGATCTTGCGATGGTCGGCGCGCTGGGTGAAATCGCCGAGCACCATCAACTTCAGTGGCAGTTCGAGTTCTTCCTGAGCGCTGCCGGTGGCAGGCTTGAAGGTGACGTTGATGCGTTCTTTGGGGGCTACCGAGCCTTCTTTGGCCATGGGTCTTCTCCTTTGGGTTTACGGCCCGGGGGCCTAATCGAGTACCACTTCGAGGTCGAGGTGGCACAGCCTGCGGTAAATCTCATCCTTGCTTTCACGCACGGCGTGGTTCTGCGGCAGCAGCTCGCAACAGCTATGCAGCAGACGCAGCACCTCGAGGGCGAGATCGGGTTCCCAGTCGCCCAGGCCCGTGGCCTGTAGCGTCTGATCGAGGGATTCGAGTTGGGTCTTGGCCAGGTCGTATTTCTTGGCCTGCAAGCACAGCCGGGCCAAAGTCAGTTGCCAGTAGCAACGCTCCCGCCCACCGCGTGCCTGGTTGAGGCCGAGCTTGAGCTTCTGCACGGCGCTTTTGAGGCCGTCTTTGCGTAAGTGAGGGAGTACCTCCTGCAGCGCCTCTTCCCAGACGGGCGTAGTACCGCCCCGGTTGGTTGGCGATTCGCTTGCAGCCTGCGCGGGCTGTACATGAGGCATTACTTGGGCGCTGATCCAGGCGCGAGTTTCTGCGTCGGCAAAGGGTTTGCCGTCATGAAAGCGCAGCTCCTCTAGCCCCGGCATTCGTTGCAGGAAGAGCGCGAGCTGGATTTCTACCTCGCGCATTGCCTGTTCGGCGTCGAGCTCGCTCAAGCATTCCCAGGCCAGGCGCTGACCATCGAGCCAGAACGGCGCGCGGGCAATGCTGGCTTCTAGGTCGGCTAATAAGTCGGCGTATAGGCCCTGCGAGAAGCGCTCGCGATAGCTCGCGAGTTTGTCTGCCGGGATGCCGCGTAGTGCGGTGATCTGATCGGCGTTGCGTTCGGGGAGACAGTCGATGGGTAGCCACAGAAGAGTGCGAGCCAGCCGCAGAGGCTTGAGATCGGTAGCTTTTTGCTTGAGCCACCAGCCGCAAAGCGGTCTGGCCTGATCCTGCAGGCTGCGCAGGCTCTTATGGGCGTCTTTCTCGTGCTCTACCGGTGTTGCAGCCGTGAACACTTGCGCAGCCACCTGTTTGACCTGGGCTATAGCTGCGCCCACAGCACCAGGGTGCGGATGCGCGGCGCCAGCTCGCTTGACCATTTCCTCAAGCCGACGACATAGGGGTAATAGAAGAGGGGCCTGTGTGCCTAACTTCGCGGCTAGGCAGCTTTCGAGGCTGCGTAGCTCGACCGCGATCTGCTCAAACAATGGAAGCTGTTCGCCCATTGGCACATGTTCGGCAAGCACGTGTTCCATCCGAGGGATCAGCCACGTGATGGCAGCAGCCCGCGTGCGGTCCTTGCGTGGATGGATATCTTCCCAATGGTCGAGACATAAGAAGCCGAGCATGGACAGGCCAGCATGCAATCCGAGAAACGAATCACGCTGATACAGGCTCCAGGTCAGCCAAGCCGCAATACGCAAATCTTTAGTTTGGGTGCTGAGCAGGTCTTCGCTGCCTTCGCGCACGGCTTCCCAATCTACGGACCCCGCAGCGTGCAACGACGACGCCTTGCCAAGCTCCTGCTCGAGCAGCTCATACTCAGTGGCATAGCGAACATCTTCGCCAGCGAAGCCGGTGGCTGTGATGGGTGCTTTTGCTAGCGTCAGTACATGGACGGCTAGCTTGTTCGAAAACGTCATTCCTTGACTCAACTAATGCCTGCGTCAGCGTTTACTGTTGCAGGTGCGCTTCATGCGCAACGACTTGCCACGTGCTAAACCCGCACGTCATTGAGATGCGAATGCTAGGCAGGAAGGCTGGGTTCGACTGTGAAGTGGTTTCCATCTAGGCCAATGAAGCGTTCCGTGACGCTAGTGGTGTGCTCGAGATGAGCAGTAGTTAACTTCTTGATGCTCAATCATGATGAACCTCTTTCCGGAGTCTTTGTCTCCTCGGCATTTCTCATAACCAGGGGCAGTGCTCATACGAGACGAGATGCCTCTTTATACAGAGAAAGATGCGCACTGCTCGCAGGGTAGAGAAAACCGTTGACGTGAGTTTCTGAGTGCCTATAATGCGCACCTTCTCCGGCGCAGGCCTTTAGCGAAACCTCTTGTAAATCAAGAAGTTAGCGAAAATAAAGGCTTGCGCGGATGGCGAATTCGAGTAGAATGCGCCGGGCTGGCAGGGTGGTGGTTTCGCGCTGTTGGTGGCTTCGGTCAGGTTGATCGGAGGCGGTTGAAAGAGGTG
>NZ_KQ033937.1:0-192286 GCF_000970615.1 Pseudomonas sp. 10B238
GGATAAACCAATAGGCCATCGGGTTGCTGCCAGCAGGGCGGATGAAGAACACGGTCATGTACTGGGCACCGCTTTCCTGTTTGATCCCTTCAGACAGATGGCGTTGGATCAGGTACTGCCAATTGCGCGGCTGATGGGCCTTCAGCTCTTTCAGCATGCTCCATGGCACATGGTGATCCAGGCCGATATTGGCGATGGCCTTCCGATTCGCTTGGCGGTCAGCCAGGTACGTGACCAGAAAATCGACGTTGAAGGTCAGCAGCACCTCGGCATTGCTGAGGTGCTGGAAAATCCATTTGATCTTGGGGAACGGCACGTCGCCATAGGCCCAGATGAGCCAGGACATCGAGCGGTACCTGCAGGCCGGCACTCGCGCCAACACGCGGCGCAGCTACCAGCAAGCGCTCGAGCACTTCCGTGCACTGGTCCTGATTGGCTTCTGGCGGGCGTTCCGCAGTGATGAGTTGTGCCGCCTGCAGGTCGAGCACATCCAGGTAAGGCCCGGGGAGGGCATGCAACTGTTCCTACCCTGGAGCAAAGGTGACCGGGACAACCAAGGCCAGACCTTTAGCGCACCGGCGTTGGCCAGGCTGTGCCCGGTACAGGCCTACGTCGACTGGATTAGCCTGGCGAGCATTGCGCGTGGTCCGGTCTTCCGTGGAGTTGATCGCTGGGGGCACTTAAGTGAGCAGGATTTGCACCCAAATAGCGTTGTCCCACTCATGCGCGCCGTCCTGCAGGCGGCAGGGCTGCCTGCGGAGCTGTACAGTAGCCACTCGCTGCGCCGCGGTTTTGCCACCTGGGCTACCCGCAGCGGCTGGGATCTCAAAGCACTGATGCAGTACGTTGGCTGGAGCGATGGTCAATCCGCATTGCGCTATGTCGAGAGCACAGGAGTGTTCCCTGGGCAGCTGAGTGCGCTACAACATATCTCAAACTGGCCCGAGGGACTGCCATAAGACCGCCTTCGGCGGCCCCGATCCGCACCTAGCCGCGCACTGGGAACACCAGCTCGTCATGTGCGGTGCAAATGAGTGAATGTTCCAGCACATGGAAAAATGCAGGGTTCTTGGCATCCTGGGCACCCACAAAGAAGAGATAACTGCGGGATGCCTGCTTATCTTTTTTGGCTTTCATGTTCTCTTGGCGGGCTATTTCCAGCTCATTTTTCAGTCGCCCGCGGGCAGCTGCTGACCACTCTCTCCAAAGGACGACCGCCTGGTAAGGCGTTAGTTTTTTCTCTTCCCATTCGCCCGCGTTGAGTGAAATGGTCAAGTGTTCGGGCGATTCAGCGGCTGGCGTCCAGGCCAGCTCTCCATAGAAAACGCGCGCATTAGGACATGGCTCCAACCCTTTCGACCGAAGTTTCTTGAAGGCGGTTTGATAGGTCGCTGGGGCAATACCCGGGATAGCTAAAGAAAGATGCCTATCGAAGGGAAGCGCAAAAAAGCACGGCAGATAGGACGAATACTGTTTGCTGCGCGTCGTCCCTCTCGGCGCACCAGGCCAGTGGCTCCATCCGACCGCCTGACGCTCTGTGTCTGAGACTCGGTGTGAGGAAGCGCAGGATCGACGATTGTACGGTCGTCAATTAGCTGCAGCCGGGCGGGCGATAAACCTGGCGAGGTCTCCAACTCCTGCTGAACACTGCCGCGCTTGCCCTGCGCTATAACTTTGGTTTCGCCCTCCACCTCACAACCTGAGACGTGAGGGTCACGCAGTTGAAAGTGAGCCCGAACCAAGTTCTCCGGGCGGTAGGAGCGCGGGAAGGCCTGAGTTTGGCAGCCAGGGCATTGGTAGCCATAGGTATCCACTGCCGCCAGCAGTTTAAGGTCTTCGGCCTCAACAATTTCCTGGGTAATACGATCACGAGCGTTGTCCATGACGCTGACGTCTCCATGGGGGTGGGTGTTCGGCTTATGCAGCTCACCGCATACTGTCCGAATGGGTCGGACTAAATAAAGGGGTGAAATGGTGAGCGATGAGCTTTATGTTTCCGTCGACGTAGAAACTTCCGGGCCGGTACCGGGCATCTATAGCCTGCTTTCCATCGGCGCTTGCGTCGTCTCAGAGCCCGCTCAGTCAATCTATCTCGAGCTCCAGCCAGACGGCCTACAGCACGATCCGGAGGCTGTCGCCGTAACTGGCCTTGACCTCACCAAGCTCGAAAACGAAGGGCTAGCCCCACAGACGGCGATGCTCAAGCTAGAACAATGGTTGAACCAGCTATGTTCGGCAGATCAGAAAGTCGTTTTTGTGGGGCTGAATGCCCCGTTCGACTGGTCGTTCATCAACTACTACTTCCATAAGTATTCTGGGGCGAACCCCTTTGGGTTCACCGCACTCGACATGAAGGCGTATTACATGGGGGTTACCGGATGCCGCTGGAAGGAAACTAAATCCTCGCAAATGACAGCTCGGCTCAACCCCCAAAGCGCACCCAACCATAACGCGTTGGACGATGCACGATTTCAAGCGGAGCTCTTTGCGCTAATGCTGGCAGAAGGGTGTAACCGCTAACTTGGCCAGCTACCCCATGCAGCTTCAACATAACGCCCCTCCCTGAAGGACCAAGCCTTTATGCCTTCAGGGCTGCTGGAGTTGCCCACGATAATTGCCAGCGGATGCGGCAGATCTTGCGTGTAGCGCGCTGCAAACCTGGAAAAACTCCCGACATCAGTGGGGGAGATCATAGGAATGCTTTGCGGGTGAGTATGCCAGTACCCCACCAGTCGGAGCCCGGCAGCATTGGCTCGTTCAATTTCATCTCGGCAGCGATGGGCATTCAACTCCAGCCAAGCTCTTCCAGCCCGATCATCTCGATGGGGGGGAGTCGCCAAGGCAAGTACCAGTCCGGCAGCGCTTGCGGGGTCGACAAATAGCTGTCCCCCACGCTCCACATCGAAGCGCCTCTGCCGATAGCGCTCCAACAGATTCGCAACGTCCTGCGATACCAACAGATGCGTGTCCACCCCGGGCCAGCTCCATTGCCAGGCGATTGCCGTCATCGAGCTGTCTCCAACTGCTCCGGCCAATCACGCTCCAACTGAGCCTGCTGCATGCCAGCAGGTAGTTCAGGACCAAGATACTGTCCTCCCAGCGTCGCCACGTCGTGGGGGCCATTGATGCTGCTGACCCAGATCGGGGCTCCGGTGTCGCCGCTCAATGCTCGTAATGCGGCCTGAGAGACCATTGAAGCAATGTTCACCATTCCCAGAGAACCACCTGGGATGAAACTCTCTCCGCAGGCGGGAAGGGCGACAACGCCACCTTCCGGCCACTCGGTGAACTTGTGCCTAAATTCACCGTTTTCTGTGAATAGGCCT
Organism: Pseudomonas sp. 10B238; assembly: GCF_000970615.1. NCBI lineage: Bacteria > Pseudomonadati > Pseudomonadota > Gammaproteobacteria > Pseudomonadales > Pseudomonadaceae > Pseudomonas > Pseudomonas sp. 10B238. The sequence goes on from NZ_KQ033937.1 coordinate 3,327, forward strand.
CGAGCATCAAATGCACCCGATGGTGCAAGGAGCACATGCCCCACCTGCGTATGAGGTTCGCTCCAGGCCTGGAGTAGCCCCCAGGATGTGCCATTCGACTTGGAGCTCCACAGAGCCACCTCTGACTGCCAATCCGCAGTGGTGACTACGACCAGATCCGCTTTATCAAATACCTCGGGATTCTGGTACATCACCACTTCAGCGAAGTCAGCGAACGCAGCGACCTCCGTGGTAGGTACTGTTCAGGCGTACGGCGGCGAACATGCCGGGGCGCAACTTACCGGCAGGGTTGGGTAGCTCGCTGCGTACCGTGAGCGTGCGCGTTTGCGGGTCGGCACTCGGCAACAAAGCGATGACGCGGCCCTGCAGCGGTTGCCCGGGGAAGGCGGTCAGGGTGGCGCGGATGTCAGCCCCAACCTGAACCATTCCAGCCATTGCTTCGGGTATCGCCGCATCGAGCCAGACCGTGGACAGCCCGTTGATCCTGGCCAGGTCCTGACCCGCCTCCACGGTCATCCCGGCGCGTACCTGCAAGGCTTGGAGCTCGCCGGCGATAGGTGTGGTGAGGGTTTGCACCGCCCGCGGTTTGCCGCTGCGGCGAACCTGCTCGATCAACGCTTGAGGCATGCCGAGCAGGCGCAGGCGCTCTTGGGTCGCACTTATCAAGCGAATGTCAGCGGTACGCAGTACCGCCAGGAACTCCAACTGCGCGGCGAACCACTCGGGAATCAGCAGGTCGACCAGGGGGGTACCGGCAGGCAGCACATCGCCCGGGGCACGCCCGTAAACCCGCTCGACGAATCCGCCAGCGCGAGCCTGGAGGTTCGCCACCTCTCGCTGGTTATAGGCCAGGGAACCGACCGCCTCGATACCCGAGGGCAGTACACCGCGGATCACCGGAGAAGTTCGCATTCCGAGGCTTTGTACGGCTTGAGCGGGGACGCTCAGGACAGACGGATCCTGCTCGGATCCCGCCTATTTAGGGACAAGCTCCATATCCATGAAAGGTGACTTGCCCGGTTTATCGAAGCGCTGCTCGGGCTGCATCGGGTCGTACCAATAGAGCACCTTGCGCTCGTCCGTCGGTGCAGAACTGGGCAGAACCTCATGTTTGGCCTGCCGCTGGGCCAGCCAGTAGCCGCCTGCCGCGCCAATGCCCACGGCCAGCAAGGCGACCGCAAAACCAAATGCCGATATCTTCATCTCAGTCCCTCCACATAGGCGTAATACAGGCTTGCGGAGAGCTGGCTCAACTTGCGCTGCTGTTCAATCTGCCGCAGCTGCGCCTCGATCAGGTCGCGCTGTGCGGTAATAACGGATGTGAGCTGGCTGTTACCGGCTTGGTAGGCGGCTAGTTCGAGATCGGCCCGTTTGCTTGCAAGCGGGATCAAGGTTTTTTCGGTGCGTGACAAGGTCCTGCGCAGTTGCTCAAGCTCGGCAATACCGCCTTCAAGCTCAGCCTGATGGGCGCGCAGTAACGCCTCCTGCTCGGCTTCCATCTGCGACACGCTGTGCTGCCTGGCATTGATCTTGGGCCCCTGACGTGTGCCTACGAACAACGGCAGGTCGAAGGTGAATTGCACCATCACCATATCGCCGAACTGGTTGTCGCGATTGTTGTAGGCAAACTCGACACCCCAGTCGGGAGTCTTTTCGGCGATGGCCTCGTTCAGCTCGGCGCTAGCCTCGCCGACTCGGGCCGAGGCAGCGCGCAACTCAGGGTGTGAGGCAATGCGTTGCGGCAGGTGCGGTGCCTCCAGGCTCAGATTGGGAACACCTCCTTGCAAAGGCTGATCGGCCTCGTTGCCTATCCAGCGGCGCAGCTTGGCACGAGCCACTGCTACATCGCGATTCAGCTCGTCTCGCCGATCCTGCAATGCCAAAGCTTCCTGGTCGGCCTGCAACAGCTCGCCAGGCTGAGCACTACCGCCGGCAATCAGCGATTGCACGGTCGAGCGGAGCATCTCGAGCTGACGATCCAGTTGATCGAAGAGGCCAACACTGCGTTCGGCGTAGTACACGTCCAGCCAGCTCACTGCCGTCAGGCGCTTGATTCCCAACTGCATGGCACGTTGCTCGGCTTCGGCCCGCGTCATGGAGGCTTCGGCCAGTTGGCGACGGGCCAGACGCTTGTCGCCGTTTGGTACCTCCTGCATGAGTCCAATGCGGCGCATGGTCATGGAGTCACGATTCAGGGTGTAACGGTCAGGGCCTTCGATCAGCAGGTTGTCGATGCCTAGAATAAGCTTGGGATCGGGCAGGGCGTCTGCGGGCCCTACAGCCTGCTGTGCCGATGCCACCTGCGCCTGGCGCGCGAGGTTCTCAGGGGCACTCTGCTCGGCCAGAGCTTGGGCTCGTTCGAAGGTTAGGGGCTGCGCCTGCGCGGCAAGCCAGGGAGCTGCCCAGAATGAGGCAGCCAACACGCCGAGATAGCCACGGCGTGTGAAAAGGAAAGCGGGCAGTAAGCGTCTGCCGAACTCACCTTGCGTAATTCAGGCGGGTGCCCATTGATGCGGCAGTGTTGGCCAATCTCGCTGGCCCGCTGTGTCGGCAGCCGCATCAGCACATCCTTCAGGTAGGCGTACGGATCATGCCCATTCATCCGCGCCGACTGGATCAGGCTCATGATCGCCGCCGCCCGTTTGCCGCTGCGCAGCGACCCGGCAAACAGCCAGTTCGAGCGTCCAAGGGCCCATGGTCGAATCTGGTTCTCGACCTGATTGTTGTCGATGGGCACGGCGCCGTCGTCCAGATAGCGCGTCAGCGCTAACCAGCGTTTGAGGCTGTAATCCAAGGCTTTCGCCGTGGCTGATCCGTTGGGCACCCGATCACGCTGGGCCAGCATCCAGTTATGCAGCGCATCGAGGATTGGTGAAGACTTTTCCTGCCGTATTCGCCAGCGCTCTTCATTGCTCATGTGCCGTGCTTGCCGCTCGATTTCATACAGCCCGGCAATGGAGTGCAGCGCCTGTTCGGCTAACTGGCTTTTGTTCGCTGCGTGCAGATCGAAAAATTTGCGGCGGGCGTGGGCCATGCAGCCAATTTCGGTGATGCCCTGCTCGAAGCTGGCCTTGTAGCCGGCGAAGTCGTCGCAGACCAGCTTGCCACTCCACTGACCCAGAAAATTGCGCGCATGCTCACCTGCACGGCTGGGGCTGAAGTCATACACCACGGCCTTCAGGTCGGCGAAGGGTGTGGTGCAGTATGCCCAGACGTAAGCCCGGTGGGTTTTCTTCTCGTCAGGGGCCAGCATTTGCACGGGGGTTTCGTCGGCGTGGATCACGCCTTGCGCCAGTACCGCCTCGCGCAGGGCGTCGACCAATGGTTGGAGCTGTACGCCGGTGTGTCCGACCCACTGCGCCAGCGTCGAGCGGGCGATGGCCAGACCCGCACGGCCAAAGATCTTCTCTTGCCTATACAGCGGCAGGTGGTCGGCAAATTTGGCCACCATCACGTGAGCCAGCAGGCCGGCAGTGGGGATGCCCTTGTCGATCACCTGGGCTGGTACCGGCGCCTGGATCAGTGTTTCGCACTGACGGCAGGCCCATTTGCCACGCACGTGCTGTTCGACGGTGAACACGCCCGGCGTGTAATCCAGCTTTTCGCTGATGTCTTCGCCGATGCGTTGCAGCTGGCAGCCGCAGGCGCATTGAGTGTTCTGCGGCTCGTGACGGATCACAGTACGCGGAAACTGGGCTGGCAGCGCGGTGCGCTTGGGCTGTTGGCGGGGTTCAGCCGGAGCCACCGGAGGATTGAGGGTTTTCAGTTCCGCCTCGATAGCGGCAATGTCCGTGTCGAGAAAATCATCCAGCAGGCTGCCCTGGTCAGGGCTTAGTTGCTCGCTACGCTTGGCGAACTTGTGTCGCTTGAACCAGGCGATTTCATGGGTGAGCTGCTCGATGACGGTTTGATCGCGGTCGATCTTCTTGCCCATCGTTTCAACCGTCTTACCCAGCGTGTCGACTTTCGTTGGCAACATCAACCAGAGCGTCGAGTCCCTGGTGAAGACCAGCCACCTGCTGGCTCCCTTCCCGGAGCAGATGATCGACTCGGCCTTCTTCGACCGCTTCCATGCCTACATTCCGGGCTGGGAGATCCCCAAGATGCGCCCGGAGTACTTCACCAATAGGTACGGCCTGATCGTCGACTACCTGGCAGAGTTTTTCCGCGAAATGCGTAAGCGCAGCTTCGCCGATGCCATCGATAAGTTCTTCAAACTTGGCAACAATCTCAACCAGCGCGACGTGATCGCGGTGCGCAAGACCGTTTCCGGGCTACTCAAGCTGCTGTATCCCCATGACCAGTTCACCAAGGAAGACGTGCGGCAGTGCCTGGAGTACGCCTTGCAGGTACGTCGTCGGGTCAAGGAGCAGCTGAAGAAAATCGGTGGCATGGAGTTCTACGATGTTCACTTCAGCTACATCGACAATGAAACGCTGGAGGAGCATTTCGTAACGGTGAAAGAGCAGGGGGGCGGGACGCTGATCCCTGAAGGCCAGAGCAAGCCTGGTTTCATTCATACCATCGGCTTGAGCGGAAAAGGTATGCCAGGGCTGTACCGCCTTGAGCTACAGGTCACCAAAGGCTCTGGGAAGCTCGCCACCTCTGGTCTCTGGAATTCCAGCATTGCCAAGGAGCAGGTGAAGATTGCCTTTGATTACTTCAAGGCAAATGCTTCGCGCATCAGTGCCTCGGCCAGGGTTCTAGAGCATGATTTCCACCTACATGTGGTGGAGTTGCAAAACACTGGTCCGCTGACCCACATGGCTCTTGCTAGCTTGGTAGCTTTTGCCTCCGGCTTGCTGGGGCGCCCCGCCCAGGGGCAGATGGTTGTACTTGGCGATATGAGTCTGGGTGGCAACATCACTCCAGTGGAAAGTATTGCGGAGTGTCTGCAGGTGGCTTTCGATGCAGGCGGCAAGCGGGTCGCGTTGCCTATGAGCAGCGCGGTGGATCTGCCAACCATTCCCCCGGAGCTGTTTACCAAGTTTCAAACGAGTTTCTACGCGGATCCCGTTGATGCGGTTATAAAGGCTTTAGGTGTGGATTGAGCCTGAGGACTCAGGATGCCGGGGCGGTCTGCAGGCACATCGAAGAAGTCGCCGGGCAAGGGCGGTGTCGCCGCTGGAGGTGCTGATTGTGAAGCATGTTGTTGTTTTGCCGGCTGAAACGGTCGCAGACATTACCTGTGATGCCTGTTGTCAGAGTACTCGCGTTGAAGGCTATGGCCTCCAGTTTGGAACCCTTCAGGCACACTGGGGATATGGCTCCAAGCATGATGGCGAGCGTTACGAAGTCCATCTCTGTGAGCCCTGCTTTTTCCGAACGCTGAGCGGTCTGCGTCGCGAACGCATGGTCAACACCATGTTCGATGAGAATCCCGGTACTTCTGACGGTGAATTCGGCCTGGTGCAGCGGAGCGAATTCTGGAAAGATGGCTGAGCCCGTTGAGTCGCCTAGCTGCGGACGTCCGGTGAACGTGACTGCGGATCCACAGTCATCTGGCCACCCATACCATGAGCATCCGACCACTCTCCCGGGCAGGTGGCAGCCTCGCAGGATTATTTCACTACCATCGGCCTCTTTTTCGAAACAGAGAGGTCGTCGCACCACCTGGGGCAGCCGCAGGGCCTTGCCGATGGAGAGCAGGTGAGAGAAAGCAGTGTGCCAAATCTCACATTGCAAATTCTGACAAGCCGGCCAGGCTGCAGCCTGGGGGCGATTAGCCTCGCAGATGCAATGCAGCAGAGAAGATCACGTGGGTACTCATCCGAGTATCGAGAGGCTGACTCGCTGAGGTTGAGTACGTACGACCGCTCTCCACTCTGTACTGATGCCCAAGCTCGTTGCCTTGTGCGTCTCGAATGGAGCTAACCTCTAGCAATGGCTCCATCATCCAGCGATCAGCCTTGTTCATGTGCCCGGGATTCACAAGATACGCCTGCTCCAGCCATGCGTGGTCAGTCTGCGCGGCTATGATCTGCTCAAGCAACGGGACCGAAGGAACCATTAGCATGCTTCGAAAAGCTTCCTTGCCATCATCCTCAACAATCTGCAAGTAGAACCAGGGCGAGGTCACCTCTAGCTCGACATATGACCAGAACTGGACACCATCTGGCGCTGTTGAGAGTCCGGGGAGCAGCTCCGCATTTCGGCTGGTTTTGAACACGCGGCAACTTCCTAATGAGAATTGTGCTTGATTGATGAACAATATATTTTGTAGTCATATATTGTTCAATCGCGCTTCATCTTTCCATTTTGCGGAGCTGCAAAATGGAAGTCCGGGATTCGTTCGGGAAAGCGTTGAGGTTCGTGCGGCAGCGTAGGGGGCTCGCCCAGGAAGATTTCTCGCTCGTTAGCAGTCGTACCTTCGTCAGCATGCTGGAGCGCGGGGCGACGAGCCCAACTCTTGAAAAGCTCGATAGCCTCTGCACAGTGCTCGACACCCATCCAGTCACCCTCTTGGCCCTGACCTACCTGCTTGGATCCGAAGCTCCTGAGAGTTTGAGCAGCTCCTGGATAAGGTTGGTGAGGAGTTGAGAGCTCTAGTCGAACCTGACTGATTACTCAGCGGGACTGTGTGAGGGGCCGGCTCCGTGGCAGTACAGTGAGCGTTGACCTTGCTGTCCCTCTGTGTCCTGTGACTGGCCTGAAGGTCCCGTTTTTGGCAGGGCTGATAGATTTCGTGGGCGTCAGAAAATATGTGGATTCTGACTTTTGGGGCTCATATGTCCGTCGCACAAGCTATTTTAAATCGAGTCAAGCACATGCCAAAGGGGAGGCCCTTTGCCGGTGCGGTGTTCGCGTATGTCGGTTCCCGTGCGTCGATCAATAAGGCGCTCTCTAGGCTGGTGCAATCAGGCACGCTGGAGCGATTGGCTCGCGGTGTCTACATGCGCCCTAAAATGAGCAAGTACACCGGCAGGGTGGTGCGCCCGAGTCCGCTGGCTGTAATGGAGGTCGTCACGAAGGCGAACGGCGAGACGATCCAGATACACGGCGCGGAGGCTGTTCGGAGGTTGGGCCTCAGCACACAGATGCAGGTGTTGCCGACCTTTTACACCAGCGGATCTACTCGCGAGATCAAGGTTGGTAATGCGGTGGTTCGTCTCCAGCACGTCTCCAAGGATCGCTTGCAGCACGCAGGCACGAAGGTAGGGGTGGCGCTTACAGCTCTCCATTACATCGGGAAGGAGGGAGTGTCCGCGAAGGTGGTTTCCAAGATAGTCAACGCGCTGAGCAGCGAAGAGCTGATTAAGCTCCGGGCCTGTAAGATGCCAGAATGGATGCGATCGGCATTGAGCCATGCCGCCAAGGAAAGTGAGTAGTGTTCACCGACTCGATGGCGTTGGTGGTGTAGATCACCTTGCGGATCTCCGGCGGGAAATCGAAGAACGGTGCGATCCGCGCCCAGTTGCGTCGCCAGAATTGGCCAATCGGCATGTGGTCGTCGTCCCATTTGGCTTCGAACTCACCGAGGCACAGTTCGGCCTCGTCTGCCGTGCTGGACTGATAAATCCGCTTCAGGTCGGCCGCTGCCTCGGCCCGGCGCTTCCAGGACACGTAGTTCAGGCTGTGCCTGATCATGTGCACGATGCACAGCTGCACGCTGGTGTGCGAGAACACCATCCTCGATGGCCTCGGGGAAGCCCTTCAGGCCATCCACGCAGGCGACGAAGACGTCCTGTACGCCGCGATTGAGGGCTTAGCCAGCGCAGCAGGATCCACTTGCAGCAAAGGGGGAAGAGACATGCCCATGGTTCGGCCCGACATTCTTCTGACTAAGCCCGGGCGTCGTCGAACCTGCTCATAGCGTTGCTTGCCACTGGAGTCAGGCTTAAGGTCAGAGCTCTTCATCTTTTGCAGAGATTGAGTATGGATCAGTCTTCCGCCGCTAGCTCGCGCAGCAGCAACGTAGCCGCGAATCCCATGCAGGTACTCCTCAATGAGCGAGTCGACCCTGACGATCCGCTTGCAGTCTATCGCCTGATTGAGGTCGGCCTTGCGCCGGAAGACGTCCTGCGCTTGGTGGATGCGGTGGAGCTGCTGAAAGACAAAGCTGTTCTTGCCAAGGTCATCGGCATGACCGAACGCACACTGCGGCACCGGGCTAAGGCACAGCGCATGGCCCTAACTTCTGGCCAGAGCAGCAAGGTTATGCGCTTTGCAGAGATCCTATCGAAGGCTGAGGAAGTGCTGGGTAGCAGAGAAGCTGCAGAACGCTGGCTGGTTAAGCCGCTGTTTGGATTCGAAGGCAGGACGCCGCTTGATCTGCTGAGCAACTCGTTTGGGGAGCGAATGCTGGAGGATCTGTTGACCCGCATCGAATTCGGTGTTTACCAGTGATCCGGCCGAAGCCTCAGATTGTCTTCCAGAGCCAGACCAACGTTTCCAATTGACACTCCACACACAGCGAGAAAATTTTTGAGTACAAATCTCATCACAAAGCAAGGGTATGAAGCTTTGAAAGAGGAGCTGGATCATCTGTGGAGGGTTTACCGACCAGAGATAACACAGAAGGTCACCTGGGCTGCGTCTCTTGGTGATCGCAGTGAAAACGCTGACTACCAGTACAACAAGAAGCTGCTGCGCGAGATTGATCGCCGTGTTCGCTACCTGCGCAAGCGCTTGGAAGACATGCGGGTTGTGGAGTACGCACCTTCGCAGGAGGGGCGAGTCTTCTTCGGTGCTTGGGTTGAAATTGAGAACGAAGCTGGGGATCTAAAGCGGTTCAGAATCGTAGGGTACGACGAGATCTATGGTCGTAAGGACTACATCTCAATCGACTCACCGATGGCGAGGGCCCTTCTCAAGAAGGAGGTTGGCGACGAGGCGATCGTGCATACTCCTCAAGGCGAGGCGTGTTGGTGGGTCAATGTCATCGAATACGAGAAATAGTATGGCTTATCTAGTATGCGTACTATTTTTATCTGTATGAATTACAAGGGATTTTTTAGACTTAGTATGGCGCTTGGGGCGATAAACCTGATTCGGCGTTTTCCGAACGGTCGCCTTGCGCCGCCGCCTCGCTGACCGACTGGGTGACCTGTGGACGCTTCACGTGCCACAGTTCGTGCAGTTCGGCTCGTAGCCGTGCCTCGCCTTCGGGGGTGATCAGAGGGGTTCCGGCAGGGCGAGGTGGACGATAACGGCTCATGGAGTTTCCAGTTCAGGCACGGGCTGGGCATTCTACAGGTTGTCAAACGCGCAGCCTGCTCCGGTCAATTTTCACGCAGGACGTTCAGTGGGCTGGCATTAAGGGCTCGCCGCGTCCCCAGCACCCCAGCCGCACCGACCAGCAGCGCGCCGATCAGCGGTAGCAGTAGCAGCCATGGATGCGGCTGCCAGCGAAGATCGAAGACGAAGTGATAGAGCAGGGCGCTGACCAGTTCACAACCCAATGCGGCAAGTACACCACTGGCGGCACCCAATACCCCAAACTCGGTACGTCTGGCTCTGATCAATAGCGTCCGCTCCGCTCCGAGTGCTCGGAGCAGTGCACCTTGACGAATCCGTTCGTCCAGCGTCGCTTGTAGACCGGCGAACAATACCGCTAGGCCTGCCGCCAACACGAACATCAGCACATATTCGACCGCTAGCGAAACCTGCGACAGGATGCTGCGCAACTGGCTGAGCAAGGCTTCCACCTGCAAAATCGTTGCGGACGGAAAATCCCTGGCTAGCTGTACCAGCTCGCGATCCTTTCCTTCGGGCAGATGAAAGCTGGTCATGTAGGTGGCGGGTATATCCTCCAAGGTCTGTGGCTCGAAGATCATGTAGAAGTTGGGCTGGAAGCTGTCCCAGTTGACTTCCCGCAGGCTGGTCACGCTGACGTCGCGGGTGAGCCCACCAACTGTGAAGCTGAGCCGGTCACCCAGCTGCACCTGAAGACTCTCGGCCAGCTCGGCTTCCACTGACACGCCAGGCAGTTCGCCTCTCGCTGAAGGCCACCATTGGCCGGCGGTTAGGCGATTGTCGGCAGGTATTTCCTGGGCCCAGGTCAGGCTCAGGTCCCGGCGAATCGCGCGTTCGCCCTGGCTTTCCTTGCTGACCAGCTGGCGCACCGGCTCGCCGTTGATGGCAACCAGGCGACCCGGTACCACTGGATACAAAGGCGCGACGTGATCGGAGAGTGCCTCGATGCGTGCGGCGAATGCGTCCCGGTCGGCGGGCAGGACATTCAGAACAAAATGGTTGGGGGCGTCATCCGGCAATTGGTTCTGCCAGGTGTCGAGCAGTTCGCCGCGCAGCAGCCCTATTAGAGCCATGGCGAGCAGGATCAGGCCGAAAGCCAGCGACTGACCAGCCGCCGCCAGCGGGTGTCGGAGCAGTTGCCCGAGCCCTAAACGCCATGTCAGCGACGCCCCGGAAAGCGCTCGACGCAGCCCTTTCAGTGCCAGCAAAAGCAGTCCGCCAAGGATCGCGGTGGCGAGCAGACCACCCCCCAGCAGCGCGAGGGTAATCTTCAGGTCCAGACTGAGCCGCCACATGATCAAGCCAAGAGCGACCACCGCGGCGCCATACACCAGCCAGGAGCTTGGCGGGATCGGCAACATGTCGCGGCGCAGTACCCGCAGCGGTGGCACACGACCGAGCGCGGCCAGGGGCGGTAGTGCGAAACCGGCCAGCGCAACCAGGCCGGTCGCAATTCCCGCCAGCGCCGGCCAGAGGGTGGCCGGTGGCACTTCGCTGACCACAAGTTCGCGCAGGAGGAAGAACAATCCATGTTGCGCTGCCCAGCCCAGCAGTGCGCCAACCGTGCTGGCAAACAGGCCGAGATACGCGAGTTGCAGGGAATAGAGCATTAGTGCTTCGCGGCGTGACAGACCGAGGCAGCGCAACAGCGCGCTGGCATCGAAGCGGCGCGCCGCGAAACGCGCCGCCGATAAGGCCACCGCGACACCCGCAAGCAGCACGGCGGCCAGGCTGGCGAGGTTCAGGTAGCGCTCGGCGCGCCCCAGCGCACCCCCGATTTGGCGGTTGCCGTCTTTGGCTGTCTCGATGCGTTGGTGCGGTTGGAGGTCGGCTTTGATGCGCTCTTCATACGCTCCCAGCTGTTCGGGCGAGCCGCGCCAAAGTTCGCGATAGCTCACGCGGCTACCTGGCTGCACTACGCCGGTGGCCTCGAGATCGTCGAGATGCATCAGCACGCGTGGCGTCAAGCTGTAGAAGTCGCCGACACGATCAGGTTCGTAAGTCAGCACGCGGGTCAGCCGCAGCGGCTTGTTACCCACCTCTATTTGATCGCCGATCTGCAGGTTCAGGGCGGCGAACAGGCGCGCTTCGGCCCAGGCTTCGCCTGGCTGCGGGCCTGGTCCTGGTTGTTCTGGCTGGTAGGGCGCAGCTGCACTGCGAAGCTCTCCGCGTAACGGATAGCTATCGTCAGCGGCCTTGACGCTGGTCAGCTGCAGGTTGTCATCCGTTGCGACGACACTGGAGAACTCAACCACCCGAGCGTGCTGGAGTTGTAGTTGCTCGCCTGCCTCGACCTGTTCGGGTTCGGCGGGCGCGCTGCCACGCAGCACGAGATCAGCGCCCAGAAACTCGGTTGCACGCAGCAGCATGGCGTCGTTCAGGCGCGCGCCGAAATAACCAATAGCCGTGCTGGCTGCGACCGCGATCAACAGCGCAAAGAACAATACGCGTAACTCACCGGCGCGCGCATCGCGCAACAGCTGACGCAGCGCTAGCGTTGCCAAGCGGCTGGCGGGTACATTTTTCATCGGCTCAACTCGTCGAGGAGTTGGCGACCGCCTTCCAGGCGGAGCAGATGCTGACAACGCTGTGCCAAGCGTTCGTCATGAGTCACCAGCACCAGTGTCGTGCCGCGTTCTCGGTTGAGCTCGAATAACAGCTCGGTGATGGTTGCGCCCGTATGACTGTCCAGATTGCCGGTCGGCTCATCAGCGAACAGCACCGCCGGTTCCGCTGCGAATGCGCGGGCCACGGCGACACGCTGTTGTTCGCCACCTGACAGTTGCCTCGGGTAATGGTGCAAACGCGCGCCTAGGCCAACCCTGTCGAGCAGTTCGGTAGCTTTCGCCTGTGCGTCACGGCGGCCATGCAGTTCCAGCGGCAGCATGACGTTTTCCAGGGCGTTGAGACTGTCGAGCAGCTGAAACGATTGAAAGACGAAGCCGACGTGTTCCGCTCGCACGCGTGCCCGCTGGTCTTCGTCGAGAGCGCCAAGCAGGTGGCCGGCCAGGTGGACCTCGCCAGAGCTGGGCAGGTCCAGGCCAGCCAACAAGCCGAGCAGTGTTGATTTACCAGAACCGGAAGTGCCGACTATCGCAAGGCTGTCGCCCTTGTCGAGACTCAATGACACATCGTCTAGTATCGCCAGCTCGCCTTCCGCGCTGGGTACCGCTTTGCTAAGGTTCCGGGCGTAAAGAATGCTGGCGCTCATGGAGATTCCGATGCGAAATTGGCTGAAAGGTGGGGTCCTGGTTTTGCTGTGCTGGGCTCAGGGCGCCTTGGCGGGAACGGTGTTGGTGGTCGGGGATAGTATCAGCGCCGCTTTCGGGCTGGAAACCAGCCAGGGCTGGGTACAGCTGCTTCAGCAACGCCTTGATACAGAGAATCTCGATCATCGCGTGGTGAACGCTTCGATCAGCGGTGACACCAGCGCTGGAGGGCTGGCGAGGTTGCCTGCGCTGCTGGAGGAATATGATCCGGAAGTAGTCATTATCGAATTAGGTGGCAACGACGGGCTCCGTGGTCAGCCGCCGAAACAACTGAATCAAAACCTGGCAGCCATGGTCGGCCTATCACGCGAGGCCGATGCCAAGGTCGTGTTGCTCGGTATGCGCTTGCCTCCCAACTTGGGGCAACGTTACACAAGTGCATTTGCCGACGCGTTCGACTCGCTTGCAGACGAGCAGAACCTTCCATACGTCCCGTTTTTTCTCGAAGGTGTCGGGGGTGTAGAGGGCATGATGCAAGCCGATCGCATCCATCCCACTGCGAGTGCGCAGCAGCAGTTGCTGGACAACGTCTGGCCGGTGCTCGAACCCTTGCTTTGAAACGTGCGCGCGGCTACTGTCGCGCCCCTCGAATCGGAGCCTCAGATGCCGCGCCCAGCCTGGACCCTTTTTGCCTATCGCCTCATCGTTCCAGACGAGCAGTTCGATCTGTTTGCCTGCCGCGAAAATCGTCTGCACTTGGCATTACGGCAACTTGAGTTGAATGGTCAGGTTGATCGCACGCTCTGTGGCGGTTTTCTTCCAGCGCGCCCGCTCTGGCAAGACATCGAGCGCTCGATTCTGAAAGATCGCCGCCTCTGTCCCGCTTGCCGTGAAGCACTTAGCGCACAGCGTAAAGGCCTTCCGTCTGCTGTCAGCGCCTGGTAGCTCGGCGGCCGTCAGCGGTTCGAGTACAATCGCCGCCAACACGAACACTTTCCCAAGGAAACCCCTGAATGCTTTCGCGTGCGTTTGCAGTCGCCTCCAGTGTGTCACTCGCAGCCTTGCTTTCGGCCGGCCAGTCTGTCGCTCTCGAACTACCGCTACCTCCAGAGGGTGAGGACGTGGTTGGGCAGATTCAGGTGATCAAGGCCAACTACGAGGACACGTTCGCTGCACTCGGCGAGACGCATGATCTGGGCTATCTGGAACTGGTTGCGGCAAACCCAGGCGTGGATCCCTGGTTACCGGGTGAAGGAACCGACATTATCCTACCGACTCGGTACATTCTGCCGCCCGGACCGCGAGAAGGCGTCGTGATCAACCTTGCGGAGTACCGTCTGTATTACTACCCGGAAGGCGAAAACGTGGTGCACACTTTTCCGCTCGGCATCGGGCGTGAGGGGTGGGGCTCCCCGGTGGGCAATACACGGATTTCAGCCATGACAAGCAATCCTGCCTGGTACCCGCCGCAATCTATCCGCGATGAACACGCTGCCGATGGCGATCCTTTGCCAAAGGTCGTGCCGCCAGGACCTGATAATCCGCTTGGTCCTTACAAGATGAGCCTCGCGTTGCCCGGGTATCTCATCCACGGTTCAAACAAGAAATTCGGTATCGGCATGCGCGTCAGTCATGGCTGTTTCCGTATGCTCAACCACAACGTCCTGGAGCTGGCGGGCTTGGTCAAGGTCGGCACCCCGGTGCGGATCATCGATGAGCCATACAAATTTGGTGTGAGCCAGGGCAAGATCTATCTGGAAGCACACACGCCACTTCAAGACGAAGAGAAACCGATGACACTCATGGACAAGCATGCGGTGGTCATCAATACATTGCTCAAGCGTGATGAGGCTGCAGGTTCCCTCCAGCTGGATTGGGAAATGGTTCGTGAGATCATCGCTGGCGAGGATGGCCTGCCGATCCAGATCGCCGAGCGGGGCCAAGCGTTGGCCACTCATGAAGAGCACGTCTTCTAGAATCCGCGCCTGTAGATCGCGTCAGGAGAATCTGGCGCGCATAAAAAAGCCGACCTGATGGCAGGTCGGCTTTTTCTTTGCCTGAAGCTTACTTGCGGCTGGCGCGTTCCAGCATACGCAGTGCACGCTCATTGGCTTCGTCAGCAGTCTGCTGGGCCTTCTGAGCAGCCTGCAGTGCCTCGTCGGCACGGCTGTACGCTTCGTCGGCACGCGCTTGAGCGCGGGCAGAGGCGTCTTCGGTCGCGGTCAGGCGGGCTTCGCTTTCTTTGGTCATGCTGTTGCTGCAACCAGTGGCCAGAACTGCGGCGAAAGCCAGAGCAGAAAATTTCAGAACGTTGTTCATCGTGTTCCCCTTAAGGATGAAATCCATGGCAACTCCCGTTATGGAAAGTTGGCGCGCACATACTACCTATTAGTTGCGCTAAGTAAACTGAGCCAAGCAGCCGCTACCACATTTTTTCTGCATGCTCATTCATTTAACGGCAACTGCTGGTCAAACTGGCTGAAAAACAGCCAGAGTCAGCCGCTGCACTCGATACATGGACCGGTGTGAGTACCGAAAAGTTGCAGTTTTCATCTGCGTCGGTCATTTGATTACGGCTCGTTCGGCTTATTGCGCGGCGGCTACTGATTTAAGCAATTGAAGCCAAGTCTTACCTGGCGGTAGCATGCGTCGTCCAGCTAACAATAAGAACGGAGAATACGTGTGGACGCTGCACGTAGTTTCCAAACAAACAGGGCAGGTCAAGCCTGCAGAGGAGGCGAGATGACCGAACAGCTAAACATCCATCATGATCGAACGAGCCATCAGTTCGAGACCACCGTGGATGGTCACCGCGCGTATCTGGCCTATGTTGATCTAGGCAAACAAACTCTGGATATCTACCGGACCTTCGTACCCGATGCGCTGCGTGGTCGAGGTATTGCGGCCGTATTGACCCAGCATGCGCTGGATTACGCCGCGAGGGAGGGCTATACGGTTATTCCATCCTGTTCGTATGTGGAGTGGTACATCGAACGGCAGGGTGCTTCCTCGGACGGTCTCGACCGGGAATAAAAAACGCCGGCAAGCCGGCGTTTTTTCGATTCTGACAGCGTCAGCTGCGGGCGCGGTTGGGCAGTACGTCCTTCAGCTTCGTGTGCATGCCAATAACGGCTTTTTCAGTTGCTTCCCAGTCAATACAGGCATCGGTGATCGAGACACCGTATTTCAGATCGCCGAGGTCCTTGGGAATGGGCTGGTTGCCCCAGCCCAGGTGACTTTCCACCATCAACCCAACGATCGAATTGTTGCCCTCCAGGATCTGATTGGCCACGTTGTCCATCACCAGTGGCTGCAAAGCTGGGTCTTTGTTTGAATTGGCATGGCTGCAGTCCACCATGATGTTGGGCTTGATGCCGGCTTTGCTCAGTTCCTGTTCGCAGACTGCGACGCTGACCGAATCATAGTTCGGCTTGCCATTCCCGCCACGCAGCACCACATGACCATAGGCGTTGCCCTTGGTCGTGACGATGGAGACCCCGCCGGACTGGTTGATACCCAGGAAACGGTGTGGGCTGGATACGGATTGGAGCGCATTGATCGCTACGGTCAAGCTGCCATCGGTGCCATTTTTGAAACCCACCGAAGACGACAGCCCTGATGCCATTTCCCGGTGAGTCTGGGATTCGGTGGTCCGCGCACCGATGGCCGACCAGCTGATCAGATCCTGCAGGTATTGCGGCGAGATCGGGTCCAAGGCTTCGGTAGCGGTCGGCAAGCCCATTTCTGCGAGATCGAGCAGCAGCTGACGGCCAATATGCAGGCCATCCTGAATCTTGAACGAGTCATCCATGTACGGATCGTTAATCAGGCCCTTCCAGCCGACCGTGGTGCGTGGCTTCTCGAAGTAGACACGCATAACCAGGAACAGGGTATCCGAGACCTTGTCGGCAAGCACTTTTAGACGCTCGGCATATTCATGCGCGGCTTTCAGGTCATGAATCGAGCAGGGGCCTATCACGACGAACAGGCGATGATCCTTGCCGTCGAGAATGTCGCGTATTACCTGGCGCCCTTCGGAGACGGTCGCCAGCGCTGCAGCGGTCAGCGGTATATCACGCTTCAACTGTTCAGGCGTAATGAGTGTCTCGTTGGAAGAAACGTTAAGGTCATCGATCGGTAAATCAGCCATCGTGTTCTCGTCAATCACAGATGCCGTCCGCCAGCCAATCCCGGTGCGGCGGAGCAGAGCTTGAGGGCGCAGCGGGGAAGCGGAACCTTATCGCGTATTGCGCTGCCTCGACAATCATCTTGAAGTCGGACTGCCATATCGCCGGTGGCTGGCGTGCCAGGCAGCTATCCATAGCTGCTGGGCGCTGCCTGGGGACACTGATAAGGTGACCGTTTAACGTGCGCCAATCATGGCGTCCCACTGATCTGTAGTTGGAGTTCCCGCATGACTGCTCCCAAATCTCGAATCGGAATCATCGGTGCTGGCGCTATCGGCGGCTTCTACGGCGTGATGCTCGCCCGGGCTGGCTACGATGTGCATTTTCTTCTGCGCAGCGAATACGAGACGGTTCTGCAGAATGGCCTGCAGATAAACAGTGCGGTGCATGGCTCGATGCACCTGGACTCGGTACAGGCCTACCGCACTGCTGCGCAAATGCCCAAGTGCGACTGGCTGCTGATTGGCGCGAAAAGCACCAGCAATTCGGACTTGGCTCCCCTGATCGCCGAGGCTGCAGCGGAAAATGCCAAAGTTGTGGTGTTGCAGAACGGCCTGGGGGTCGAGGAGACCCTGCGCCAGGTGCTGCCAGAGAACATCCATTTGCTGGGTGGTCTCTGTTTCATCTGCGCCCATCGATCAGCGTTAGGCGTTGTGGAGCACCAGGCGCTTGGTGGAGTGAATCTTGGCTATCACTCCGGCCCGGCCAATGCCGCTGAGCAGCAGAGCTTGGTTGAAGAGGGTGTTTCAATGTTTCGTGCGGCGGGTGTCGACTCTAATGCGGCTACGAACCTCGCGCAGGCGCGTTGGCAGAAGCTGGTCTGGAATCTGCCGTATAACGGTCTTTCCGTATTGCTCGACGCCGGTACGGAACCCTTGATGAAAGATCCTAACAGCCGAGCCCTGGTTAGATCGATCATGCTGGAAGCCTGTGGAGCTGCCGCCGCCTGTGGCGAACCGCTGCCCGATGCGCTGGTGGACCGAATGTTGATGGCCACTGATCACATGCCCAACTATCTGCCGAGCATGTATCACGATCATGTACACGGTCGCCCGATGGAGCTTGATGCGATCTACGCCGCTCCGCTGGCTGCTGCGGCAGGCGCGGGATTTGCAATGCCGAAGACCGAGGCGCTTTACCAGGCTCTGCGCTTCCTGTCAGCACGCGCGCTCTGACGATTTTGGCCAACCCGCCCGGCGGGTCATGTCCGCTGGGCGGTTCTCGGTGCCGTAGTGGTTCGCTTCTCGGCTGCTAAGCTCAATAGGACCGCCAGATACGGGTTATGTGACTGGCCCGGCAATGCGATTGGGTTGGCGGACCTATAAAGAGCGAGGGTTGGGCTTGTCGCTCTGCCTTGGCTAAGGGCGGAAGCAGTCTATGGCTCGATATCTGCAGGCGGCTCATACGGAAATGGCCTAGAATTCCGCCGTTCTGGTGCTTAAAGTTATAAAAAATATGGGTGGCGTCCGGGCGCCATTGGCCTTTGAGGGATCTCTATGAAGCTTCAGCAACTGCGTTACATCTGGGAGGTGGCGCATCATGACCTCAATGTCTCGGCAACAGCGCAAAGCCTGTTCACCTCGCAGCCTGGTATCAGCAAACAGATTCGTTTGCTCGAAGATGAGTTGGGCGTAGAGGTTTTCGCGCGCAGCGGGAAACATCTGACCAGGGTTACGCCAGCTGGTGAGCGGATCATCACCACCGCTGGAGAGATCCTTCGCAAATGCGAAAGCATTAAACAGATCGCCCAGGAGTTCTCCAACGAGAAGCGCGGCACGCTGAGCATCGCGACCACCCATACGCAAGCGCGCTACGCACTGCCGCCCGTGATCAGTGCATTCATCAAGCAATACCCGGACGTTTCGCTGCATATGCACCAAGGCACGCCAATGCAGATTGCAGAAATGGCCGCAGATGGAACCGTCGATTTCGCTATTGCTACCGAGGGGCTGGAACTGTTCGGCGACCTGGTCATGATGCCGTGCTATCGCTGGAACCGTTGCGTCGTCGTGCCGCAGGGGCATCCGCTGGCAAAACTGGAGAAGCTCACGCTGGAAGCCTTGGCCGAGCATCCAATCGTGACCTACGTGTTCGGTTTCACCGGACGGTCCAAGTTGGACGAGGCGTTCAGCCACAGGGGGCTATCACCGAAGGTGGTCTTTACCGCCGCTGATGCCGACGTCATCAAGACCTATGTGCGCCTCGGATTGGGTGTCGGGATCGTTGCGCGCATGGCCGTCGATGCAAAGCTCGACCCGGATCTGGTCGTGCTCGATGCGAGCGAGCTATTCGAACCAAGCGTGACCAAAATCGGGTTCCGTCGCGGCACCTTTCTACGCGGTTTCATGTGCGACTTCATCGAAACCTTTGCGCCGCATCTTGATCGCGAAATGCTGGAGAAAGCCGTGCATTGCAAAAATAAAATCGAGCTGGATGAATTGTTCATGAACGTCGACCTGCCAACTTTTTAAGTCCACCTCGACAAGAGGCAGGGAGCGGGCGAAACGGGAACGTTCGGTGCCAAGCCGTGACGAGGGGCCCGCTCATAGGCCCCTTCATCGAGAAAGGCTAGCGTCGGTCGTTAGCTTTTAGCGATCAGGTTGCCAGCGTGTAAACCGCATTCCTTCTGGGTCGACTCTTCCCACCACCAGCGGCCCTCACGCTCGTGCTGATTGGGCAGTACCGGACGTGTGCACGGCTCGCAACCAATGCTGATAAACCCGCGCTCGTGCAGGCTGTTATATGGCAGCTCGAGCATGCGGATGTAGCCCCACACTTCTTCGCTGGACATCTGCGCCAGTGGGTTGAACTTGTACAGGCTGTGGTTGGGTGTGGAAAACGCGCTGTCAATTTCGAGCACCGTAACCTGGCTGCGCGTACCCGGGCTCTGATCGCGGCGCTGGCCTGTTGCCCAAGCGCGAACGCCTGACAACTTGCGGCGCAGGGGTTCGATCTTGCGAATTCCGCAGCACTCGCCATGGCCGTCGCGGTAGAAACTGAACAGCCCCTTTTCGTTGACCATAGGCTGTAGCAGCGCCGGATCGGGCGTCATGATTTCGATGGGAATACCGTAGTGCTCGCGGACCTGCTCGATGAAACGATAGGTCTCGCTGTGCAGTCGTCCGGTATCGAGGCTGAACACTTTCACGCTCTTGTTCAGCTTCCAGGCCATGTCGACCAGCACGACGTCCTCAGCCCCGCTGAACGAGATCCACAGATCATCACCGAAAAGGTCAAAGGCCAGTTTGAGAATGTCCTGCGGGGATTTGCCGGCATAGGAGGCTGCCAGCGCGGCTACATCAATGGGTTGGCTCATCAGGCGGCTTCCTTGGTTGGCGCTTGGCGCGCTCTGCTGGCGCCGATGTTAACAAACAGTTGTTATGACGCTAAATAACGTTTCAGGTCTACAGACCACTCTTTGTGGAATAAGCGACGCGTTGCTTCGCTGGGTCCATGCCGTTAGAGTGCCGCTTCAATTTTTCTGCTGTAAGGAGCGCGCCCGTGGAAATAGCCTGTCTCGACCTGGAAGGTGTTTTGGTTCCGGAAATCTGGATTGCCTTCGCCGAGGCCACCGGAATCGAATCGCTGCGGGCGACCACGCGCGACATTCCTGATTACGACGTGCTGATGAAACAGCGACTGAGGATTCTGGACGAGCACAATCTGAAGCTCTCGGACATCCAGAAAGTCATCGCCACGCTGAAGCCGCTCGATGGCGCCGTCGATTTCGTGGACTGGCTGCGAGAGCGTTTCCAGGTGGTGATTCTGTCCGATACCTTTTACGAGTTCTCGCAGCCACTGATGCGTCAGCTGGGTTTCCCCACGCTGCTCTGCCATCGTCTGATCACTGACGACTCGGACCGCGTCGTGGACTACCAGCTGCGCCAGAAAGATCCCAAGCGACAGTCTGTGATCGCCCTGAAGAGCCTCTACTACCGCATCATCGCAGCAGGCGACTCGTACAACGACACCACCATGCTCTCCGAGGCGCATGCCGGCATCCTCTTCCATGCGCCGGACAACGTCATCCGAGAGTTCCCTCAGTTTCCCGCGGTGCATACCTTCGATGCGCTCAAGCAAGAATTCATCAAGGCATCTAGCCGCAAGCTGACGCTGTAAAAAAATGGCTCCACGGCAGCATGCCCAGCCGCCGTGGAGCCTTATGCTTCTAGCGTTGTCTCCAGCGTTCCCAGCAACACGCTCACCTTATCCAGGGTTTCCTGATACTCAGCCTGCCAGGCTGAATCTGCCACGATGCCCCCGCCGCCCCAGCAGTAGACGTCTTCTTTTCGGAACAACAGGGTGCGGATCGCAATAGAGCTATCCATTTCGCCGCGCACATCCAGATAAAGTAGCGAGCCGCAGTAAATGGCGCGGCGAGTCGGCTCTAGCTCTCCAATGATCTCCATAGCGCGGATCTTCGGTGCGCCTGTAATCGATCCGCCGGGAAAGGCGCCGGTGAGCAGATCGAGCGCATCCTTGCCCGTAGCAAGTCGCCCGCTGACGCTGCTAACCAAGTGATGCACATTGGGGTAGGTTTCCAGGGAAAACAGCTCCGGCACGCGGATACTTCCGATTTCGCAGCTGCGGCCCAGGTCGTTGCGAAGCAGGTCGACAATCATCAGATTCTCTGCCCGGTCCTTTGTGCTGGCCATCAGCGCGTCGGCTTGTGCCTGATCGCTTCGAGGATCGAGCTTTCTAGGGCGAGTGCCCTTGATCGGGCGGGTCTCGACTGTCCTGTCGCTCACGCGCAGGAAGCGCTCAGGGGAGACGCTGACAATGGCCCCTTCTTCGGTCGCCATAAAGCCAGCGAAGGGGGTCGGACATGCGTCGCGCAGGAGGCGGAACGCCGGCCACGGGTCGCCTCTATAGGTGGCTTGAAAGCGTTGGGCGAAGTTCACCTGATAGCAGTCACCTGCTTGGATGTAATGCTGGATACGCTCGATCGCGTCTTGATACTTGCTGGGTATCAGGTCGGCTGTGAAGGCAGATGACAGGCTGAACGTTACTGGTGGAGATTGCCAATCCGTTTCGAATAGCGTGGTCAGGCGATCGCGTTCCGTCTGATCCATTGATGGATGAAAGACCAGGTGCGTGGATTGACGCTGATGATCGTTCACCACTGCCCAGGCATAGATGCCGAACCGAGCATCGGGAAGACCCAGGTCGTCGGCAGCATCATTTGAAAACTTTTCCAATCGTGAGCCGAAGTCATAGCTGAGATAGCCCAGCAGGCCGCCTATAAAGGGAACATCGGCGTTCGGCGGCGCTTCGGCATCACCTAATGAGCGGAGCGCCTCACGCAGCCTCGAAAAAAATGCGATGCCCGTTTCCGACGCGCTAGGTTCGAGAACCTGTATTGGCCATGCGCTGAGCAAGTCGAATCGGCCACGTTCGGCAACCGGCCGGCCGGAGTCGAGCAGCACTGCGCCGGGCGCATGGCGGATGCGCTCGAACCAGAAAGCTGGATCGGGGCGATAGGGAAGGGCATGGAGCGTGCAGAGGGGCATGATGTGTTTCGTTCGGAGGAAGCCCGGCCAGTGAGCCGGGCTCAGGCTCAGTCGTGAGCCGGGATGTGGCCAAACAGCTCCTGAGCGAATCGCACTCGCTCTTCGGGGGTTTCCTGCACCCCATCCTTCTTGAGCTCCTCGACCCGCTTTTCCACGGCGTGGGCGCGGTGGGTCAGGCCACAGTCGTTAGCGATCTGAATGTTGAGGCCGGGGCGAGCGTTGAGCTCGAGAATCAGCGGCCCCTTATCCTCGTCCAACACCATGTCGACACCGATATAGCCAAGGCCGCAAAGCTCGTAGCAGCCGGCTGCAAGTTTCATGAAGCCGTCCCAGTTCGGCAGTTGTACGCCGTCCACGGCGTTGGTGGTGTCCGGATGCTTGGTGATTTTATTGTTCAGCCAGGTGCCGCGTAGCGTAATCCCTGTTGCCAGGTCTACTCCAACGCCGATGGCGCCCTGGTGCAGGTTGGCCTTGCCGCCAGACTGTCGGGTCGGCAGGCGCAGCATGGCCATTACCGGGTAGCCCAACAGGACAATGATGCGGATGTCCGGAACCCCTTCGTAGCTGATGCTCTTGAAGATTGGGTCAGGGGTAACGCGGTATTCGATCAGGGCGCGGTCACGGTGCCCACCGAGCGAATACAGCCCGGTGAGGATATTGGAAATCTGATGCTCGATCTCGTCGTGAGTAAGGATCTTTCCTGACACCGTCCGGTAACGACCCTCGAAACGATCGGCTATGACGAGAATGCCGTCACCGCCCGCACCCTGCGCAGGCTTGACCACAAAGTCGGTATGGTCCTTGACGATATCCTTGAGCTTCTCGATATCGCGCTCGGTCTCGATGATCCCGTACATCTCCGGGACATCGATACCAGCCTCGATTGCGCGCTCCTTGGTGATGATCTTGTCATCGACGATCGGGTACAGGTTGCGCTTGTTGTACTTGAGCACGTAGTCCGCATTGCGGCGGTTGATGCCCATGATGCCTTTGGCTTCGAGGGCCTTCCACGTCTTGATTAGACCGAACATGGCTCAATCCTTCAAAAAGGCTTTGAAACGAAACAGTTCGGTCAAGCGGTAGCCGCGATAACGACCCATCGCAAGCATGAAGCCGACCATGATCAGCAGGACCGCCGGGAAAGTGAAGATGAAGTAGGTCAGTTCCGGAATGTTCATCAGAACGAACGCCAGCGCAGCTGCGATGAGTGTACCGACCGCAACCTTGAATGCATGGCCGCCGCCGCGTTCTTCCCAGGTGATGGAGAGGCGTTCGATGGTCATGGTCAGGATGACCATCGGGAACAGTGAAACGGACAACCCGCGCTCAAGTCCGAGCTTGTGGCTAAACAGGCTGATCACCGCGATCAGCACCACGACGAACGTGAGCACAACGGACAGGCGCGGCAGCATTTGAAGTTTCAAATGCTCCAAATACGAGCGCAGCGACAGGCCCATGGCTGTAATGATGGTGAACAGGATAATGCCGAAACCGATCTGGGTTTCACGGAAGGCCAGCGCAATCAGCACTGGCGTAAAGGTACCCAGTGTTTGCAAACCGCCGAGGTTGCGCAGAATCAGAATCACCAGAACACCGATCGGAATCATGATCATGATCTGGTAGGTCTGCTGAGTTTGCAGTGGCAGGCCGTAAAGCGAATATTCGAGGAAGTCGGCGTCGGTATTTTCGTCAGTCAGTTTTGCCAGACGGATAGCATTCATTTCGCTGCTATTGAGCGTAAAGGTAACTTGCGGGTTGCGCCCACCTTCGAGGTTCAGCAGCGGCTCGTTACCGGTCCACCAGACCAGACGGTCATCAGGCAAACCTTGCTCGCCGGTTTCCGGATTGAAATACAGCCATTTGTCGCCGTTGAAGCTCCGCAGCCAGAGTTCGGGGGACTGAGCCATGTCGGCCTGCAGTCGAACCGTATGAACGCGCTCCATAGGCACGTGCGCTATGGACAGCAGCAGCTCGATTACCCGTGCCTTGTTCGGCGTGGAAGCGTCACCGCCAAGCAGCAGCTTGACGTTGTCATCGTTGGCATTGTTGACACGCTTTATGGCTTCGCTGATGAAGGTCTCAACGTCGGCCGAATGCTGGCGTATCGGCGAAAGCAATGCTTCTGCGGCGATCTTTTCAGCGCCTTCAACCGGAATGCTGTCGCGGAAAATCGGGCCGGTAGCCTTGGTCTGTTCACCGCTGTAGCGCCTGGTCAGGACCAGTCGGTAGTAAAGCGTCTGCTTGCCATTGACGCGCCGCGCTGACCAGGTAACCCGGCGGTTGCCATCGGCGCGGTTGATGCTCACACCATAGTTGTTGGAAATGAAACTCTCGTTGAGGCTGACGAATTCCTGGTTAAGCGGAGGCACGTACATCTGCAGCTTCACCGGCTCGCGCGGGTTGGCCTGAAATTCAACCTTGGCGTCTATGTTCCAAAGGTCATCGGTTTCATCTTCAGTAACCGGGATGCCCAAGATGAATATCTGGTAGGCAGTGATTGCGATGCCCAGCGTGACGAGCAAAAGAATCAATATTTTCAGGTGCAGTGTAAGGGCGCGCATGGGGTTACTCGTCAGCTTCGGATTCGATAATGCAGCCGGGCTTGCCAGCAGCGTACTTAAGGCCAGGGTCGACCAGGGCACCGAAGCGAGCAAGCGCTTCAGAACCGATTAGAAGTGGGTATTGGAATGCGCTTCGGTCCGTGAGGTTCACTTCAATGCTTCGTTTAGCCTTGCCCATACAGAGATTGAGTTCAACAACCGGGCGAGGTGTATAGGTTTTTTCTTCTTCTGGATCGAAGTCGCCAGCGCGACGTTTGATCTTGCTGATGCGCTGCAAGGGGAGTTCGATGGGCCGGTTATGGGCCTCATCAATAGCCAGGTAGAAGCGTACCCAGTTTTTTCCGTTGCGCTTGAAGCGCTCGATGTCGCGGGCGCTGAGCGAGGCAGTCTGTGCGCCTGTATCGAGTTTGGCTGGCACCTCAAGACCGAAATCGGGCAACGCCACGTGCTCATTCAGGCCGTAGATCGTTTTTTCATCGGCCTGTGCCCAAAACGGAGCGCTTACGAGACAGAGCAATAGAAGGCGGGTTTTGGTGCTCATAAATCCAGGTAGTCGAGTCGAGGAAGTGGCCGGGACAACAGCCATAGTGAAGCACGTCGAGGCGAGCGCCGGGCGTGGCATATACAGTGGCGCATTCTAGCATGGGCGGCTGATCGCGAGGCTAGGCTCAAGCCGTGCTGCGGCGTTAGGCGTGCCGTGGTTAGCTCTTGTAGGTGGATAGATTGTCGACAATCTACTTTTGTATTATTGACCTGCCGCGTTTTCAGGGGCTAACGTATGGCTATTAAGGTTGAGGTGTCGACAATATGCTGGATACGCTGGAAGTCCCTCGCTCCGATCAGGTGGACAGCGGTACGCTCTCCGAGCACGTTTTCCGACGGATTCAGGCAGCCATCGTAAAAGGCGATATCGCACCGGGCAGCAAAATATCGGAACCTGAGCTCGCTCGTACCTATGGCATCAGTCGCGGCCCGCTGCGTGAAGCAATACATCGTCTCGAGGGGCAGAAGCTGCTAGTCCGTGTGCCGCACGTTGGCGCCAGGGTGGTATCGCTCAACCATGCCGAGCTGATCGAGCTATACGAGATCCGCGAGTCCTTGGAAGGCATGGCTTGCCGACTCGCCGCCGAGCGCATGAGCGAGGCGGAAATTGATGAGCTACGGCGCGTTCTGGATACCCATGAGCGAGACGAGGCATTCCAGGCGGGTGTCGGCTATTACCAGCAGGAAGGCGACTTCGACTTCCACTATCGGATCATTCAGGGCAGCGGCAATCGCACGCTGACTCAGATGTTGTGTGGGGAGCTGTATCAGTTGGTGCGTATGTACCGCATCCAGTTCTCCGCAACGCCCAACCGCCCGCGTCAGGCATTCGCCGAGCACCACCGGATTCTCGACGCCATCGCCGACCGCGACGGCGAGCTGGCCGAGCTGCTGATGCGGCGCCACATCTGCGCTTCCAAGCGCAATATCGAGCGGCATTATTTGGCTGCTCAGCAACAGACATCACAACCAAGAGGTGAGGCATGACACTTCCTACCCCAGGTCAGCGTTTCCGTGACGCGGTGGCCAGCGAGCATCCCCTGCAGGTGGTCGGCGCTATCAACGCCAACCACGCTCTGCTGGCCCAGCGTGCTGGCTTCAAGGCGATCTACTTATCGGGTGGCGGCGTGGCGGCCGGCTCGCTCGGCCTGCCGGATCTCGGCATAACCGGGCTTGATGACGTACTGACGGACGTGCGCCGTATCACGGATGTCTGCGACCTGCCGCTGTTGGTTGATGTCGATACTGGTTTCGGTTCCTCGGCCTTCAACGTGGCACGTACGGTCAAGTCGATGATCAAGTTCGGCGCTGCGGCTATCCATATCGAAGACCAGGTGGGCGCCAAGCGCTGTGGTCACCGCCCCAACAAGGAAATCGTTTCGCAGCAGGAGATGGTTGATCGGATCAAGGCGGCTGTGGATGCGCGGACCGATGACAGCTTCGTGATCATGGCGCGTACCGATGCGCTGGCCGTAGAAGGGCTGGAATCGGCGCTTGATCGTGCGCAAGCCTGTATCGAGGCGGGCGCTGACATGGTCTTTCCCGAAGCCATCACCGAACTGGCGATGTACAAAACGTTCGCAGATCGGGTGAAAGCTCCGATCCTGGCCAATATCACTGAGTTCGGTGCAACGCCTCTGTACACCACCGAGGAACTCGCGAGTGTCGATGTCTCGCTGGTGCTGTACCCGCTTTCCGCGTTCCGCGCGATGAACAAGGCGGCCGAGAACGTCTATACGGCATTGCGCCGTGACGGTACGCAGAAAAACGTAATCGACACCATGCAGACCCGCATGGAGCTTTACGATCGCATCAATTACCACGCGTTCGAGCAACACCTCGATTCGTTGTTCGCCCAGAAGAAAAGCTAACGCGGGGGGCAATCGCCCCGTCCGGCTTGATGAGCAGTTTGCAGTATCCAGAACAAATCCAATTAAGGAGAAGGCAATGGCTGAAGCAAAAGTATTGAGTGGCGCCGGCCTGCGTGGCCAGGTTGCCGGGCAGACCGCTCTTTGCACGGTTGGCAAGACCGGCGCAGGACTGACCTACCGTGGTTACGACGTACGTGATCTGGCCGCACAGGCCGAGTTCGAGGAAGTCGCTTATCTGCTGTTCTACGGTGAGCTGCCGACCGCACAGCAGCTGAGTGAATACAAGGCGCGACTCAAGACGATGCGGGATCTGCCTGCCGCCCTGAAGGAAGTGCTGGAGCGAATCCCCGCCGACGCTCACCCGATGGACGTGATGCGGACCGGCGCTTCCATGCTCGGTACGCTAGAGCCCGAGCACTCCTTCGAGCAGCAGCGGGATGTGGCCGAACGTTTGATGGCGGCTTTCCCGGCGATCATGTGCTACTGGTACCGCTTCACTCACGAACAGGCGCGGATCGAATGCGGCAGCGATGAGGACACCCTGGGTGGGCATTTCCTGGCCTTGTTACATGGCAAGAAGCCGAGCGAGTTGCACGTCAAGGTGATGAACGTGTCGCTGATCCTGTACGCCGAGCACGAGTTCAACGCTTCGACCTTCACTGCGCGCGTCTGTGCGTCGACCCTGTCGGATATGTATTCCTGCGTCACCGGCGCGATCGGTTCGCTGCGCGGTCCGCTACATGGAGGTGCTAACGAAGCGGCCATGGATATGATCCAGCAGTGGAAATCCCCGGAAGAAGCGGTTCAGGGCATCCTCGGCATGCTCGAGCGCAAAGACAAGATTATGGGTTTCGGTCACGCGATCTATAAGGAGTCCGATCCACGCAACGAAGTCATCAAGGTATGGGCGAAGAAGCTCGCTGACGAAGTCGGCGACACCGTTCTCTATCCGGTGTCGGTCGCTGTCGACGAAACCATGTGGGCGCAGAAGAAGCTGTTCCCTAACGCCGATTTCTACCACGCCTCTGCCTATCACTTCATGGGTATCCCGACCAAGTTGTTCACGCCGATCTTCGTTTGCTCGCGTGTCACTGGCTGGGCGTCCCATGTAATCGAACAGCGGGCCAACAACCGCATCATTCGGCCGAGTGCCGATTATGTCGGCCCAGAACAGCGCAAGGTCGTTCCGCTCGCTGAGCGTTGATCGTCAGGGGGGGGGGCCGACGGTCGGCGCTCCCTCGCCTTGCCCTACGAATTTATTGGATGGTCCTTCCGGCATGAATACAGAACACCGCAAACCTTTGCCAGGCACTGGGCTTGACTACTTCGACACCCGCGAGGCGATCGAGGCCATTCAGCCGGGTGCCTACGGCAAGCTGCCCTACACCTCCCGCGTCCTGGCCGAACAGCTGGTGCGTCGCTGTGAGCCCGAAGCGCTGACCGACTCGCTGAAGCAGATCATTGAAC
The DNA here is from genome assembly GCF_000970615.1 of Pseudomonas sp. 10B238. Classification (NCBI taxonomy): domain Bacteria; kingdom Pseudomonadati; phylum Pseudomonadota; class Gammaproteobacteria; order Pseudomonadales; family Pseudomonadaceae; genus Pseudomonas; species Pseudomonas sp. 10B238. The sequence goes on from NZ_KQ033937.1 coordinate 31,870, forward strand.
GCAAGCGCGACCTCGACTTTCCGTGGTATCCGGCGCGCGTCGTCTGCCATGACATCCTCGGCCAGACCGCGCTTGTCGATCTCGCCGGCTTGCGTGACGCGATCGCGGAGCAGGGTGGCGACCCGGCGAAGGTCAACCCGGTTGTTCCGACTCAATTAATCGTCGACCACTCCCTGGCGGTCGAATTTGCAGGCTTCGATCCGGATGCGTTCGAGAAGAACCGCGCCGTCGAGGAGCGCCGCAACGAGGACCGCTTCCACTTCATCGAGTGGACCAAGACCGCGTTCAAGAACGTCGACGTAATCCCGGCCGGCAACGGCATCATGCACCAGATCAACCTGGAAAAAATGTCGCCGGTGATTCAGGCGCGCGGTGGCGTGGCCTTCCCGGATACCTGCGTCGGCACCGACTCGCATACGCCGCACGTCGATGCGCTGGGTGTGATCGCCATTGGCGTCGGCGGTCTCGAAGCCGAAACCGTGATGCTCGGACTGCCGTCGATGATGCGCCTGCCCGACATCGTCGGCGTGCGCCTGACTGGCAAGCGGCAGCCGGGTATCACCGCTACCGACATCGTCTTGGCCTTGACCGAGTTCCTGCGTAAGGAGCGCGTGGTTGGGGCCTGGGTAGAATTCTTCGGTGAAGGCGCTGACAGCTTGACGATTGGCGACCGCGCGACGATCTCCAATATGTGTCCGGAATATGGCGCAACGGCTTCGATGTTCTACATCGACCAACAGACTATCGATTACCTCAAGCTGACTGGCCGCGAGCCGGAGCAGGTCGCGCTGGTCGAGCAGTACGCCAAGGAAACCGGCTTGTGGGCGACGGCGCTGGAAGGGGCCGAGTACGAGCGCGTATTGGAGTTTGACCTGTCCAGTGTAGTGCGCAACATGGCTGGCCCGTCCAACCCGCACAAGCGTCTGCCGACCTCGGCGCTGCACGAGCGCGGCATTGCTGACGAAGATATGCTGGCTGCGGCGCGGGCCGAAGAGGCTGAAGGTTTGCTGCCGGACGGAGCAGTGATCATCGCGGCCATCACCAGCTGCACCAACACCTCCAATCCGCGCAACGTGGTCGCGGCCGGCCTGCTGGCGAAGAAGGCCAACGAGTTGGGTCTGGTGCGCAAATCCTGGGTCAAGACTTCATTCGCTCCAGGTTCCAAGGTCGCCAAGCTGTACCTGGAAGACGCCGGCCTTTTGACTGAACTGGAAAAGCTCGGTTTCGGCATCGTCGCCTACGCCTGTACGACCTGTAATGGCATGTCCGGTGCGCTGGATCCAAAGATCCAGAAGGAAATCATCGACCGTGATCTGTACGCCACGGCCGTACTTTCAGGCAACCGTAACTTCGATGGTCGCATCCACCCGTACGCCAAGCAGGCGTTCCTGGCGTCGCCACCCTTGGTAGTCGCCTATGCCATCGCGGGCACTGTGCGCTTCGACATTGAACAGGACGTGCTTGGCACCGATCAGCATGGCAATCCGGTCACGCTCAAGGACCTCTGGCCATCTGACGAGGAAATCGACGCCATTGTTGCTGCGTCGGTGAAGCCCGAGCAGTTCCGTCAGATCTACATCCCGATGTTCGACCTCGGCACCATCGAGGAAGCTGAAAGCCCGCTCTACGACTGGCGGCCGACATCTACTTACATCCGCCGTCCCCCGTATTGGGAAGGTGCGCTGGCTGGTGAACGCACGCTGAAAAGCATGCGTCCGCTGGCGATCCTGCCGGATAACATCACTACTGATCACCTGTCGCCATCCAATGCCATCCTGCTGGACTCAGCAGCCGGTGAGTATCTGGCGAAGATGGGCCTGCCGGAGGAGGACTTCAACTCCTACGCCACCCACCGCGGCGACCACCTGACTGCACAGCGGGCGACGTTCGCTAACCCGCAGCTGGTCAACGAGATGGCTGTGGTCGCCGGCAAGGTGCAGAAAGGCTCGCTCGCCCGCGTCGAGCCGGAAGGTAAGGTGATGCGCATGTGGGAAGCCATCGAAACCTACATGAACCGCAAGCAAAACCTGATCATCGTCGCTGGTGCCGACTACGGTCAGGGCAGTTCGCGTGACTGGGCGGCCAAGGGCGTGCGACTAGCCGGTGTCGAGGTGATCGTGGCCGAAGGCTTCGAGCGTATTCATCGCACCAACCTGGTCGGCATGGGTGTATTGCCGGTCGAGTTCAAGCCGGGTACTACCCGCTTGACCCTTGGCCTCAATGGCACCGAAACATATGACATCGAAGGCGAACTATCGCCGCGCTGCGACCTGACTCTGGTCATTCACCACAAGAACGGTGAAGAAACTCGCGTGCCGGTCATCTGCCGCCTCGACACCGCGGCCGAGGTGGGCGTCTACCAGGCGGGTGGCGTGCTGCAGCGTTTCGCTCAGGACTTCCTCGCGTCAACCACTGCGTGAACCCGTCGGGTGGATGGCCTGCTTCCATCCACCGTGCCGGTCCCGACGGGCCGGCCGAGCCTGATCCACCCGACCGTCCATTCATTTCCAGCCAGGACTCACCCATGGCGCAACAATCCCAGATCAAGATTCCCGCAACCTACATGCGTGGCGGCACCAGCAAAGGCGTGTTCTTCCGCCTGCAAGATTTGCCGGAAAGCTGCCAAGTACCTGGCGCTGCGCGCGACAGGCTGTTCATGCGTGTTATCGGCAGCCCCGATCCTTACTCGGCGCATATCGACGGCATGGGCGGTGCGACCTCCAGTACCAGCAAATGCGTCATCCTGTCGAAGAGCAGCCGGCCTGATCACGACGTCGAGTACCTCTATGGTCAGGTGTCGATCGATAAGCCCTTCGTCGACTGGAGCGGCAACTGCGGCAACCTTTCAACCGGCGCCGGTGCGTTCGCGCTGCATGCCGGCCTGGTGGACGTCGAGCGTATTCCGCAGAACGGCACCTGCATGGTGCGGATCTGGCAGGCCAACATTGGCAAGACCATCATCGCCCACGTGCCGGTCATCAACGGCCAGGTGCAGGAGACCGGCGATTTCGAACTGGACGGCGTGACCTTCCCGGCTGCCGAGATCGTGCTGGAATTTCTCGATCCGTCCGACGACGGCGAGGAGGGCGGTTCGATGTTCCCAACCGGCAACCTGGTCGATGATCTTGAGGTTCCCGGCATCGGTACGCTCAAGGCGACCATGATCAGTGCGGGTATCCCAACGGTTTTCGTCAATGCCGAGGACATCGGTTACCAGGGCAGCGAACTGCGGGAAGACATCAACGGCAATCCCGAGGCGTTGGCGCGGCTGGAAGCGATTCGAGTTGCCGGTGCGTTGCGTATGGGGTTGATCAGGACAGCGGAAGAGGCCTTGACCCGCCAGCACACGCCAAAGGTTGCGTTTGTCTCGAGGCCGAAAACCTATCGAGCGTCATCTGGCAATACCATCGAAGCAGGCGAGGTTGATCTGCTGGTGCGCGCATTGTCCATGGGCAAGTTGCACCACGCCATGATGGGAACCTGTGCGGTTGCTATCGGTGCGGCTGCGGCGGTGCCCGGTACTCTCGTTAACCTGGCTGCCGGTGGCGGCGAGCTGACGGCAGTGCGCTTTGGGCATCCTTCCGGCACGCTTCGCGTCGGCGCCGAGGCGGAGCAGGCTGACGGAAATTGGTCTGTAACCAAGGCGATCATGAGTCGGAGCGCCAGGGTTCTTATGGAGGGCTGGGTGCGCGTTCCTGGCGACGCGTTCTAAGCGGTTGCCGACACAATGACGCAACTCGGCGTTGGCAAAGCTCAAATTTGTTGAGCACGAAAACAAAAAGTCCGCACTAAGCGGGCTTTTTGTTGTCTAGCAGAACGGCGCTTATTTGAGTCGACGCTCTACGCCTTTTTCCACGAGGATTTTGGCGGATATCTCTTCTACGGAGAAATGCGTGGAGTTGATGTAGTTGATGTTTTCGCGGCGGAAGAGGTTCTCTACCTCGCGAACTTCAAACTCGCATTGGGCGTAGCTGGCATATCGGCTGTTGGGTTTGCGCTCGTTGCGAATGGCGGTCAAGCGGTCCGGATCAATGGTCAGGCCGAACAGTTTGTCGCGGTGGGTCTTGAGCGCGCTCGGAAGTTGCAGTCGCTCCATGTCGTCTTCGGTCAGCGGGTAGTTGGCGGCCCGGATGCCGTACTGCATCGCCATGTACAAGCAGGTGGGCGTTTTGCCGCACCTGGAGACGCCGACCAAAATCAGATCCGCCTTGTCGTAGTAGTGCGTGCGGGCACCGTCATCGTTGTCCAGGGCGAAGTTGACGGCGTCAATTCGCTCCATGTAGTTGGCGTTATGGCTGATCGAATGGGATTTGCCGACAGAATAGGAAGAACGTGACATCAGTTCATGTTCCAGCGGGGCAAGGAAGGAAGAAAAGATGTCGATCATGAAGCCATTGGACTCAGCCAGGATGTCGCGGATTTCCTGGTTTACCAGCGTATCGAATATGATCGGCCGCGCGCCGTCGCTTTCCGCCGCTTTATTGATTTGCTGTACCATTGCTCGCGCTTTTTCAGCCGTATCGATATATGGCCGCGTGAGCTTGGTAAACGTGATGGTTTCGAACTGTGCCAACAGGCTTTGGCCGAGCGTTTCGGCTGTAATCCCGGTACCGTCGGATATGAAAAATGCAGTTCGTTTCATTGCGCATGGGACCTTAAGTCAAGAACGGTTCTCAGCTATAGTAGGCCCCTTCGCCGAGCCTCGATTGGCTGGCATTGTTACTTATTTTGCAGGGCCAGGCCACCGTGCCGCGGATGGGCACGAACCGAGTTTCCAACACAACGTGGAGAGATCACCTTGGTAGAGTACGTAGTTTCCCTCGATAAGCTCGGCAATCATGATGTTGAGCGTGTAGGGGGCAAGAACGCCTCCCTCGGCGAGATGATCAGCAACCTTGCAGGTGCGGGAGTTTCGGTACCTGGTGGTTTCGCCACTACCGCCCAGGCCTACCGTGATTTCATGGAGCTCAGCGGTCTCAACGAGCAAATCCACGCGCTTCTCGATGCGCTGGACGTGGACGACGTCAATGCCCTTGCCAAAGCCGGCGCACAGATTCGCGGCTGGGTCATGGAGGCCCAATTTCCTCCCAAGCTCGATGCCGACATTCGTGCCGCATTCGCTGAGATGGCCGGTGGCAACGACCACATGGCGGTCGCGGTTCGTTCTTCGGCGACGGCTGAAGACCTGCCGGACGCCTCATTCGCGGGCCAGCAGGAAACCTTCCTGAATATACGCGGCGTGGATAACGTGATTCGTGCTGCCAAGGAGGTCTTCGCATCCCTCTTCAACGACCGTGCGATTGCCTACCGCGTCCACCAGGGCTTCGACCACAAGCTGGTTGCGCTGTCCGCAGGTGTTCAGCGCATGGTGCGGTCCGAGACCGGCACAGCTGGCGTAATGTTTACCCTGGACACCGAATCAGGCTTTCGTGACGTCGTGTTTATCACAGGTGCCTATGGCCTCGGCGAAACTGTCGTCCAGGGTGCTGTCAACCCAGACGAGTTCTACGTACACAAGCACACCCTTGAAGCCGGCCGCCCTGCCATTTTGCGTCGTAATCTCGGCAGCAAGGCAATCAAGATGGTGTATGGCGAGGAGGCCAGCGCCGGCAAGTCGGTCAAAACCGTCGAGGTTGATCAGGCTGAGCGTATGCGCTTCTGCCTGACTGATGAGGAAGTGACCAATCTCGCCCATCAGGCGATGACCATCGAGAAGCACTATGGCCGTCCGATGGACATTGAGTGGGCCAAAGATGGCGATGATAACCAGCTTTACATCGTCCAGGCTCGCCCGGAAACAGTTAAGAGCCGTAGCAGCGGGAACGTCATGGAGCGCTACCTGCTGAAGGAGAAAGGAAAAGTACTGGTCGAAGGCCGTGCTATTGGCCAGCGCATCGGCGCCGGTCCGGTCAAGATCATTCACGACGTCTCCGAGATGGACAAGGTTCAGCCGGGCGACGTACTGGTTTCCGACATGACCGACCCAGATTGGGAACCTGTGATGAAGCGCGCCAGCGCCATCGTCACTAACCGTGGTGGTCGTACCTGTCACGCAGCCATCATTGCTCGCGAGCTGGGTATTCCCGCCGTTGTTGGTTGCGGTAACGCCACCGAGTTGCTGCAGGACGGCCAGCGTGTCACGGTCACCTGTGCCGAGGGCGATACCGGTCTGATCTTCGAAGGCGAACTGGGCTTCGATATCCGCCAGAACTCTATCGATGCGATGCCAGAACTGCCGTTCAAGATCATGATGAACGTCGGTAACCCCGACCGCGCGTTCGATTTTGCCCAGCTACCCAACGAAGGCGTCGGTCTGGCGCGTCTCGAATTCATCATCAACCGGATGATTGGTGTTCACCCCAAGGCGCTGCTCAATTTCGATGGCCTGCCGGCCGACGTGAAGAGCAGTGTCGAAAAGCGCATTGCCGGCTACGGCGACCCGGTCGACTTCTACGTTGAAAAGTTGGTTGAAGGTGTCAGTACACTGGCTGCGGCATTCTGGCCGAAGAAGGTCATCGTGCGGCTGTCTGACTTCAAGTCCAACGAATACGCCAACCTGATCGGAGGCAAGCTCTACGAGCCGGAAGAAGAGAACCCGATGCTCGGCTTCCGCGGTGCATCGCGTTACATCAGCGAATCCTTCCGCGACTGCTTCGAGCTCGAGTGCCGTGCCATGCGCAAGGTTCGCGACGTGATGGGGCTGACCAATGTCGAGCTGATGGTCCCGTTCGTGCGCACCCTGGGCGAAGCCTCGCAGGTTATCGACATTCTCGGTCAGTTCGGACTCAAGCGTGGCGAGAACGGCCTGCGCATCATCATGATGTGCGAGCTACCTTCCAACGCTTTGTTGGCCGATGAGTTTCTCGAGTTCTTTGATGGCTTCTCCATTGGCTCGAACGACATGACCCAGCTAACGCTTGGTCTGGATCGTGACTCCGGCATCATTGCCCACCTGTTCGATGAGCGTAACCCTGCAGTCAAGAAGTTGCTGGCGAATGCGATCGAAGCCTGTAACAAAGTGGGCAAGTACATTGGCATTTGTGGCCAGGGGCCTTCCGATCACCCGGACCTGGCCAAGTGGCTGATGGAGCAGGGTATTGAGAGCGTATCGCTGAACCCGGACTCGGTGCTCGATACCTGGTTCTTCCTGGCTGACGCCGAGATCAAATAAGCACAGCACGGCAAAAAGGGCGGTTTCCGCCCTTTTTTGCGTTGAGCAAAAGCGGGGCTGTCAGCCGATGCCATTATCTTTGTCGCGACGCATGCCGCTTCCGCTAATGCTGCTATAGCCATTGTGGCTGGAAACCAGTGCGGGTAGGCAAATTGCTTATCTTTGAAGCATGTTGGCGACCGAGCCTGACGCGTTTCATGTTTGAGGAGATTTACCATGCAATACATCACCCCCGATCTATGCGATGCCTACCCTGAGTTGGTGCAGGTGGTGGAGCCGATGTTCAGCAATTTTGGTGGTCGCGACTCCTTCGGTGGTCAGATCGTCACGATCAAATGCTTCGAAGACAATTCATTGGTCAAGGAGCAGGTAGATGTAAACGGCGCAGGCAAGGTGTTGGTGGTAGACGGTGGTGGCTCGCTGCGTCGGGCATTGCTCGGGGACATGCTTGCTGAGAAAGCAGCGCGCAATGGATGGGAAGGTCTGGTGATCTATGGTTGCATCCGTGATGTCGACGTAATCGCGCAAACGGAATTGGGCGTCCAGGCGCTGGCCACCCATCCGATGAAAACCGACAAGCGCGGAATAGGCGACCTCAATGTACCGGTGACCTTTTGTGGAGTGACTTTCCGCCCTGGTGAATACGTTTATGCCGACAACAACGGCATTATCGTTTCGCCCGAAGAGCTGAAGATACCCGACTAGCCGGTAGCGGTTGGTTGATCAAGCCCGGTTATGCCGGGCTTTTTTACGATTTTTAGGAGGCGGGACCGTTGCCTGACGAAATAGGTCGTATAGGGCTTCTACATGCCCTTGTGTTAGACGGGCAAGGTGGTGCGCGCAGAATTGCCTATGCAGACATTTCCTCTTTGGAGTTAGCCGCGCATGAAAGCTTGTGGCTTCATTGGGATCGCAGTCAGGCTCAGGCCCAGGCTTGGTTGCGCGACCGGAGCGGCCTGAGCGCGTTCGCATGCGACGTGTTACTGGAAGAAAATACTCGTCCACGTTTGCTTGCGCTGCCTGGCGACGAGTTGCTGCTATTCCTGCGAGGCGTCAACCTGAATCCCGATGCGGAGCCAGAGGACATGGTTTCGCTAAGGGTATTCGCAGATGCGCGCAGGGTTATTTCGTTGCGCCTGCGGCCGCTGCGCTCGACCGAAGTGGTGCTCCAGCAGCTTGACGCTGGTGTTGGTCCGAAAACGGCATCCGAAGTATTGCTTGCCCTGGCAGACGCGCTCACCGAGCGGGTTGATGAGCTCGTTGCCGTTCTGACAGAAAAGCTGGATGGAGAAGAAGACCGAGTCGAGACGGATGAACGATATACACCACCTCAAGACAAGTTGCTGTCGTTGCGGCGCCAGGCGGCTGGTCTGCGCCGTTTTCTGTTACCGCAGCGCGAGATATACGCGCAGCTCACGCGCAATCGTCTGCCGTGGTTTGTTGATGACGATACAGATTACTGGAACGAGCTGAGCAACCGGTTGATTCGCTACCTGGAGGAGTTGGAGCTGGTCCGTGAGCGAGTCAATCTAGTGCTAGAAGCAGAAGAAAGGCGAATGCGCGAGCGGATGAACAGAACCATGTACCTGCTCGGCATCATTACCGGCTTTTTTCTGCCGATGAGCTTTCTCACGGGCTTGCTTGGGATAAACGTGGGCGGCATCCCCGGGTCCGAACATCCTTACGGATTTGCAGTGGCTTGTGTGCTCATTGGTGCGGTGGCCTGTTTCCAATGGTGGATCTTCCGCCGATTGAAATGGGTGTGATGTGACTACTGATATGGCTGTGCCGTCAGAGTCTCACTGTTGCAGAGGTAAACATGCACGATCCCTTTGAAGAATCCCTGCGGGACATGCTTAACACGCAGTCGGAGCGTCATGACGACGCCCGCTTGGATCGTGTACTGAAAACGGCCAACCGACAGGTGGGCGCTGGCGACCTGTTTGGCCTGATGGGGCATTGGCTACAGGCTGTGCTGATCGCGTTTAGCGCCGGCGCACCGCACACATCGGCTGTGACTCGACGCCATTCCAGTTCCCGTACTACTTTCAATAAGGTCGACTGATCATGGAACTCGATCCCTGGAGCCAGAGCTTGCTGGGTGCTATGAGCGCCCTTTGGCAACCTATCGCTGCCTTCATTCCTCGTTTGTTCGGGGCGCTCTTGCTGGTAGCCGTTGGTTTTGTCGTCGCCAAGCTACTGGACACTCTGTTGTCGAAGGTCCTGGCAAAACTGGGTCTGGACCGGTTGGTTGCCGGTACCGGGGCAACCAAGTTGCTTGGGCGTGCCGGTATTCGCATGCCGATCTCGGCCTTGATTGGCAAGATCGTCTATTGGTTCGTATTGCTGATCTTTCTGGTGTCGGCTGCAGAATCTCTGGGGCTCGCTCGCGTTTCGGCGACGCTCGATATGCTCGCGCTATACGTGCCCAAGGTGTTCGGGGCGGGGCTGATCTTGTTGGTTGGCATACTCTTGGCGCAGCTGGTCAATGGTTTGGTGCGAGGCGCTGCTGAAAGCGTTGGCCTTGAATATTCCGCCGGGCTTGGACGAATCGCGCAGGGGTTGGTGATCATCATCATTATCTCCGTCGCAATCGGCCAGCTGGAGGTTAAGACCGAGCTGCTTAATTACGTTATCGCAATTGCACTGATCTCTGTCGGGCTGGCGGTTGCGTTGGCTTTCGGTCTCGGTAGCCGAGAGTTGGTGAGTCAGATTCTCGCCGGCATTTACGTTCGTGAACTTTACGAGGTTGGCCAAAGGGTGCGCATCGAGGGGCTAGAGGGTTCGATCGAAGAGATTGGAACCGCAAAGACCTTGCTGCTTACCGATGAAGGTGAGCTGATCTCGGTTGCAAATAGAGTGCTGCTAGAGCAGCGCGTAGGCAGCCGTTAGGCCCGGTATTCTGTTAAAGTGCGCAGCCTCTTCTGCGGGTTACCGCGAACGGCGGCCACGATTATTGCCGGTTCGAAGCGCCTTGACTAAAACCCATCCGCCGACCATGAGCTACGACCCCCGCCAGCTATCCGATGAGGAGCTGGTGCAGCGCGCCCATGCGGAGCTGTTTCATGTAACGAGGGCCTATGAAGAGCTGATGCGCCGTTATCAGCGTACACTCTTCAACGTATGCGCGCGTTATTTAGGAAACGACCGAGACGCTGATGACGTTTGTCAGGAAGTGATGCTCAAGGTTTTATATGGTTTAAAGAACTTTGAAGGTAAATCGAAGTTCAAAACATGGCTATATAGCATTACATACAACGAGTGTATTACTCAGTACCGGAAAGAGCGCCGCAAGCGCCGCTTACTTGATGCTTTGAGCCTTGATCCTGTGGAAGAGGCGTCCGAGGAAAAGGCGCCGAACGTCGAAGAAAGGCCGGAGCTAGACAAGTGGCTGGTGCATGTGAACCAGATCGATCGGGAGATTCTCGTTCTGCGCTTTGTGGCAGAATTGGAGTTTCAGGAAATTGCCGACATCATGCACATGGGACTAAGCGCAACAAAGATGCGTTACAAGCGGGCGCTAGATAAATTACGCGAAAAATTTTCGGGAATCGCTGAAACTTAACGGCATTAAGCTGTCCTATTGTTAGCGAACAGCTTGGGCTTGCAGTTAGCCGGTTTCCTTAGATTGTTCTGATACTCACCACCAGATGGGGATTTACGGATGAAGCTTAAAAACACCTTAGGCGTTGTAATTGGTTCTTTGGTTGCCGCCACTTCTATTAGCGCGCTGGCCCAGGGCCAAGGTGCCGTAGAGGTGGAAGCATTCGGTAAGCATTACTTCACCGATAGCTCGCGCGATGTTCAGCGTGACGGCGAACTGTACGGAGCTGGCGCTAGCTACTTCCTGACTGATGACGTTTCGCTTGGTCTGTCGTACGGCGAATACCACGACTTGACGTCCCGGGACCCGGTCGGCGCAGGCGGGCACAAAGATATCAAGGGTAGCCTGACTTCTCTGGACGCCACTTACCACTTCGGCCAGCCGGGCGTTGGTCTGCGTCCTTACGTATCCGCAGGTGCCGCTCACCAAAGCATTGGTCAAGCTGCCCGTGGCGGTCGTGATCACAGCACCTTCGCCAACGTCGGTACTGGCGTGAAGTATTACTTCACCGAAAACTTCTTCGCCAAGGCGAGTGTTGACGGCATGTACAACATCGATGCGGACGAAGCTGAGTGGATGGCTGGCGTAGGTGTCGGTCTGAACTTCGGTGGTGGTGCTCAGCAGCAGGTAGCACAGGTCGAGCCGACCCCTGCGCCAGCACCGGCGCCAATGGTCGACAACGAGCCAGAGCCAGAGCCGGAACTCGTTCGCGTCGAGCTGGACGTCAAGTTTGATTTTGACAAGGCCCGCGTTCGCGAAGAGAGCTACAACGACATCAAGAACCTGGCTGACTTCATGCAGCAGTACCCTCAGACCAACACGACCGTTGAAGGTCACACCGACTCGGTGGGTACCGATCAATATAACCAGCGTCTGTCCGAGCGTCGTGCTCAGGCTGTCCGCGAGGTGCTGGTCAACCAGTACGGCGTTGAGAGCCAGCGTGTCGATTCGGTCGGTTACGGTGAAGCCCGCCCGGTTGCTGACAACAGCACCGAGGAAGGTCGTCAGATCAACCGTCGTGTAGAAGCTGAAGTCGAAGCACAGGTTCGTTAATTCGTATCTTGTTTCGCTAGCTGGTGGGTGCCCTGCTTAGTCTTGGGCTCCTTCTAAGCTTTTCAAAAAATCCGATGCCAGATTCTGGCATCGGATTTTTTTTGCTTTAGCTACGTCCCTTGTAGACCTGAAGGTCTACCTATCGGTGGGCTTTGCATGCGAGATCAGATATGCCTGTCATCTGGCTGATACAGCGTTCACGCTGGCTCTCCAGCTTGTTGGCATGCAGCGCCGTCGTGCGCAACATCACAGCCCTCCATAACACTGTGAGCAGGGGCGGCGAGCATGCCTACTGAGATCGTCTAAAGATCTCCACGCTGTCGTGCAAGTTGTGAGCGCCGCGATTAGTACAGAAGGCCTGTTCGGCTTGTCGGCAGTGCTCTGTCTGGGCGGGGGCTGCCCAGGGACGGTGCGAGAGGAGGGGCGGCGGTTAGCTAGGTCTCGTGTGCGCGTCGTACACAAAAAAAAAGCTGCTCCATATAGGGGCAGCTTTTATGCAGATGCCAAGACATCTGTTACACCACTGACCCAGGCGGCGCCTGGGCCATATTCAGTTCTTAGTGGAACTGGTTCATGGTGTTGTCTTTACCGCTTGCCTTCAGAGCCGCTTCGCCAGCGAAGTACTCCTTGTGGTTGTCGCCGATGTCGGAGCCAGCCATGTTCTGATGCTTGACGCAGGCGATACCCTGACGCAGCTCTTCACGCTGTACACCTTTGACGTAGGCCAGCATGCCCTGATCAGCGAAGTACCCTTTTGCCAGGTTGTCGGTCGACAGTGCGGCAGTGTGGTAAGTCGGCAGGGTAATCAGGTGGTGGAAGATACCAGCATGAGCGGACCCATCCTTCTGGAAGGTACGGATCTTCTCGTCGGCAACTTGAGCCAGTTCGGTTTCGTCGTACTCGACGCTCATCAGCTTGGCGCGATCGTAGGCGGAAACATCTTTGCCTTCGGCAGCGAATGCATCGAACACCTGCTGGCGGAAGTTGAGGGTCCAGTTGAAGGACGGGCTGTTGTTGTAGACCAGCTTGGCGTTCGGGATCTCTTTGCGGATCTCGTCAACCATGGCTGCGATCTGACCAACATGAGGCTTCTCAGTCTCGATCCAAAGCAGGTCCGCGCCGTTCTGCAGCGAAGTGATGCAGTCGAGGACGCAGCGCGCTTCGCCGGTGCCTTTGCGGAACTGGAACAGGTTGCTCGGCAGGCGCTTAGGACGCAGCAGTTTGCCTTCACGCTTGATCACAACGTCGCCGTTGCCGAGGTCGGCTTCGGTGATCTCTTCGCAGTCAAGGAAGGAGTTGTACAGGTCACCCAGGTCGCCCGGCTCTTTGGTCACTGCGATCTGCTTGGTCAGACCGGCGCCCAGAGAGTCGGTACGCGCAACGATGACCCCGTTGTCGATGCCCAGCTCGAGAAATGCATAGCGGACGGCGGCAATCTTGGCCAGGAAGTCGGCATGAGGAACGGTTACCTTGCCGTCCTGGTGTCCGCACTGCTTCTCATCGGAAACCTGGTTCTCGATCTGGATGCAGCATGCGCCGGCTTCGATCATGCGCTTGGCCAGCAGGTAGGTGGCTTCCGGGTTACCGAAACCAGCGTCAATGTCGGCAATGATCGGGACGATGTGGGTTTCGTAGTTATCGATCTGCGACTGGATCTCGGCGGCCTTGGCAGTGTCGCCGGCTTCGCGAGCGGCGTCCAAAGCGGTGAACAGCAGGTCCAACTCGCGGCTGTCGGCCTGGCGCAGGAAGGTATACAGCTCTTCGATCAGGTCGGAGACGGCAGTCTTCTCGTGCATCGACTGGTCGGGCAGCGGGCCGAACTCGGAACGCAGCGCGGCAACCATCCAGCCCGACAGGTAGAGGTAGCGCTTATTGGTGGTCTTCAGGTGCTTCTTGATGGAGATCAGTTTCTGCTGACCGATGAAGCCATGCCAGCAGCCTAGCGACTGGGTGTAGGCGGACGTATCGGCGTCGTACTCAGCCATGTCCTTGCGCATGATGTCGGCAGTGTACTGCGCGATTTCCAGACCGGTCTTGAAGCGGTTCTGTGTACGCATACGTGCTACGGATTCGGGGTTAATCGCGCTCCAGCTGCTTCCAGCTGCTTCTTTCAGAGCGGCAACGGCCTTGATGTCGTTTTGATAAGCTGACATGGTCAATCCTTCAAAGAAATTCGTGTTTGGTTGAGCACCGACTTTTCCCACTGAAACCTACGTGCTTGCGCTGATGAAGCGGGCAACACGTGGCAGAGCGTCGAAATATCGACCGAGACGAGGATTGAACCAAGAGGAGGAGGGTATGCAGTTACGACCGCAAGAGGATTCGGTTAGCTGTGGAATGATCGTGGCATTCCAACACACAGCGACGCGGGGCCGTTGAGTGGATCAGCGAACTTATGTCTCGAGCTGATGCGTTAATCGCTTCCCCGTCCCTCAGGACGACTCGTTCCAGTCGCAACCTCGTCAGTCCGCCTTGTGGGCAGTACAGTCACGGAACGCCTCTGCTGGTTGGCTGAGCGCGATCCGGAGACCCTTTCAGAGTCTCTGGTTAGCGGGAGCGGGGCCATGATGCTCCGGCTAAAATGGTTCGTCAAATGTTTTTGTAGTGAGCTTTGGTAAGCACTACATTTCTTAACCGAGCGTTATTTGTCTGCTGAACTTTCTTAATTCAGCGTGTCTACTTTTAGTCGTAGGGAAAGGTCTTGACTGCCGGCTGTGGAATATCTGCGTAGCATTCCGTTCTCGCTGGAGTTTGCAGATTCGTCAACGCCGCCGAGCTCAATCCATTCGCCGAGCCGCCCGCTGACCCGAGTATCGGTTTGCTGGACGTTGATTGCGCCTGGCTGGGATGCGCTCATACGGTCGTTATGGCTGCTGATCGTAACCTGCACCCGGTCCCCCTGTACCGTAGCGGTGGCGTAGAAACCGCGAGTGACATCCCGATACTGAGTTTGTTGATAGATCTGCCCGTAGCCATCGGCCCCCGTGGTGGTGATTGGTACGCTTTGGCCTATCTGAATCAATGCAGGATAACCCTCGGTGGCTTGGACCTGTTGAACACCTCCGCCTTGGCTGTTGGTGCTGCGACGAATGATGCGCGCCTGGTCTCTGCCTCTCTTCTCGCCGTCGCCACTCTGGATTTCAACGTCACCGATGCGGGTTGTGCCGTCGACCCGATAGCCACTTTCGCTGCCTGCGGCCGAGCTTTGGGTATCGACACTTATAAGCAGCCTGCGAGGTTCGGTATCTAGCTTGGACAGCACATCGCGCAGCTCAGTGATCACAGCGGACGGCGCGTTTACAATCAGCTGGTTGCCATATGCGTTGACTTTGCCCTTATCCCCTACAACTGATTGGGCGATCGGTAGCACGTCCTCCGCCATTCGGAAGTCCAGCGGAATTACCTCTGTCGCAGCGTTAAGCGCTGAGCTAACGACTAACAGGCAAGCAGCGAAAAAACGACGAGTCATAGCAAAAAGCTCCGCATATCGGGATCAGGAAGGCTACGGTCCCAGGCGGCGTCGAATAGCCTTAGCTGTTGGCGCGCGCGGCCAGGGTCTCGGTATAGCGCATGACCAGAGAATTGATCCGCATTCGGGCGAATCAGCATGCCGCACCCATCGACCACGAGGAACGCGGTGGTTTGTAGTTGATAATCCTGATGAGTGCGGCGAATGTGCAAGTTACTAGTCAATCTGCGGCTCAGAGTGACCAGGCGGTGGCCTTCTTTGACTGCGCGAGACGAGTCGCCCACCAAGATACGCAAGCGGTTGCGTGGATGGGCCCGTAAAAACTGCGAGCATGCCTTTTGAATGCAGCTGTGGTTGTACAGCCAAGGTTCCAGGTCCGGCGTATAGATGCTCAGGCTGCGCCTGACCTGCTCGATCAGCGCAAGCGCATGCTTACGAGCTTCGCCCATGTCATTGAAAGCTTGAACTGTAGTGCTGACGCCTAGCGTAAACGGCGCGGCGTGCCATTCTTGTTGGAGAGCAGGCTGTGCCGCTGGGTTATCAATCTGGAAGCGACCCGGTGATTGGAACTCGATCATCGACGGGGCGTCTTCGCTGATAGAGTGATCCGGGTCGTCATGCATCATATGGCTAGTGGCTCTTTCGTAGCATATCGACGTGGGGAAGGCCGGCCTCGAGGAACTCTTCGCTGACTACTTCGAAGCCAAGGCGCTCATAGAACGATGTGGCATGCACTTGGGCGGTGAGTCGCTGTTCGTTGAGGCCGCGCCGCTCGGCTTCTTCAATGACCGCTTTCATCAGTGCGCCGCCGACGTTCATTCCGCGCCAGTCGCGTAATACCGAAACGCGACCGATATGCCCGTCATTAAGCAGTCGCGCGGTACCAATCGGATAGCCGCTTTCCAAGGCAAGGAAATGCACAGCCTCGACATCGTCTGCGTCCCACTCCAGTTCCGGGGGCACGGACTGTTCAGCAATGAACACAGTTTCCCTAATCCGGCGTAGGTCGGCGTTATCCTGCTGCCAGTCGGCGATGCGAACTTCTATGTCACTCATCAGCAAACTCCAGACTTCCCTGTTTGACCAGTTGCAGCACGAGATTACGCCCATCCTCGTCGCTCAGCCAGCCAGCGAGATTTTCGGCATGGAGCGCATCGGCTGAACAGACCATTTTCAATAGCTCCTTCAGATGACCTGGAATCAACCGACTTTGGCCGCTGGCAAACAGCAACAAGCCGATGTCCACTTCACTCCAGGCCAGGCGCGCACTCAGGTTTCGCACGAGTATGGCGCCATCATCCAATGCTGCGAGCATT
The DNA here is from genome assembly GCF_000970615.1 of Pseudomonas sp. 10B238. Classification (NCBI taxonomy): domain Bacteria; kingdom Pseudomonadati; phylum Pseudomonadota; class Gammaproteobacteria; order Pseudomonadales; family Pseudomonadaceae; genus Pseudomonas; species Pseudomonas sp. 10B238. The sequence continues at coordinate 48,483 of NZ_KQ033937.1, forward strand.
GCCTGCTCGTCGATTTCCGGACCCTGCACTCGCTCCGGATAGCGCGGTTCGGTCATGAACTGGCCGAACCAGGTTAGCAGCAATCGCTCGTCGCCCATATGCTCGGTGAGCATCGCGCGCAGGCGATCCAGCGCATCGCTTTGGATCTGGTGCGGGTCTTCGATCGGAAGCATATCGGCATCGCTGTAGCGTTCCTCATCAGGCAGGAACTGCGCCAGGAAGTCAGTGAAATGGGTGAGGACTTCCGCTGCGCTGGGAGCCCTGAAGCCTAGCGAGTAGGTCATGCACGCATCTTCGGCGGTACCGAAATGAGCCAGTCTTGGCGGCAGGTAAAGCATGTCGCCTGGCTCAAGCACCCATTCGTCGGTGCCTTGAAAATCCGCGAGTATGCGCAGGTCGGCATGCTTGAGCATTTTGCTCTCGCTGTCGCACATCTGACCTACGCGCCAGCGACGCTGGCCATGCGCTTGGAGGAGGAATACATCGTAATTGTCGAAGTGCGGACCCACACCGCCCCCCGGCGCTGCAAAGCTGACCATTACGTCATCAATCCGCCAATTGGGCAGGAAGCGAAAGTGCTCGATAAGCTCGGCAACTTCCGGCACCAATTGGTCGACGGCCTGGACCAGCAACGTCCAGTCACGCTCCGGCAGGTTCTGGTAGCTATCTTCGCTGAAGGGGCCGCGGCGCAGCTCCCACGGAGTTTCGCCATGTTCGATGACCAGGCGGGACTCGACTTCCTCCTCCAGAGACAAACCGGCCAACTCGTCTGGGGAAACCGGGCTTTCGAACCCGGGAATTGCCTGGCGGACCAGTAGAGGTTTTTTCTGCCAATAATCACGAAGAAACTCGCGCGCGCTGATCCCGCCAAGGATTTGCAAAGGGGTGTCGGAAGTCATGCCAGGTACCTTGCTCTGTTTAAGAGCTGCAAATAAAAACGCCCGGCACAGCCGGGCGTGCAAATAATGAGTTCGCTCAGATCCGCTTGGCCTGATCGGCGGCGTTGCCGATGTAGGCGGCCGGGGTCAGTTTGCGCAGCGCCTGCTTGGCTTCGGCCGGCATATCCAGGCCTTCGATGAAAGTCTGCAGCGCCTCGGGGCTGATGCCTTTGCCTCGGGTCAACTCCTTGAGTTTCTCGTAGGGATTCTCAATGGCATACCGACGCATGACGGTCTGGATCGGCTCGGCCAGTACTTCCCAGCAAGCGTCGAGGTCCTCGGCAATTCGCGCTTCGTTGAGCTCCAGTTTACCGATGCCTTTGAGGCTGGCCTCGTACGCAATAATGCTATGAGCAAAGCCAACTCCCAGATTGCGCAGTACGGTGGAGTCGGTCAGGTCACGCTGCCAGCGGGAGATGGGCAGCTTGCTCGCCAAGTGACTCAGCAGTGCGTTGGCAATACCGAGATTGCCTTCCGAGTTCTCGAAATCGATCGGGTTGACCTTGTGCGGCATGGTCGAGGAGCCAATTTCGCCAGCAACGGTGCGCTGCTTGAAATAGCCCAGCGAAATGTAGCCCCAGATGTCGCGATCAAAATCTATGAGAATCGTGTTGAATCGAGCCACGGCATCGAACAGCTCGGCGATGTAATCGTGAGGCTCGATCTGTGTGGTGTAAGGGTTCCAGGAGAGTCCAAGGTCACCTTCGATGAATTCTCGCGCGTTAGCTTCCCAGTCAACGTCGGGATAAGCCGACAGGTGAGCATTGTAGTTGCCGACGGCGCCATTGATCTTGCCGAGCAGCGGTACCGCCGCAACCTGCGCAATCTGACGCTCCAGGCGATAGACCACGTTAGCCAGTTCCTTGCCCAAGGTGGTGGGCGAAGCGGGCTGACCATGGGTACGGGAGAGCATTGGTACGTCTGCATGCGCAACAGCCAAGGCGCGGATTGCGTCCGCTAACTGGCGCATTAGGGGCAGCAAAACCTCATCTCGACCCTGGCGTAGCATCAGAGCATGGGACAGGTTGTTGATGTCCTCGCTGGTACATGCGAAATGGATGAACTCATTGACCTTGGCCAGCTCCGGTAACTGCTTGGCCTGCTCCTTGAGGAGGTATTCCACCGCTTTTACGTCGTGGTTGGTGGTTCGCTCGAATTCCTTAACACGCTCGGCATGTTCCAGCTGGAAGTCTTCGGCAAGCTGATTGAGTAGTGCGTTAGCCTCTTCCGAGAAAGGCGCCACCTCTGGAATTCCGGCATGTGCAGCCAGGCGCTGCAGCCAGCGGACCTCAACCTGAACGCGGCAGCGAATCAGGCCGAATTCGCTGAAAATGGGGCGCAGGGCGCTGGTTTTGCCGGCGTAGCGGCCATCGACAGGGGAAACCGCGGTGAGCGAGGAAAGCTGCATAGAGGGCATTCTCGGACAGTCGAGCGACGAAAAGAGGGCGAAGATTATACACGAAGCGGACGGCTAATTGCCGCTGTGGCCAGTAAGCACGTTGCGCTCCGTGTTGCGGTTATTCAGATTTCAGCATGGGATATAGCGCGTCGAGCATTTTGCGCCGGCTGAATACCATCTGCCAACGGTGCCCGCCGAGCTGGCGCCAGAGCCGCGCTGAACGAATCCCTGCCAGCAGAAGTGCGCGTATTTTTGCTGCGTTGTCGTTCTGCTGAAGATGGCGCATGTCGCCTTGGACCTGAATGCGCTGGCGAAAGGTGCTCAGTGTGTCCTGGTACAAACCGCCAAAAGAGGCGATTACGTTTTCGTGGGTCAGCCCAAAGTGATCGGCCTGCTGCTGTATCTGGTCCAGGCGGCTTCCGATCACCTGCAACAGGTCACGGCGTTTATCCAGCTGTCGTTCCAGGCCGATCATCGCCAGCGCATAGCGCAGCGGCTCGCGTTGCAGGCTGCTGGTGTCTCGCTCCAGTGCACCGACAAGGGCGCGATAGCCCTCGCGGAGATTCAAGTCATCTCCGCCATAGATCTCCAAAGCCGGTTTGTCCTCTCGCACCAACAGGCTGCCCAACAGGTTCGCCAGGGCTGCGTTCGGCACTTGACCGGTTCGGGCTATTCGATCGACCAGTGCTGCAGCTTCGAATACAGCCCCAAGAGCTACTAGTTGTTCCTGTCGTGGCGTCATGGGCGGGCTCCGGCGAACCAGGGCTCTGCGGTCTCGATCACGCCACCACCGAGGCAAACGTCGCCATCGTAGAACACCACGGATTGGCCAGGCGTTACGGCGCGTTGAGGTTCGTCGAACACCGCTCGATAGCCGTTGGCGGTCTGTTCCAATGTGCAGGTCTGGTCGCTCTGCCGATAGCGAACCTTCGCCGTGAGCCGCAGAGGGGCGGTCAGTTCGATCGGATTGACCCAGTAGATTTCTGAGGCGAGCAGGGCGCGCGAGAACAGCCAGGGATGGTCGTTGCCTTGGCCTACTACAAGCACGTTGCGCTCGAGATCCTTGCTTAACACGTACCAAGGCTCGTCGCTCGCGTCCTTAAGGCCGCCGATACCCAAACCCTGCCGCTGGCCGATGGTGTGATACATAAGGCCGTGATGGCGACCTATGGTTTCGCCGTCTATCGTGTCGATGTTGCCCGGTTGAGCAGGCAGATATTGCTTGAGAAAATCGCTGAAACGGCGCTCGCCGATGAAGCAAATTCCGGTCGAGTCTTTCTTTTTCGCCGTCGCCAACCCGTGCTTTTCGGCAACTGCCCGGACCGCTGGCTTTTCCAGCTCCCCCACCGGGAATAAGGTTTTGCTCAGCTGCTCGCCGCCAACAGCGTGAAGGAAATAGCTTTGGTCCTTGTTCGAGTCCAGCCCTTTGAGCAGCTCGCTGCGCCCATCGATGTCTCGTCGCCGCACGTAGTGTCCGGTCGCGATCAGGTCGGCGCCGAGCGCCAGCGCATAATCAAGGAACGCCTTGAATTTGATCTCGCGGTTGCAAAGGATGTCGGGATTCGGCGTCCTGCCTGCTTTGTACTCAGCGAGAAAGTGCTCGAACACGTTGTCCCAGTACTCAGCGGCAAAGTTTGCCGTGTGCAGTTTAATGCCGATCCTGTCGCAGACGGCCTGGGCGTCGGCTAGATCCTCCCGAGCAGTGCAATACTCGGTTCCGTCATCTTCCTCCCAGTTCTTCATGAACAGGCCTTCGACCTGGTACCCCTGTTCGAGGAGAAGCAGAGCGGAAACTGACGAGTCGACACCGCCGGACATGCCGACAATGACGCGCAGGTTTTCAGGGGCAACGAACGGTGAATCAGGCATAAAGACTCAGGGTTAACTGCAAAGCGTGCAATTCTAACAGGCCGGTCAAGCCAGCGGTTAAGGTCGCTCAGTCTCGTATCACGGCGAGATCGTGTGGCGGGCCAGCCAGATAGTCATCAATGCAGCGCAGGATCAGCTCGCTGCGCCAACGTTCCGGTTGGTCGGCCAGTTCGTCTCGAGTCATCCAGAGCGCTGCGACAATGCCGCTGTCGAGTTCGCGGTGCGGCTCATGGCGAACCGGAGTGGCCGCAAAGCAGACGCGTTGGTAGGTCACGCCGTTGCTAGGTGCAGTGTATAGGTAGATACCTACTACACCCGCGAGCGCGACCTCCCAGCCGGTTTCCTCTAGGGTTTCGCGCACCGCGGCTTGGCGTAATGTTTCGTGGGGTTCAAGGTGCCCCGCCGGTTGATTCAGTACCAAACGGCCGCCTTTTGATTCTTCGACCATAAGGAAGCGGCCATCGACCTCGACAATCGTCGCCACGGTTATGTGTGGATGCCAGCTCATGTTCGGCCTCAGCTCGTCTATAGACTTCGATGGTAGCGTTTCGCGGGCACTGTAAAAAAGAAACCCCGGCCTAGCGCCGGGGTTTCTTTGTTTCATGAAGCAGTACCGCCAGCGAAGATCAAGCCAGGGCGGCGAGCGCGGCGTTGAACGTTGCGCTAGGACGCATCGCTTTGCTGGTCAGCTCAGGATTGGAGCGGTAATAGCCGCCGATCTCCACGGGCTTGCCCTGAACCTCGGCCAGTTCAGCGAGAATGGCTTGCTCGTTGTCTTGTAGCTGCTTCGCCAGGGGCGCGAAACGGGCCTGCAGTTGAGTATCTTCGGTTTGTGTTGCTAGCTCCTGCGCCCAGTACAGCGCCAGGTAGAAGTGGCTGCCGCGGTTGTCCAGCTCACCGGTACGACGAGAGGGCGACTTGTTGTTGTCGAGCAGCTTGCCGGTTGCAGCATCCAGCGTTCTGCCCAGCAGTTTGGCTTTGACGTTGTCGGTCTTGATGCCCGTCTCTTCCAGCGACACGGCCAACGCCAGAAACTCACCGAGCGAGTCCCAGCGGAGGTGGTTTTCTTCGATCAACTGCTGGACATGCTTGGGTGCGGAACCACCGGCGCCGGTCTCGTACATGCCACCGCCTGCCATCAGGGGAACGATCGACAGCATCTTTGCCGAGGTGCCGAGTTCCATGATCGGGAACAGGTCGGTCAGGTAATCGCGCAGCACGTTGCCGGTCACGGAAATGGTGTCCTGGCCACGAATCAAGCGCTCCATGCTCACGCGGATGGCTTCGTTGTAGCCCATGATGCGAATGTCTAGCCCGCTCAGGTCATGCTCCTGCAGATAGGCTTCAACCTTCTTCTGCAGTTCACGGTCGTGCGCGCGCTCTGGGTCAAGCCAGAAGATGGCCGGCGTGCCCGATTGGCGCGCGCGGGTAACGGCCAGCTTGACCCAGTCGCGAATCGGCGCGTCCTTGGTTTGGCACGCGCGCCAGATGTCACCTTTCTCCACTTCGTGCTGCATCAGCACGGTGCCATCGGCCAGCACGACGCGCATGGTGCCGTCAGCTTGCATTTCGAAGGTCTTGTCATGGGAGCCGTACTCTTCGGCCTTCTGCGCCATCAGGCCGACGTTCGGTACGCTGCCCATGGTTACCGGATCGAACGCACCGTTGGTCTTGCAGAAGTTGATCATCTCCTGATAAATACGGGCATAGGTGCTCTCTGGCATCACCGCCTTGGTGTCTTTCTGCTTTCCGTCTTTGCCCCACATCTGACCCGAGTTGCGGATCATGGCGGGCATGGACGCATCGACGATCACATCGCTCGGAATGTGGAGGTTTGTGATGCCTTTGACAGAATCCACCATCGCCATTTCAGGACGCTCGGCGTAGCAGGCGTGGATGTCGTGAAGGATCTCTTCCTGCTGGGAGTCGGGCAGCGACTTGATCTTGTCGTAGACGCTGCTGATGCCATTGTTTGGATTGACGCCTAGTTCTTTGAACAGCTCGCCGTACTTGTCGAAGACGTCCTTGTAGTAAACGCTAACGGCGTGGCCGAAGACGATCGGGTGCGAGATTTTCATCATGGTCGCCTTGACATGCAGGGACCACATAACACCGGTTTCCTTGCAGTCCTGCAGCGTTTGCTCGAAAAACTCACGCAGCTTGTTGCAGCTCATGAACATGCCGTCGAGCACTTCGCCTTCCTGCAAGGCGAGCTGCTTCTTGACTTCAACCTTGCCATCCTTGCCGACAAACTCGATGCGCACATCACCTGCTGCTGCCATGGTGATGGACTGTTCGCTGGAGAAGAAATCGCCGCCGCGCATGTAGTCCGCATGCGACTGCGACGCCTTGCTCCACTTGCCCATCGAGTGCGGATGCTTGCGAGCAAAGGCTTTTACCGCTGCCGGGGCGCGTCGGTCCGAGTTGCCTTCGCGCAGAACCGGGTTAACGGCGCTACCGAGCACCTTGCCGTAACGCGCACGCACTTCTTTGTCGGCTTCCGTCTGCGGGTCTTCTGGAAAATTGGGAATGCCATAACCCAATGCTTGCAGTTCAGCGATGGCCGCCTTGAGTTGAGGCACGGAGGCGCTGATGTTGGGGAGCTTGATGATGTTGGCGTCCGGCTGATTAGTCAGCTCGGCAAGCTTGGCCAGGTCATCTTCAACCGCTTTGTCGGCACCCAGCTGATCGGAAAAGCTTGCAAGGATGCGCCCTGCGAGAGAGATGTCACGTGTTTCGACGGCTATATCAGCGGAGGCGGCAAAGGCTTCTACAATGGGCAGAAGCGAATAGGTGGCCAGCGCCGGGGCTTCGTCGGTGAAGGTATAGATAATCTTCGAGCGGGTGGACATGTAGAGTTGACTCTCTCTTGCTGAGCGTGCACAGAACTTCGATTTGCGCAGGTAGGCGCCCTGGCTGCGTTAGCCGTGCCAGTTTCGAGGTTCGCCGCGATGATGTTGGATGCAGCACCACTGGAGTGTTGAGTATTTGACCGACCGGCTGCGGTTGGCAGCCTGGCGGTTCAGGGGCGAGGATCTCGTCGGAGATTAGCTGCCTCTCATGACTCGTTAGTCACCTAAGCAGTATATCACTGCCACCCGTTGTCAAAGAATGCCCTGGCCATACGACGAACGAACATATGGTTTAGGCCGATTCAACTGGGTTACTCTTCGAAGATGACCACTGTTTAATGTTTAACCACACAAACGGAGTCCAGCATGGGATACCAAAAGATCCAGGTGCCTGCCAGCGGTGACAAAATCACCGTCAATACCGATAACACCCTGAACGTACCCAACAATCCGATCATTCCTTATATAGAAGGTGACGGTATTGGCGTGGACATCAGCCCAGTGATGATCAAGGTAGTCGATGCTGCCGTAGAGAAGGCCTACGGCGGTGAGCGCAAGATCGCCTGGATGGAAATCTATGCAGGCGAGAAGGCGACGCAGGTGTATGACCAGGATACCTGGCTGCCCAAGGAGACGCTGGAGGTCGTGCGCGATTTTGTGGTGTCTATCAAGGGTCCTCTGACCACCCCGGTCGGCGGTGGCATTCGCTCGCTGAACGTTGCCCTACGCCAAGAGCTTGATCTCTATGTCTGTCAGCGCCCCGTACGCTGGTTCACAGGCGTACCCAGCCCGGTGAAGAAGCCTGCAGACGTCGATATGGTTATCTTCCGTGAGAATTCTGAAGACATCTACGCAGGGGTAGAGTGGAAGGCCGGCTCGCCTGAGTGCGAAAAGGTCATCAAGTTTCTTACTGAAGAGATGGGTGTCAAGAAGATCCGCTTCACTGAAAATTGCGGCATAGGCATCAAGCCGGTTTCTCTGGAAGGGACGAAGCGTCTGGTGCGCAAGGCGCTGCAATACGCAGTCGACAATGATCGCAGCTCAGTGACCATTGTCCACAAGGGCAACATCATGAAGTTCACCGAAGGCGCATTCAAAGAATGGGGCTACGAGGTGGCGCGCGACGAGTTCGGTGCAGAGTTGCTGGACGGTGGTCCGTGGATGCAGTTCAAAAACCCTAATACAGGCAAGAACATTGTCGTCAAGGACACCATTGCTGACGCGATGCTTCAGCAGATTCTGCTGCGCCCTGCCGAGTACGATGTGATCGCCACACTTAATCTGAACGGTGACTACCTGTCAGATGCTTTGGCGGCTGAAGTGGGTGGCATCGGTATTGCTCCGGGGGCGAATCTCTCGGACACAGTAGCGATGTTCGAGGCCACGCACGGCACGGCGCCGAAGTATGCGGGGCAGGACAAAGTCAACCCAGGGTCGTTGATCCTTTCCGCGGAAATGATGTTACGTCACATGGGTTGGGTGGAAGCAGCCGACCTGATCATCAAATCGACCGAAAGCGCTATCGCCGCCAAGACGGTGACATACGATTTCGAGCGTCTGATGGATGGGGCTAAGCTGATGTCCTGCTCGGAGTTCGGTGATGCCATGATCTCCCACATGTAGTTTTGAGGGAGCAACACAAAAAGGCCGATCAATGATCGGCCTTTTTGTTGCCTGGCATCAGGCGTCTACGGTCGAGCCCTGTGAGGCAGGTGCAACCGCCTCCGCAGTGGTCTGCAGCGACCGAATGTTGGTTGCGTGCAGGCCCTTGGGACCTTGCAGGATGTCGAACATGACCGCTTGCCCAGCTTTCAGAGTTCTGTACCCTTCCATTTGAATGGCAGAGTAGTGGGCGAACAGGTCCTCATCGCCGCCGTCTGCTACGATAAATCCATAGCCTTTAGCGTTGTTGAACCACTTGACCTTACCGCTTAGCATGCTGTTATCCCTCTGCAAAGGAGTCCATCACTGGAGTAACATCCATTTCATTCCGCGCTGATGCAGCACATGGCCCACATGCGCAGCCCGTTGCCGTTGTGGCACATACTGTTTGTATCATCGTTTTGCCGATAGTCAAGGCGACTCGTCAGGTGGCTGTGAAGCCCTTCTATTTACCCGGCCTCGGCGCCCCGATCTAGAACTGTTATACGCATGCGTGCATTTCCAGAGATTCGACTAGTATTCAATCAAGATCGTCCGAAGCCCTCGGACGACGACTCCTCTGGCTTGGCGGTCGAAGAAGCCAAGCCGCAGCTGAAGGCACCACCGATGTTCAAAGTTGTCATGTTTAATGATGACTACACGCCGATGGATTTCGTCGTGGAGGTGCTGGAGGGAATTTTCAATCACAATCGGGAGCTAGCCACCAAGATCATGCTGGCGGTTCATACCGAAGGGCGGGCCGTTTGTGGCGTCTACACTCGCGACGTCGCTGAAACCAAAGCAATGCAGGTCAATCAATATGCAAGGGAATGCCAGCATCCTTTGCTTTGTGAGATCGAGAAGGACGGTTAACCCGACTGCTGGGTAAGAGGTGAAAGCTATGTTGAACCGTGAGCTCGAAGTCACTCTGAATCTGGCTTTCAAGGAGGCACGTACCAAGCGTCATGAGTTCATGACGGTTGAGCACCTTCTGCTAGCCCTGCTGGACAATGAAGCGGCCGCAACGGTGTTGCGCGCCTGCGGAGCCAGCCTCGATAAACTGCGTCATGACCTACAGGAGTTCATCGACTCCACTACGCCTCTGATTCCGCAGCACGATGACGAGCGCGAAACCCAACCGACCCTAGGCTTCCAGCGAGTATTGCAGCGGGCAGTGTTCCACGTTCAAAGCTCGGGCAAGCGTGAGGTCACTGGCGCCAATGTGCTGGTTGCGATTTTCAGTGAGCAGGAAAGCCAGGCGGTGTTTTTGCTCAAGCAGCAGAATGTCGCCCGCATTGACGTCGTCAATTACATTGCTCACGGCATTTCCAAGGTGCCTGGTAACAACGGCAATCCTGAAAGCGACGGGGAAATGCAAGATGAGGAGGGCGGCGATTCGTCCGCAGCCGGAAATCCACTCGATGCCTATGCAAGCAATTTGAATGATCTGGCGCGCCAAGGCCGTATCGACCCGTTGGTTGGGCGTGAACATGAGGTCGAGCGGGTCGCGCAGATTTTGGCTCGCCGTCGCAAGAACAACCCGTTGCTCGTTGGTGAGGCTGGTGTGGGCAAGACTGCGATTGCCGAGGGTCTGGCCAAGCGTATCGTAGATAACCAGGTGCCCGAGCTGCTCGCCAACAGCGTCGTTTATTCGCTTGATCTGGGGGCTTTGCTCGCTGGTACAAAATATCGCGGTGATTTCGAGAAGCGCTTCAAGGCGCTGTTGAACGAGCTTCGCAAGCGTCCGCAAGCTGTCCTGTTCATAGACGAAATTCACACCATTATCGGTGCAGGCGCGGCCTCTGGCGGGGTAATGGACGCGTCCAATCTTCTCAAGCCGTTGCTGTCTTCTGGCGAGATCAGATGCATTGGCTCGACTACCTTCCAGGAATTTCGCGGCATCTTCGAGAAGGACCGTGCACTGGCGCGGCGCTTTCAGAAGGTCGATGTGTCCGAGCCATCGGTTGAAGACACCATTGGCATCTTGCGTGGGTTGAAGGGTCGATTCGAGCAGCACCACAACATCGAATACAGCGATGAGTCTCTCCGCGCTGCGGCAGAGCTTGCGTCCCGCTACATCAATGATCGTCATATGCCTGACAAGGCCATCGATGTCATCGATGAAGCGGGCGCTTATCAGCGGCTTCAGCCCGAGGACAAGCGCGTCGCTCGAATCGAAGTCGAGCAGGTCGAGGATATCGTAGCGAAGATCGCTCGCATTCCCCCCAAGCATGTAAGTACATCAGACAAGGAGTTGCTGCGAAACCTGGAGCGCGACTTGAAGCTGACGGTGTTTGGTCAGGATGACGCAATCGACTCTCTGGCGACGGCAATCAAGCTGTCACGGGCAGGGCTCAAAGCTCCAGACAAGCCAGTAGGTTCGTTTCTCTTCGCTGGTCCCACCGGTGTGGGTAAAACAGAAGCTGCCCGCCAGTTGGCGCGGGCTCTCGGATCGAGTTAGTACGCTTCGATATGTCCGAGTACATGGAGCGGCATACCGTATCTCGACTCATCGGCGCGCCGCCTGGCTATGTCGGTTTCGACCAGGGTGGGTTACTGACGGAGGCCATCACCAAACAGCCGCATTGCGTATTGCTGCTTGATGAGATCGAGAAAGCGCATCCGGAGGTTTTCAACCTGCTGCTTCAGGTCATGGACCATGGCACGTTGACGGATAACAACGGCCGTAAAGCGGATTTCCGTAACGTGATCGTGATCATGACCACTAATGCGGGTGCGGAGACTGCTGCACGAGCGTCCATTGGCTTTACACATCAGGATCACGCTTCCGACGCCATGGAAGTGATCAAGAAGAGCTTCACGCCTGAATTCCGCAACCGTCTGGATACGATCATCCAGTTCGGCCGTCTTAGCCATGAGGTCATCAAGAGCATCGTTGACAAATTCCTCATCGAGCTACAGACGCAGCTCGAGGACAAGCATGTCACGCTCGAAGTGTCCGATGCGGCACGCGGATGGTTGGCTGAGCGCGGCTACGACGTGCAAATGGGGGCGCGACCAATGGCTCGGCTGATTCAGGACAAGATCAAGCGGCCACTGGCTGAGGAGATCCTGTTCGGTGAACTGGCCGAACACGGCGGTGTCGTGCACATCGATATTCGTGATGGCGAGCCCTACTTTGACTTTGAGACGTCTGCCGAGTTGGCTTAACGCATTGAGGTAATGGAAGCAAAAAAACGCCCGGCATAGCCGGGCGTTTTTGTCTGATCAAGGTGGCGAAGCGCAAAGCTGGGGCTACCCAGCGCTTTGCATTCTGTCGCTTGAGATGATCAAGGTCGTGGCATGAGCACAAACAAAAAGCCCGGACTATGCCGGGCGTTCATGCTCGCGTCCTGTCAGCGGGCGCGGTAGGTGATGCGGCCTTTGCTCAGGTCGTAAGGCGTAAGTTCCACGCGAACCTTGTCACCGGTAAGAATCCGGATGTAGTTCTTGCGCATCTTTCCGGAGATGTGCGCAGTAACGACGTGCCCATTTTCCAACTCCACACGAAACATGGTGTTAGGCAGGGTGTCGACGACAGTACCTTCCATTTCGAAGCTGTCTTCTTTCGACATTCAGTAAAACCCTCGGTGTCCAATGATAGACCCGGTACGAAGAATGCCCGGGTAAAAGCGGCAAGTATTGTGCCTGAAAGGGCCCCGAGAGCCAAGGGCTCAGGTTAGAGTTATCCAGCGCTGGTTAACCAACAGTTCAATCGGCCTATATTCGGTTTTGTAGTTCATTTTGCGGCAGTTTTTGATCCAGTAGCCTAGGTAGATTGCTTTCAGCCCGAGGCGGGCAGCTTCACCAACCTGCCAAAGAATTGCAAAGCGACCAAGGCTACGGCGTTCCTCGCTGGGGTCGTAAAAGGTGTAAACGGCGGAAAGCCCATTGGGCAGCAGGTCGGTCACTGCCAGAGCGAGCAGGCGGCCTTCCAGGCGGAACTCGTAAAAGCGAGAAAAGGGCAGATCACGCACCAGGAATGTATGGAACTGGTCTCTGCTTGGCGGGTACATGTCGCCGTCTGCATGGCGCTGTTCGATATAGTTTGCGTAGAGCGCGTAGTACTCTTCGCTGAACGAAGGGCGGACGTCGCTCACAGTCAGGTCGGCGTTGCGCTTGAGGATGCGTTTCTGCTGCCGATTGAGCTGTAACCCGTCGGCGGGTATCCGCGCAGGGATGCATGCTGTGCAACGTTGACAATGCGGGCGGTAGAGGTGGTCCCCGCTGCGGCGGAAGCCCATTTCGGACAGCTCTGCGTACACCTGTACGTCCATCGGCTGGCTGGGGTCGAGGAAGAGCGTGGTGGCCTGTTCGTCGGGCAGGTAGCTGCAGGCGTGAGGCTGGGTGGCGTAGAACTTGAGACGAGCCAGTGAAGTCATGGTCAGCTCTCGAAAATCTTGAAGTCAGTGTAGGTCAGCTTGGCTTCGTCGACTAGGACTCCCATCGGGCTGTACTGGGTTCATCCAGATAGCTGGCGAGCGTATTGGCGAAGGTTTGCCTGGGTACGGGTCTCGCGCCAAAACTGGCCAGGTGTTGCGTATGCATCTGGCAGTCAATCAGTTTGAATCCCCAGTCTCTGAGACGTTCCACTAGTGCCACAAATCCCGCCTTGGATGCGTCGGTCGTACGGCTGAACATCGATTCGCCGAAGAATAGTTGACCCATTGCGAGGCCATAGAGGCCGCCGACCAACCGTTCGTCTTGCCAGACTTCGACTGAGTGAGCGATGCCGAGTCGATGCAGCTCCAGATAAGCGTCTTGCATCGGCATGGTGATCCATGTGCCGTCAGTGTAGTTGCGCGGGCCGGCACAACCTTCGATGACGTCTCGAAACGCTTGGTCGAGGGTGATGCTGAATGTTCCTTGCCGTAACTTCTTGCGCAGGCTGCGGGCGACATGCAGCTCTTCGGGATAGAGCACTGTGCGTGGGTCGGGTGACCACCAGAGCAGTGGCTGTCCTTCCTGATACCAAGGGAAGCAGCCATGACGGTAGGCCGCCAGCAAGCGTTCAGGCGATAGATCGCCTCCTGCAGCGAGCAGCCCGTTGGGCTCACGCATGGCTTTTTCGAGTGGGGGGAACGACAGGTTGTCGCGCTGCAGCCAGGTCAGCATATCGATAGCCACGGGGCGGATGGGGGCATCCGCCCGGAGAAGGGTTACAGGTCCAGAAACTTTTCGGCATCGAGCGCGGCCATGCAGCCGGCGCCGGCCGAAGTGATGGCTTGGCGATAAACGTGATCGGCCACATCGCCTGCAGCAAATACGCCAGGGATGGTGGTGCTGGTAGCATCTCCCTCGTTGCCGCCCTTGATGACGAGGTAGCCGTCTCTCATCTCAAGTTGGCCTTGGAAAAGATCGGTGTTGGGCTTGTGCCCGATAGCAATGAAGACACCTGCTAGTTCAAGGTTCCGCTCGTCGCCGGATTCGGTGCTCTTCAGTCTTACGCCTGTTACGCCACTCGCATCACCAAGCACTTCTTCCAGCGTGTGGTTCCAATGCAGGCGAATATTGCCGTTGGCTGCCTTCTCCATGACCTTGTCCTGCAAAATCTTCTCGGAGCGAAGCTTGTCGCGACGGTGGATCAAGTGAACTTCTTTGGCGATATTCGAGAGGTACAGCGCTTCTTCCACAGCGGTATTGCCGCCACCGATCACCGCCACAACCTGGTTGCGGTAGAAGAACCCGTCACAGGTGGCGCATGCCGACACGCCACGTCCGGCGAACGCTTCCTCTGAGGGCAAGCCGAGATACTGGGCGGACGCTCCGGTTGCGATGATCAACGCATCGCAGCTGTAGGTTGCGCTATCGCCTTTGAGAATAAAGGGCCGCTGCTGCAGTTCAGCTGTGTGGATATGGTCGAACACGACTTCGGTGTCGAAGCGCTCTGCGTGTTTCTGCATCCGCTCCATCAACGCTGGGCCAGTCAAACCTTCGACGTCTCCTGGCCAGTTGTCGACTTCAGTGGTGGTTGTCAGCTGGCCGCCGGGCTGAATGCCGGTGATCATTACCGGTTTCAGGTTGGCCCGGGCTGCGTATACGGCCGCGGTATAACCGGCCGGGCCCGAGCCGAGGATGATCAGACGTGAATGCTTGACTTCATTCATAAAAAGCCCTCATAAGCCTTTGTTACCAATAGAGAAGCGTGCTCCAGTCGAGTCACGTTTTAAAAACTGGCGTTTATGCTACACCGAAGCACGGACAAAAGCCCAAGCCGGCACGGAACCGGCATGCCATCGAATCGACAAACCCGTACAATGTCCAGGTTCAGGCTGACTACGGTTCATAGAGCGCGCCGCGGGCGCAGGAAATAAAGCGTTTTGAAGAATACCTCCTCTACCGCGCCAGCTTCCGTCTGGCGACAGCAGTTGCATTACCGCCTTAAAGAAGGGGCACTGATCGCGCTCGGCGCGCTTTGTGCCTACCTCTGGATGGCGCTGCTTACCTACGATCCCTCCGATCCTGGTTGGACCCATACCAGCAACGTCCAGCAGGTCCAGAATGCCGCCGGCCGTGCCGGCGCCTGGTTTGCCGATGTGCTGTTCATGGCGCTCGGCTACTTTGCTTTCCTGTTTCCGTTGTTGCTAGGCGTCAAGACCTGGCAGGTCTTTCGCGCACGGCACCAACCCTGGAGCTGGAACGGGTGGCTGTTTTCCTGGCGGCTGATCGGGCTCGTCTTTCTGATTCTTTCCGGATCTGCGCTCGCCTATATTCACTTTCAGTTTGCGGATGGTTTGCCTGCTTCGGCGGGCGGCGCTTTGGGCGAAAGCCTGGGACAGCTCGCCGAGGCCGCGCTGAACGTTCAGGGCAGCACGCTGCTGCTGCTGGCATTCTTCCTGTTCGGTTTGACGGTGTTCACGGACCTTTCATGGTTCAAGGTGATGGACCTGACCGGCAAGATTACGCTCGACCTGGTAGAGCTGATACAGAGTTTCTTTAGCCGCTGGTGGTCCGCTCGTAACGAGCGTAAGCAAGTTGTTGCGCAGCTGCGCGAAGCCGATGATGTGGTAAACGATGTCGCCGGATCGCTCCCAGATCATCGAGAGCGCGCCAAGGTCAAGGAACGGCTGCTTGAGCGCGAGGAGTCGTTGAGCAAACACATGAGCGAGCGCGACAAGCGCCCGCCTCCAGTAATTCCTGCAGCTGCACCGCCCAAGCCGGTCGAGCAGAGCAAGCGAGTGCTGAAGGAAAAGCAGGCCAATTTGTTCGTTGATCCGCTAATCGAAGGCAGCGTCCCGCCGTTGTCGTTGCTGGACGTGGCGGAAAAGCACCAGAAGCAGTACTCACCAGAATCGCTCGAAGCCATGTCGCGGTTGCTGGAAATCAAGCTGAAGGAGTTTGGCGTCGAGGTAATCGTCGAGTCGGTTCATCCGGGCCCGGTGATCACTCGTTTCGAAATCCAGCCGGCCGCCGGGGTCAAGGTTAGCCGCATCTCCAACTTGGCGAAGGATCTGGCCCGCTCGCTAGCGGTTATCAGCGTGCGCGTTGTTGAGGTGATCCCCGGCAAGACTACCGTCGGTATCGAGATCCCCAACGAGGACCGGCAAATTGTTCGATTCTCGGAGGTACTGTCGTCCGCGCCTTACGACGATGCCAAGTCGCCAGTCACCATCGCGCTTGGCCACGACATCGGCGGTAAGCCGGTGATTGCTGATCTGGCAAAGATGCCGCACCTCTTGGTTGCCGGTACCACCGGTTCGGGTAAGTCGGTCGGCGTGAATGCGATGATCCTGTCGATTCTTTTCAAGTCCACGCCGGAAGACGCGCGGTTGATCATGATCGACCCGAAGATGCTTGAATTGTCGATCTATGAAGGCATTCCGCACCTGTTGTGTCCGGTCGTGACCGACATGAAGGAAGCAGCCAACGCGCTGCGCTGGAGCGTCGCCGAAATGGAGCGCCGCTATAAGCTAATGGCGGCCATGGGTGTACGTAATCTGGCCGGCTTCAACCGTAAGGTGAAGGACGCGGAGGATGCCGGTACGCCGCTGACCGACCCGCTGTATCGCCGCGAAAGCATGGAAGACGAAGCGCCACTCCTGAAGAAGCTGCCAACCATTGTCGTCGTGGTGGACGAATTCGCCGACATGATGATGATCGTCGGCAAGAAGGTCGAAGAGCTGATTGCACGTATTGCCCAAAAGGCACGGGCGGCAGGTATCCATCTAATCCTGGCGACCCAGCGGCCGTCGGTGGATGTGATCACCGGCCTGATCAAGGCCAACATCCCAACCCGGATGGCGTTTCAGGTATCAAGCAAAATCGACTCGCGGACCATTCTCGACCAGGGCGGTGCCGAACAACTGCTTGGCCACGGCGACATGCTTTACTTGCCGCCGGGCACTGGTCTGCCAATTCGGGTCCATGGCGCATTTGTTTCCGATGAAGAGGTGCATCGTGTTGTCGAGGCCTGGAAGGCTCGCGGTGCCCCGGATTACATCGAAGAGATCCTGGTCGGCGTTGAAGACTCGGGAAGCGGCTTCGATGGTGGAAGCGAGGGCGGCAGCGGTGAGGACAGTGAAGACGATCCGCTTTACGATGAGGCGGTACGCTTCGTCACTGAAAGTCGCCGGGCTTCCATCTCTGCCGTTCAGCGCAAGCTCAAGATCGGCTACAACCGCGCCGCACGGATGATCGAATCCATGGAAATGGCGGGCGTCGTGACCTCTATGAACACCAACGGCTCGCGCGAAGTGCTCGCGCCGCCTCCTACCCGCGACTAGGTCGCCGAGGGCTTCATGCAATTGATTCGTGCGTTGTTTGCATCCGCTCTGCTGTTCACACTGGTTCCGGCTCACGCTGACCAGGCCGCCTCTGTGCAACGCCTGACCGGCCTGCTGCAGAAGGCAGAAACCTTGACCGGCCGCTTTTCCCAGCTGTCTCTGGATGGCACCGGAACCCAGCTGCAGGAGACCTCCGGTGAAATGGCGCTCAAGCGCCCGGGCCAGTTTCGTTGGCATACCGATGAACCGATGGAGCAGTTGCTGGTTTCTAACGGTAAGAAAGTCTGGTTGTACGACCCGGATCTCGAGCAAGTCACCATCCAGACACTGGACCAGCGCTTGACCCATACCCCGGCATTGCTGTTATCGGGCGATGTATCGGCAATCAATGAGAATTTCGAGGTGTCGCACCAGGAGGCGGGGGAAGTGGTCGATTTCACGCTCAAGCCGAAAGCCAAGGACACACTGTTCGACAGCCTTCGTCTGTCATTTCGCGGTGGCGTGATCAACGACATGCAAATGGTTGACGGCGTTGGCCAACGCACCAACATCCTGTTCCAAGGCGTAAAGTTGAACCAGCCACTCAAGGCCGAGCTGTTCACCTTCGAAGTTCCCGATGGGGCCGACGTCATCTCCGAGTAACAGGCATTTGCTTTTCCGTTTACCCACACGGCCTGCTTTCCCGCAGGCCGTTTGGATCAGAGGCTTCCGTCGCCGATGGACCTGTTCAGCCGTGAACCTGTCGCTCAACCTCTAGCTGCACGCCTGCGCGCCGCCAGCCTTGACGAATATGTCGGGCAGGAGCACCTATTGGCGCGTGGCAAACCGTTGCGTGAGGCGCTGGAGCAGGGTGCGTTGCACTCGATGGTCTTCTGGGGGCCGCCGGGAGTCGGCAAGACCACCCTAGCGCGCCTGCTGGCCAAAGTGTCTGACGCGCACTTCGAGACCGTCTCGGCGGTGTTGGCGGGCGTCAAGGAGATTCGCCAGGCCGTGGAGATTGCAAAGCAGCAAGCGGCCCAATACGGACGGCGTACGATCTTGTTCGTTGATGAGGTGCATCGCTTCAACAAGTCTCAGCAGGACGCTTTTTTACCCTACGTTGAAGATGGCACGCTGATTTTCATCGGTGCCACCACCGAAAACCCGTCGTTCGAGCTTAACAATGCCTTGTTGTCGCGTGCCCGGGTCTATGTGCTCAAGAGCCTCGACGAGGCTGCGCTACGCAGGCTGGTCACGCGCGCATTGACCGAGTCTAAGGGATTGGGCGACCTCCATCTGAGCCTGCCGGATGAGAGTTTTCAGATCCTCATGGCAGCTGCTGATGGTGATGGGCGACGGCTATTGAACCTGCTGGAAAACGCCTCGGACCTCGCCGAAGAGGGCGGCGAGATCAGCGTCGAGCTGCTGCAGGATCTGCTGGGCGACAGCCGGCGGCGCTTCGACAAGGGGGGGGAGGCCTTTTACGACCAGATATCGGCTTTGCATAAGTCGGTCCGCGGTTCGAATCCGGATGCCTCGTTGTACTGGTTTGCACGAATGATCGACGGTGGTTGCGATCCGCTGTACATCGCCAGACGTGTGGTCCGCATGGCCAGCGAAGAAGTTGGCAATGCCGACCCTCGGGCGCTGAGCCTGTGTCTGTCGGCCTGGGATGTGCAGGAGCGGCTGGGAAGTCCGGAGGGCGAATTGGCCGTCGCCCAGGCGATCGTCTACCTTGCTTGTGCGCCGAAGAGCAACGCGGTCTACAGCGCCTTCAATGCAGCGATGCGGGACGTTCGGGAAAACGGCTCGGCGGAGGTTCCCATGCACCTGCGTAATGCGCCGACCCGGCTGATGAAAGAGCTGGGCTACGGCAACGAATATCGCTACGCCCATGATGAGCCTGACGCCTACGCTGCGGGTGAGGACTATTTTCCAGAAGCAATAGAGCCGCGCCACTATTACGACCCCGTACCGCGTGGTCTGGAGAGCAAAATCCGCGACAAACTTGAGCATCTGGCGCGTCTCGATCAGCAAAGCCCGCGGCAGCGGAGAAAAACATGATTCGCATGGTTCTGGCCGTGGCCGCCGGCGGTGTTGTAGGTACGCTGATCAGATTCGGCGTCTCGACATGGGTCTCCACTCAGTGGCCTAGGCACTTTTTCTTCGCAACCCTCGCAGTGAATCTGCTTGGCTGTTTGCTAATTGGCTATCTGTACGCCTCTTTTCTGCACCGTCCCGAACTGTCCCCGGAGATGCGCAGCGGGTTGATCGTTGGCTTTCTCGGTGCGTTAACGACGTTTTCCAGCTTCTCGCTGGACGGTTTGCGACTGCTGGAAAGCGGCCAGCCCGCGACAGCCTTCGGTTACATAGGCGTGAGTGTGCTCGGTGGTCTGTTGGCCGCCTGGCTCGGACTTACGCTTGGCAGGTTATGAACCTGGCCTGGATCACAGTAAACTTCGCTTCTTGGCCTTTCCTCAAAGCTTCCATAGACGAGACCCACCATGCTTGATTCGAAACTGGTACGCACACAGCTGCAAGACGTGGCCGACCGCCTCGCGACCCGCGGCTACCAGCTGGATGTGGCGCGTATCGAGGCGCTGGAGGCCCAGCGCAAGACCGTGCAGACCCGTACCGAGCAACTTCAGGCCGAGCGCAACGCTCGCTCCAAATCCATCGGGCAGGCCAAACAGCGTGGTGAGGACATTGCGCCGTTGCTCGCCGATGTCGACCGTATGGGCTCAGAACTCGAAGCCGGAAAGGTCGAGCTGGAAGGCATCCAGAGCGAGCTGGATCAGTTGATGCTGAGCCTGCCGAACCTGCCGCACGAATCGGTTCCAGTGGGCAAAGATGAAGATGAGAACGTCGAAGTTCGTCGCTGGGGTGCGCCCAAGACTTTCGACTTCGAAGTGAAAGACCACGTCGCATTGGGCGAGCAGCACGGCTGGCTCGACTTCGAGACCGCGGCCAAGCTATCCGGTGCGCGCTTTGCGCTGATGCGCGGGCCGATCGCCCGTCTGCATCGCGCCCTGGCGCAGTTCATGCTGGATCTGCACACCCGCGAGCACGGATACGAAGAGGCGTACACGCCGTATCTGGTCCAGGCCCCGGCGCTGCAAGGCACCGGCCAGCTTCCGAAGTTCGAAGAGGACCTGTTCAAGATCAGCCGTGAGAACGAAGCTGACCTTTATCTGATTCCCACCGCCGAGGTCTCGCTGACCAACATCGTTGCCGGCGAGATTCTGGATGCCAAGCAGCTGCCGTTGAAATTCGTCGCGCATACGCCGTGTTTCCGCAGCGAAGCGGGCGCTTCTGGCCGTGACACCCGCGGGATGATCCGTCAGCACCAGTTCGACAAGGTCGAGATGGTTCAGATCGTCGAGCCGGGTCAGTCGTTCGAAGCGCTGGAAGGCTTGACGGCCAACGCCGAGAAGGTACTGCAGCTGCTGGAACTGCCGTATCGCGTTTTGGCCCTGTGCACGGGTGACATGGGCTTCGGTGCGACTAAGACCTACGATCTCGAAGTCTGGGTGCCGAGTCAGGACAAGTATCGTGAAATCTCCTCCTGCTCCAACTGCGGCGACTTTCAGGCGCGCCGTATGCAGGCACGCTACCGCAATCCGGAAACGGGCAAGCCCGAACTGGTCCATACGCTGAATGGCTCCGGGCTGGCCGTAGGTCGTACGCTGGTCGCAGTGCTGGAAAATTACCAGCAGGCCGATGGCAGCATCCGTGTGCCGGCGGCACTCAAGCCCTACATGGGCGGTATCGAAGTGATCGGTTGATCCGGCGATAGTGTGCCGATGCAGGTGCAGAGAGCCGGGTGATGTGCCTCGCAGGGAAATGGCCGAACGACCATCCGGACTCTCTTGATTCTCGACAAGGGCCATCACAGCCGTAAGGTTTGAGATGGCTATATCTCATATTGTCACCAGGACTGGTCCATGGATTTTTTGCCGCTTTTCCACAATCTGAAGGGCCGTCCGGTACTGGTCGTCGGCGGTGGGGAGATTGCGCTGCGCAAGGCTCGTTTGTTGTCAGAAGCGGGCGCCGTGCTGCGGGTTGTCGCCCCGGAAGTAGAGGCGCAGTTGAGCGAGCTGGTAGCGCAAGGCGGCGGACAGACAATCCTTCGAGGTTATCTCGCTGGCGACCTGTCAGGCTGCGTGTTGGCGATCGCTGCGACCGATGACGAGCCGCTGAATGAGCAGGTATCCGAAGACGCCAAGGCGCTTGGCATGCCGGTTAACGTGGTGGATTCGCCGCAGCTGTGTACGGTGATTTTTCCGGCCATTGTTGACCGCTCGCCGCTGATGATCGCTGTTTCCAGCGGTGGTGATGCTCCCGTGCTGGCGCGCCTCATGCGCGCGCGCATCGAGACCTGGGTGCCAGCGGTCTATGGCGAATTGGCAGGCCTGGCGAAGAAATTCCGCAGCCAGGTCAAGGCCAAATTTGCAGACGTACAGCAGCGGCGTGTGTTCTGGGAAGAAGTCTTCCAGGGCAGCGTCGCGGAGCGTGCGCTCGCTGGTCAGGCGCAAGAGGCCGAGCGGCTCTTGGAGGAAAAGCTGTCCGGTGCGGAGCCGAAAACCCTGGGCGAGGTCTATCTGGTCGGTGCCGGACCGGGCGATCCTGATCTGCTGACCTTCCGTGCCCTGCGCCTGATGCAGCAGGCCGACGTGGTCCTCTACGACCGCTTGGTAGCGCCCGCTATCCTCGACCTGTGCCGGCGCGATGCCGATCGCATCTATGTCGGTAAACAGCGCGCAGCGCATGCGGTGCCGCAGGATCAGATCAACCAGTTGCTGGTAACCCTGGCCAAAGAAGGCAAGCGCGTGTTGCGGCTCAAAGGTGGCGATCCGTTCATATTCGGGCGAGGCGGCGAAGAGATCGAAGAACTGGCGGCGCACGACGTGCCGTTCCAGGTCGTCCCCGGGATCACCGCGGCCAGTGGCTGCGCGGCCTATGCCGGTATTCCGCTGACCCATCGTGATCATGCTCAGTCGGTACGCTTCGTGACGGGGCATTTGAAGGATGGAAGTTGCGATTTGCCGTGGTCAGAACTGGTCGCGCCCAGCCAAACGCTGGTGTTCTATATGGGGCTGGTCGGTCTGCCGGTTATCTGCCAACAGCTGATCGCACACGGTCGCGCTGCCGATACCCCTGCTGCCTTGGTCCAGCAGGGAACGACGATCAACCAACGAGTGTTTACCGGAACGCTCGCCAACCTGGCCGAGCGAGTGGCCAACGAACAGGTGCAGGCGCCAACGCTCGTCATCATTGGCGAGGTGGTGCAGTTACGCGAAAAACTTGCATGGTTCGAAGGCGCACAGAACCGCGACAGGTAACTATCGCGGCCGTCCGAGACGGTCGCGGCCTTAGCGCGACCAGATGCCCTTTCCGGCCAGGCGATCCCTATCATGGGCGCGGTCCAGCGACTGCTCCGGGCCTTTGGGTACGATGCCATTGCCGTTGATATGCCGGTGACTGGCGTAGTAGTGGTGCTTGATGTGGGTGAAGTCGACGGTCTCGGCAATCCCCGGCCACTGGTACAGCTCTCGTAGCCAGCTCGAAAGGTTGGGATAGTCTTCGATCCGTCTCAAGTTGCATTTGAAGTGACCGTGGTAGACGGCATCGAAGCGAACGATGGTGGTGAACAGACGCCAATCCGCCTCCGTCAGGTATTCGCCGGTCAGGTAGCGATGCTCGTTGAGCCGCTGTTCGAGCCTATCGAGCTCGGCGAACAATTCATCGAATGCTGCTTCGTAGGCCTTCTGCGTTGACGCAAACCCGGCCCGGTAGACGCCATTGTTGACGCGTGGATAGATGCGCTCGTTGAGGACGTCGATCTCGGCACGTAGCGGCTCTGGGTAGAGATCCAGCCTCGAGCCAGTCAGATCATCGAAAGCGCCGTTGAAGATGCGAATGAGCTCGGCCGATTCGTTGTTGACGATGCGTTGCTCCTGCTTATCCCAAAGCACCGGAACCGTCACACGGCCGGTGTACTGAGCGTCATCAGCGGTATAGCGCTGATGCAGATAGCTCAGGCCATCCAGCGCATCACCAGTCGAGCCGCGTTGCTTGTCGAATGTCCAGCCGTGCTCCGCCATCAGCCAGCTGACCACCGAAACGTCGATCAACGGCTCGAGCTGTTTGAGTTTGCGATAAATCAGGGTGCGATGAGCCCAGGGGCAGGCCAGCGATACATAGAGATGATAGCGACCTGCTTGTGCCTGAACGGCGGGGCGGTTATCAGGCCCTGGCGAACCGTCCGTGGTGACCCAGTCTCGCCGTTGGGCCTGCTCTCGCTGGAATTCTCCATCGTTACTGTTTTCGTACCAGCGGTCTTGCCACTGGCCGTCGACCAGAAGTCCCATGCTCACCTCCACGGTTTCGAATTAAAAACAGTGTAGGTGTCATGGCTCGATTGATGAGTCGTAAAGCCCGGTCAAACCAATCGTTCAGGTCGATAGATTCCGATGCGCCCAGAAC
The DNA here is from genome assembly GCF_000970615.1 of Pseudomonas sp. 10B238. Classification (NCBI taxonomy): domain Bacteria; kingdom Pseudomonadati; phylum Pseudomonadota; class Gammaproteobacteria; order Pseudomonadales; family Pseudomonadaceae; genus Pseudomonas; species Pseudomonas sp. 10B238. The sequence continues at coordinate 72,370 of NZ_KQ033937.1, forward strand.
TCACGAGCCTGATCGAACGCTGCTTCACGCGGGTGGTCGAGGCCTCGGAGTGCCAAGGCCATCGTCGCAACGACTGCAAGCTCGCCGTAGGCATCTTCGGCACCTTGCCAGACAGCAACCAGATGCTGCGGATCGAGCTGCGCAGGTTTGACGTGACGTTGCGGCGAAAGCGCCGGCCAGTCTTCGTCCCAATACTCGCCCGCCTGGGTACCGTACAGGTGCGCAACGCCATCGGGGTTGACCTCGATCTCGCCCCCTTCGCCCTTAATCACTATTGAGGTATCGCCCAGCAGCCGACTGGCTTCCCTGTGATTTGCCTGATAGCCCGGGTGGAAGATGCTCTGCAGTCCGCAGCGGGCACTCAGTGGATTGAGGATGCGAGCCAGCGAATGGATAGGGGAACGCAGGCCGAGAATGTTGCGCTGATCGATCATGCGCTGAAGCTCCGGCATCCAAGCACCGAGTGGCATGAAAGCGAGGTTGTCTTTATCCAGAGCATTGGCAGTTTCAGCCCAGTCGCGGCAACTAGCGATACCTAATAGCTCGAGCTGCTGCTCGGTATACATCCGACCTGCGGTGTGTGCGCCACCGCCATGCATCAGAATCCGAATGCCGTTGTGTGCCAGGCATTTTGCAGCAAGCAAATACCAGGGCAGATGACGCTTCTTGCCGGCATAGCTTGGCCAATCAATATCCACCGCGATTGCTGGCGCTTGCAGGCGCTCGCGCACGGCTTCGGTGAAACCCGCCAGTTCTTCGGCACTTTCTTCCTTGTGCCGTAACAGCATGAGAAAAGCGCCGAGCTGCGTGTCTTCCGCCTTCCCGTCAAGCAGCATGCCCATGGCTTCGCGCGCTTCTTCGCGGGTCAAGTCACGGGCGCCGCGCTTGCCTTTGCCGAGAATGCGGACGAAGACGGCGAAAGGATGTTCGGCAGGGGTGACCAGGCTCATATGCAATTGCTCGGTTTCGGCAGGCCTGCCAGCTTTGCAGCCAGCTTGGCAGGGGTGCCTTTGAATAGGCGGTTCAGATGCATGCTGTTGCCCTTTTCCGGGCCAAGTTTCAATGCGGTGTACTTGATCAGCGGACGCGTTGCGGGCGACAGCTGAAACTCCTGATAAAACTCGCGCAGCACCCGGAGAATTTCCCAGTGTTCGGCTTGGAGGGTGATCCCTTCAGCGTTCGCCAGTGCTTTTGCGACCGGCTCGCTCCAATCGTTGAGATCAACCAAGAAGCCTTCCTGATCCACAGCAACGCTTATGCCATTGATGATCAGCCCGTTCATAGCCAAGAATTGGTCCGGTCATAACGACAGCAGAGCTCGACGAAGCCGTCATAGTCGACCTGCTGCAGGCGCGACGGCAGGGAGTTGATGCCACGGGCGGTCACGTCTTCGTCCAGCGCAAACAGCGCGATGCTCTCGGGCATCAGATCCAACGCTTTCCGCTGGGCGGTGCCGTCCTTCAGTGCATATACCGCATCCCCACAAAGCAACAGCGCATCGTCGGCAGTGACCAGATGCAAGCAGCTGGCCAGGCGGCTATCTGCAAACGGGGAGTGTGAAAGCAGGTGGAGAGTTGCCATCAGAGCGTGATCACATGGTCGTAGCGGTTAATAAGGGCGCGTAGGCCGGCATCGTCCAATAACTCTACCGGCAGCGACAGCGTGGCCTCATCCAGCCCGCGCTCGCTGAGGCTGCGCTTGGCCGCGTACAGCGCGTCGATGCCAAACATGGGAAGTGCCTGCAGATTGGCCGTCAGGTCCTTTTGCTGCAGCTGAGTGGCCTTCTGAGCAGGCGCTAGCTGAAACACCCCATCATCGAGAAACAACAGCCCGAGTGGCAATTCGAACGCGCCGCCGGCCAGAACGATATCCAGTGCCTCGCGTGCGGAAGGACCGGACCAGGGCGACTGCCGCGTGATGATGAGCATCGAGCGCGCCATCAGTGGCCTCCAAAGCAGACCAGGCGGTCGGCGTGCTGGCTGGCTTCGTGCAGCTGCCCCAGACCGGACAGCTCCCAACCCGCTGCAAGGTTCGCTGCAGGGCGCTGGTGGCGTTTGGCTTCTTGTTCATCCAGTACGCCACGGCGCAGACCCGCGGCGATGCAGACCACACCGTCGAGCCCGTGGAAACTGATGAGTTGACGCCATTGCTCTGCGATATCCAGTTCGTCTTGCGCGGTCACTGTGTTGGCCGACGCGCTGTGTACACCATCCTGATAAAGGAACAGCCGGACAACCTCGTGCCCGCCCGCCAGCACCGCCTCGGTGAAACGCAAGGCGCGGCGTGAGGCGGGGGAGTGGGCAGGGGAAAACAGAGCAATTGCGAATTTCATGGGCCACCGTTGCATGACTGCCTGACATGATACGCCAGCTTTAGAAACGAAAAAGCCCGCCGAAGCGGGCTGATTCGATGGGTACTGATCAGTCGTCGCCACCCATGATGCCCATCAGCTGCAGCAGGCTGATGAACAGGTTGTACAGCGAAACGTACAGACCGATGGTGGCCATGATGTAGTTACGCTCGCCGCCATGAATGATGGCGCTGGTCTGGTAAAGGATGCACACCGACGAGAACAGCACGAAGCCTGCGCTGATTGCCAGCTGCAGACCACTGATCTCGAAGAAGAAACCAGCGACCATTGCGCCGAGCAGGACGAAGAAACCAGCGGTGATGAAACCGCTGAGGAAGCTCATGTCCTTACGGGTGATCAGCACGAACGCCGACAGGCCAAAGAACACCAGAGCGGTCATCGACAGCGCCGAGGCAATCAGTTCACCACCGTTGGCAGTGCCCAGGTACATATTGAGGATCGGCCCCAGCGTGTAACCCATGAAACCGGTCAAGGCGAAAGTCGAAAGCAGACCCCACGCGGAATTGCGCAGCTTCACGGTCAGGAAGAACAGGCCGTAGAAGCCGATCAGCACCACGAAGATGTTCGGGTAGGCTGCGTTGGCTTGCATCGCCATGTAGGCGACGAAGGCGCTGAAGCCCAGGGTGATGGCCAGCAGGCCGTAGGTGTTGCGCAGAACGCGGCTGACTTCCTTCTGTTCAACCTGCGTATGCGTAGGTGCGTACTGTTGCTTGAGCATGGCGACACTCCTGTAGATGTATTCAGCCTAAGGTGAATTGCCCCGGATCATAGCAGAGCTTTTGTTTCCTCCTAACGACAGTGTTTGACAGACTGTTTCGTTCGGGTACTATTGCGCCCGCTCTCTGCGGAGGAGTGGCAGAGCGGTTGAATGCAACGGTCTTGAAAACCGTCGAAGGGGAAACTCTTCCGTGAGTTCGAATCTCACCTCCTCCGCCATATCACGAACTGAAGGCCCCGTATTACGGGGCCTTCAGCGTTTCTGGGGTACGGGAACGGCTGTGTAAGCGTTCCCAGATTGGTCCCAAGGGAGCGAGTGCGGCAGGACGAAAGCCGACCTAAGACGCCAAAGCCGCGATTTTCGCCTGCCCCAGCTAGTGTGTGAGGCGTTGAGTGATGGCGCACTGCGTGAACCCTTCAGATGGGATAATTTGAGCGAGCTCGTGGCCTCTGCCCAACGATTGACGTGACCCCGTGCTTAAACGTGAGGTGGTTGGCGTTTCTTTGGCGAGCGATGGGTGCGCTTGGTAACTAAAATTTCCGCTCGGACAAAAGGAATTGTCAGATGATCCGGATTAGGCTGCCCGAGGCTTTGGCGCTCGTGCAGGAACACTTCAGGCCGCTGTTGTTCACGGCCTCAATGGATTCTCCTCAGACCATCCAGGCGATGCTGCTGGATGAGTTGACAGGGGAGTCGTTGGTCTTGACCGGGCTCCCGTGTGGCGTATCGGTTACGCGAGCGCAATTAGCAGGGTTGATTAGCGTGATCGAACTCGACGTCATTGCACTACGGCCGGCTCTGCTCGAGCGCTTGAGAGAACGACAAATCGCCATTTAGCTGAACGTTTGTCTAAGGCGTCATCCAAGATAGGCGGCGGCGTCGAATCTCACTGACCCTGCCACTCTCAAGTAGAAAGGCCCCATGTTCTGGGGCCTTTTTCGTTTGAGTTCATGAAGCAACTCGCGGGTTTGACTCGCCTCAGGCTACCGAAGCGGTTTGGGGTACCGAGCCCACCTCCTCGGCGTAGTGGCAGGCCACCAGCCTGTCGTCCAAAGGGCGGAATGCCGGGACTTCTGAACTGCAGCGTTCGGTGGCGTGAGGGCAGCGGGTATGGAAAACGCAGCCGGTAGGTGGGTCGAGCGGGTTGGGCAGTTCGCCGCTGACCTTGATTTTCGGCTTCGTCAAGTCAGGCCGAATGCTTGGCGTCGCGGCCAGCAGCACCTGAGTGTAGGGGTGTAGCGGGCGGGTGTAGATCAGCTCGGCTGGCCCCATTTCCATCGGGCTGCCGAAATACATCACCAATACCTTGTCCGCGACGTGACGTACCACGGCCAGATCGTGAGAAATGAAGACATAGCCGGCGTTGAACTGCTCCTGCAGATCCATGAAGAGGTTCAGCACCTGCGCTTGAATCGACACATCCAGCGCCGAAGTCGGCTCGTCGGCAATCAGCACCTTCGGATTGAGCATCATGGCCCGCGCAAGGGCGATGCGCTGGCGCTGGCCGCCGGAGAACATATGCGGATAGCGCTGGTAGTGCTCGGGACGCAGCCCGACCTGCTGCATCATCGCCTGCACGCGCTCCCGGCGTTCGCTGCGTGACAGCCCGGTATTGATAACAAGCGGCTCAGCCAACTGGTCGCCGATCTTCTGCCTTGGGTTCAACGAGGCATAGGGATTCTGGAAGACCATCTGCACGTCGCGGCGTAGCTGTTTGCGTTGAGCCTTGTCTGCGCCTGCCACTTCCTGCCCGGCAATCTGCAGCGATCCGGACGTCGGCTCCTCGATGAGTGTCAAAGCCCGTGCAAGCGTGGACTTGCCGCAGCCGGATTCGCCCACCACCGCAAGCGTTTCGCCGGACGCCAGTTCGAAGGACACGCCGTTGAGCGCGCGTACGGTGGCGTGTGGTTTGAACAGCCCACGTGAGATTTGGTAGTGGCGGGTCAGCTCGCGTGCGGACAGCACGCTGCCTGTCGACGGCTCAGTAGGCATGGTGTTCTCCGGGTGGCTGAATAGGTCGTTGCGACTCCGGCAGCACTTCAGGTGCTTCGCCAGGTGTCATGTTGCGCGGGTAAAAGCAGCGCACCTCGCCGCGGTCGTAGGGTTCCAGTGCCGGTCGTTCTCCGCAGCGTGGTTGAGCGTAAGGGCAACGTGGCGAGAGCAGGCAGCCCGCCGGGCGGTCGTATCGACCTGGGACGATGCCCGGCAAGGTCGCAAGACGCCGGCTATTCGAATGTTCTGGTATGGAGGCGAGCAACGCTTCGGTGTACGGATGAGCGGGTGCGTCAAACAGCTCTGGTACGCGCCCGGTCTCGACCGCTTGGCCCGCATACATCACACAGACGCGCTGAGCGGTTTCGGCTACCACAGCCAGGTCGTGAGTGATCAGGATGAGTGCCATGTTCTGGTCGCGCTGCAGACTCAGCAACAGGTCCATGATTTGTGCCTGAATGGTGACATCGAGCGCTGTGGTCGGCTCGTCGGCGATCAACAGCTGTGGCTCGCCTGCGATAGCCATGGCGATAGCCACCCGCTGGCTCATGCCGCCGGACAGCTGATGGGGGAAGGCGTCCAGACGGCTGGCGGCGCCGGGGATCTCAACCCGCTCGAGCAGCTCGAGTGCTCGCTGCCGAGCGGCTTTGCCCTTGAGGCCCAGATGCTGTCGCAGCACCTCTTCAATCTGGAAACCCACGGTGTAGCTGGGATTGAGCGCGGTCATCGGGTCCTGAAAGACCATGGCCAAATCCTTGCCGATCACTCGACGGCGCTGGCGCCCCTTGAGAGTCAACAAATCCTGGCCAGCGAACTGGAGGCGATCAGCCGCCACTTTGCCCGGCGCATCGACCAGTCCCATCAAGGCCATCATCGTGACTGACTTGCCAGAGCCGGACTCACCGACGATGGCCAGCACTTCACCTTTGTCGACGCTGAGGTCTAGCCCGTCCACTACAGGTGGCGCGCCGTCGTCTCCAAAGCGCACCGACAGGTTTTGAATCTCGAGGAGGCTCATGGGCGGTTGTCCCTTGTGTCCGTAAGTTCTGAACGAAGCATCTGTGGACCCCTCACGCGGCATTCTTAAGCTTGGGATCAAGCGCATCGCGAAGCCCGTCACCGAAGAGGTTGATGGCCAGAACGCTGAGCAGGATCGCCAAGCCTGGGAGGGATACGACCCACCAGGCGCGCTCGATATAGTCACGCGCAGAGGCCAGCATCGTTCCCCATTCCGGCGTAGGCGGCTGCACCCCGAGGCCTAGAAAGCCCAGCGCGGCGGCGTCGAGAATCGCTGAGGAAAAACTGAGCGTGGCCTGGACGATCAGCGGCGCCATGCAGTTCGGCAATACGCTGATAAACATCAAGCGCAAGGTGCCGGCGCCGGCCAGTTTCGAGGCTGTCACGTAGTCGCGGTTGAGTTCTGTCATCACCGCCGCCCGGGTCAGCCGCACGTAGGAGGGCAGGGAGACGATGGCGATGGCGAAGATGGTATTGATCAAACCTGGGCCGAGGATCGCCACGATCGCTACCGCCAACAGCAGCGAGGGCAGGGCCAGCATGATGTCCATCAAGCGCATGATGAACGGCCCCAGCCGAGTAGGTGAAAAGCCTGCCAGCAGGCCGAGCAGGATGCCGGGCAGCAGTGAAAAGACGACCGAAGCGAGGCCGATCAGCAGCGACAGCCGCGCCCCGTGGATCAGCCGCGAAAGCATGTCCCGCCCGAGCTCGTCGGTGCCAAGTATGAATTGCGCCGTCCCGCCTTCCTGCCATGCTGGCGGGGTGAGCAAAAAGTCGCGAAATTGTTCGCTGGGGTTGTAGGGCGCCAAAGCCGGTGCGAACAGGGCGCAGGCAACCAGCAACACCATAAAGATCAGGCCACCCAGTGCGCCTTTGTTGCGGCGAAAGGCACTCCAGAACTCCCGAAGGGGTGACGGGTAATAAGCAGTCGGTTCGGCGGCCGGCAGGGTCTCGATGCTGTTCATGCTTCGGCCTCCTTAGCGCTGGTGGCGAATACGGGGGTTGGCCAGGCCGTAGAGGATGTCCACGGTGAAATTGACCAGGATGACGAGGCAGGCGACCAGCAAGATGCCGTTCTGCACTACTGGGTAGTCGCGGGCGCCAATGGATTCGATCAGCCACTTGCCGATGCCCGGCCAGGAGAAGATGGTCTCGGTCAGTACGGCTCCGGCCAGCAGGGTGCCGATCTGCAAGCCGAACACGGTCAGGACGGGGATCAGCGCGTTGCGCAGCCCATGAACGAACACCACTCGGTTCGGCGATAAACCTTTCGCCCGAGCCGTGCGGACATAATCTTCGCGCAGCACTTCGAGCATCGCCGAGCGCGTCATGCGGGCGATGACCGCCAGGGGAATCGTCGCCAGCACCACTGCCGGGAGAATCATGTGGTGAAGAGCGTCCAGAAATGCGCCTTCTTCTTCGCTAAGCAGGGTGTCGATCAGCATGAAGCCGGTGACGGGCGGTACGTCGTAGAGCAGGTCGATTCGCCCCGAAACAGGCGTCCAGCCAAGGCCTACGGAGAAAAACATGATGAGAATCAGCCCCCACCAGAAGATCGGCATTGAGTAACCCACCAGCGAAACGCCCATGACGCCATGGTCGAACAGCGAGCCGCGTTTCAGTGCGGCGACCACGCCAGCCAGCAGACCCAGGGTGCCAGCGATGATCAGTGCCGCGAAGGCAAGCTCAAGGGTGGCGGGAAACAGGGTAGTGAACTCTTTCCAGACGCTGGTGCGTGTACGCAGCGACTCGCCAAGATCACCTTGCGCCAGATTGCCGATGTAATCGAAATACTGCAGGTAGAGTGGCTTGTTCAGACCCAGCCGCTCCATGGCCTGGGCATGCATCTCCGGATCGACTTTTCGCTCTCCCATCATCACTTCCACCGGATCCCCGGGGATCATGCGAATCAGGGCAAAGGTGAGTAGCGTGATGCCGAAAAAGGTGGGTATCAGCAGACCCACGCGGCGGGCTATGAAGCTGAACATTGCAGAACTCCTGGTAAAACTATGGCAACGCGACAGCACAGCCTCGATCGCCGTACTCAAGTTCGCGACTTTCGTTGGGCTGATAGCGCTTGGCTGTGCGGACCGGCAGTCCAAAACATGCAAAGGAGGTCAGCCAGACCTGCCCAAGGGGCAGGCCTGGCTTCGCTACTATCAACGCTTGTTTTCTACGCCATAGAAGGAGTTGCGCCCGAAGGGGCTGATTTCGAAGCCCTCCACGCTGTTGCGCATCGGTTGGTAGACGGTGGAGTGGGCAATAGGCGTGATGGGCACCTGCTCCTGAATGATCTGCTGCGCCTGTTCATACAGCTTTGTGCGTTCAGCCTGATCCGTAATGCGCTTGGCATCCTTGACCACTTTGTCGTATGTCGCGTCGCACCATCTGGACCAGTTGTTGCCATTTACGGCATCACAGCCATACAGAGTGTTCATCCAGTTGTCCGGGTCGCCATTGTCCCCAGTCCAGCCTATCAGCATGGCGTCATGTTCCCCCGCATGGCCGCGCTTGATGTATTCGCCCCATTCGTAGCTCACGATGCGTGCCTTGATGCCGATCTTCGCCCAATCAGCCTGGATCATTTGCGCCATCAGCTTGGCGTTGGGGTTGTAGGGGCGCTGCACGGGCATTGCCCACAGGGTGATTTCGGTGCCTTCCTTGATGCCTGCCTGTTTAAGCAATTCGCGCGCTTTTTCCGGGTTGTATTCGGTGCCCTTGATGCTCTCGTCGTAAGACCACTGAGTGGGCGGAAGGGCGTTCACAGCCAATTGGCCGGCCCCCTGATAGACGGCCTCGATGATGGATTTCTTGTCGACGGCCATGTCCAACGCCTTGCGCACCTCAAGCTTGCCGAGTGGCTCGTGCTCAACGTTGTAGGCGATGTAACCGAGGTTAAAGCCGGGTTGGCTCGGTACCTCGATGTTGGGATCTTTCTGCAACGCTTCGATGTCCGCCGGGCGAGGGTTGAGCGTGACCTGGCATTCCCCGGCACGAAGCTTCTGCGCGCGGACCGAGGCGTCGGTCGTGATCGCGAAAATCAAGTTATCGATCTTCACGTCTTCGGGTTTCCAGTATTCCTTGTTGCCCTTGAAGCGGATCTGAGCGTCTTTCTGGTAGCGGCTGAACACGAACGGCCCAGTGCCAATGGGCTTCTGGTTGATCTGTTCACTATTGCCGGCTTGGAGCAACTGATCGGCATATTCAGCTGAATGGATCGCGGCGAAGTTCATCGCGAGGTTCTGTATGAAGGCGGCATCTACTTTGTCGAGGGTAAAGCGGACCGTCATGTCGTCGAGCTTTTCGACCTTGGTGATGTTCTTGTCCATGCCCATGTCGACGAAATAGGGGAACTCGCTGGCGTACGCCTTGCGGAACGGATGCTCCTTGTCGAGCATGCGCTGGAAAGTGAAGAGGACGTCGTCGGAATTAAACTCGCGGCTGGGCTTGAAGTAGTCAGTGGTATGAAACTTGACTCCGGGACGCAGATGGAAAGTATAGGTGAGGCCGTCATCGCTGACCTCCCATTTGGTCGCCAGCGCGGGGAGGGCGCGAGTGCCGCCTCGTTCGAATTGGGCGAGACGATTGAATACAGTTTCCGAGGCGGCGTCGAAGTCTGTACCGGTGGTGTACTGACCGGGATCGAAACCGGCGGGGCTGCCCTCGGAGCAGTACACCAGGCTGCTGGCGGCGAAGCTGAGGGGCGAGCCGAGGATCAGTCCCGCGGCGAGCAATGCTCGGATGGAGAGAGTGTTTCGCATGCAAACCTCATTCTTTTTTATGTTCATCGAGGGTTGGTCTCGTGGACCGAACAGTGGCTCACTGCACGCCGGTGTCGCCGTGGGGGTTCGCCCGCTCGGCGCAGAACACTGTTGGCGGCTGCGTCCTGAAGATCACAGCCTAGCCTGCCTCGAAATTAAGTCATGCTGAAAACACGGTCAACAGAAATTAAGCGCTGCTAAATTTCGTTGGCGAGCTTCAGGTATCGAGATCAAGCAATAGCGGTGCCAGCTAGCGGGTGGTCAAATCGTCGAACAGGCCCATGGTCGTTACGGTGAGCACTTCGGCCGGTTGATCGCCTACGTTGGCTAGGTGGTGAGGCTTGCCCGCATCGAAATGTATGGAGTCGCCGCTGGCCAACGGATAGTCGCGACCATCGACCGTGTAGATGATCCGTCCGGAGAGGACATAGGCGAATTCGGCGCCTTCGTGGGCAATGAGTTCGGACTGGTAACCCACTGGCATGCTGACTTTGACGGCGTTCAGCAGATTGCCTGGAAAGCTTGTAGACAGGCGCTCGTACGCCAGCGGCTGGCCTTCGATGGTGTAACGAACTCGTTCGCCCTGGTGGGAATCTGGCTGCGGTTGGCTGGGCTGATCAAACAGCGAATTGAGCGGGACGCCGAGCGATTTTGCGATGTTCGCCAGCGACGAAATCGAGACACCCGTAAGGTTACGTTCGGCCTGGGACAGGAAACTCGCTGTCAGCCCCGACTCCTTGGCTACCTGGTTCAGGGTCTTGTTCGCGGCGCGCCTGTGACGACGCAATCGCTCGCCGATACGGTCGACTGTCATGAAATTCGCCTTGTGAAAGTGGCCAGTATACGGCCAGCGGGACAGGCTCGCGCCAGCCTTGATTTTGGCTTTTTCACGGCACCGCAGAAAAAAACTTTGCCAGAAAAATTAAGCTGTACTTAAATTCGGCGAACATTTTCGGCTGGTTTCGGAGAACAGGCATGACCATCGGTGTCGGCGGCAGTACGCAGGAAGAAGCGCTTGGGCGCTTGCGCAACATGCTGGATGGCGTCGAGCCGATAGCGCAAGACGAGTACCTGGACCGTATCGACAAGGCACAGCGGCGCATGAGACAGCTTGGCCTCGACGCCGCTTTTCTTAGCGCGGGCGCGAATCTCGAGTACTTCACCGGCGTGCGCTGGAGCCCGAGCGAGCGCATGGTTGGTGCAATCCTGCCCGCCGATGGTGCGCTGGAGTACCTGGCGCCGGCCTTCGAAGAGGGCACGATTCGCGACTTCATGGTGGTTGATGGTGCAGTCAACGGGTGGCGGGAACACGAAAGCCCCTATCGTTTGTTGCTCGACTGTTTGCAGCGCATGGGCATCCAGCCGAACACCAGTCTCCGCCCATGCATTGGTCTGTGTCCGTCGTTGCCGTTTTTCATGTTCGACGGCCTGCGCTTGCTGGATCCAGGCTACGCCTTCACCGATGCGAGCGCCGTGACAAGCTATTGCCGGCAGCGTAAATCGAGTGCCGAGATCGCCTTGATGCAACGGGCTAAGGACATGACGCTGGAAGTGCACAAAGCGGCGGCGAGCATCCTGTACGAGGGCATCAGCACCACCGAAGTGGTTCGGTTTATCGAGCTGGCGCACCGGGCAGTCGGTGCGCCAGGGTCAACCTTCTGCATCGTGCTGTTCGGCGAAGCGAGTGCATTTCCCCATGGTGTGAAGTATCCGCAAACGCTCAAGCGCGGTGACATGGTCCTGATCGACACGGGCTGTCGTGTGCACAGTTACCTGTCGGACATCACCCGCAGTTACGTCTTCGGCGAGCCGAGCGAACACCAGCGGGCATTGTGGACCTTCGAAAAGGACGCACAGTTGGCCGCCTTTGCGGCGGCCCGCCTGGGTGCGCGCTGTGAAGAAGTGGACGAGGCGGCGCGAGGCGCGCTCGAAGCCTGCGGCCTCGGTCCCGATTACCAATTGCCGGGCCTTCCTCATCGCACCGGTCACGGGATCGGGCTGGAAATCCATGAAAGCCCCTATCTGGTCCGCGGCGACCAGACACCCATCGACGTCGGCATGTGTTTCAGCAACGAACCGATGATCTGCGTGCCCGGTGAGTTCGGCATTCGCCTGGAGGACCACTTCTACATGAGCGAGAGTGGACCGCGCTGGTTCACCGAGCCGAGCCACAGCATCGATGATCCCTTCGGCCTCAATCACTGCTAAGCGGTGAGGCGCTGCGCCTAACTGCACCGCTAAACAAATGGCTGACTGTGCTTATTCTTGGCTAAGCGGGCTATCTAGAATGGTCGATCCCACCACCCGCTCGGGCCTCACGTCATGTCTTCGCGCCGCTTTCCGCTGCTGCTCGTGGGCGCTTTTGCCGCCCTGTATCTGATCTGGGGTTCGACCTATTTTGTGATTCGTATCGGCGTCCAGTCGTGGCCGCCGATGTTGCTGGCCGGGCTGCGTTTCGTCGTGGCCGGTAGCCTGATGTTTGCCTGGTTGCGTTGGCGCGGTGTCCCGATGCCGACCGCCAAGGAGTGGCGGTCATGTGCAACCGTCGGCTTCCTCCTGCTCAGTTGCGGCAATGGCGGTGTCACCATTGCCGAGCACCTTGGGGTAGCGTCGGCGGTTGCGGCGCTGGCGATTGCCACCGTGCCGCTGTTTGCCTTGCTGTTCGGCTTGATCTGGGGCCAGCGAACCACGGGTCTGGAGTGGGGCGGGATCCTGCTGGGGCTGATCGGCATCGGCTTGCTCAATCTTGGACACAACCTTCAGGCCAGCCCTCTGGGCGCGGTGATCGTGTTGCTCGCAGCGGCGAGCTGGGCGTTCGGTTCGATGTGGAGTCGCCACCTCAGCCTGCCGAACGGTGCAATGGCGAGTGCAGCACAGATGCTCGTCGGTGGCGCCGTGTTGTTATTCGGCAGCCTGGTGAGTGGCGAGCGCCTGCAGCAGATGCCAGACATGGGCGGCTGGCTTGCGTTGATCTACTTGACGTTTCTCGGGTCCATCGTCGCGTTCAGCGCCTACCTGTATCTGCTCAAGCATGTGCGACCGGCAGCTGCGACCAGTTACGCGTATGTAAATCCGGTGGTGGCGGTACTGCTGGGTATTACGTTTGCCGGTGAGCGCATCGGGCCTGAGGAGTGGTTGGCGATGACGGTTATCGTCAGCGCGGTAATCCTGATCGGTTTGCCCCAATGGCGCCGGCCGAAGGTCGCAGCTGTGGCGAGCGAGACCTGAATCGAGCGCGCCATCGGCCTGATGGTGGTTGTATGATGACTTCCGCTTGGGCAAGATCGGACCAATCACTTAGTGGTCCTAACCTCGGACGACCCGCGCGCTACCTCGGCGCTCCATAGGCGCCGGGCTCGGTTTGGCCCGCCGTGTCATCTTCCTTCCGCTCATCTCAACAGGCGATCCGATGCCCGCTGCGAAACCTCCTGCCAACGACACCTTCTTCATCCTGTCTCTGGTGGTGTTCAACTTCATCTCGTTCATTTCCATCGGCATCCCGTTGGCGTCGCTGCCGGGCTACATCCACGAAAATCTCGGCTTCAGCACTGCTATCGCCGGCATCGTGATCGGTGCGCAATACCTGACCACCTTGCTCTGCCGCCCGCTTGCGGGACGGTTGGCGGACGAGCGCGGGGCGAAGAAGACCGTGTTGATCGGCATGGCGTCCGGGTTGCTGAGTGGCCTGTTGCTGCTCGCGTCGGCGTTGCTGGAATCCTGGCCGATGGCAAGCATCGCCGTGATGGTCGGCAGCCGGTTGATTCTTGGGTTTGCGCAGAGCTTGATCGGCATATCGGCGATCAGCTGGGGCATCAGCCGACTGGGCGCGGAAAGCACAGCGCGAATGATCTCCTGGAATGGCGTGGCGGCTTATGGCGGCGTCGGGATCGGCGCACCGCTTGGTGTCTTTCTCACTCAATCCTTGGGCCTGTGGAGCCTGGGTGTCGTGACGATGGCGCTTGCCTCGACCGGCCTCGCATTGGCTTGGCGGCGCGGTGATGCACCGCTGAATCCGGGCAAGCGCTTGCCGTTCGGCAAAGTCCTGTGGAAGGTCGCACCGCCTGGTATCAGTCTGGCGTTGGCCACCATTGGTTACGGCACATTGACCGCTTTCATCGCGCTGTACTACAACGCCCGCGGCTGGGATGGCGCGGCCTGGTGCCTCACTGCCTTTGCGTTTGCCTTTATCGGGACGCGGTTGTTGTGTCCGAACCTCATCAACCGCGTCGGCGGTTATTCGGTGGCGATGGTGTGCCTGGTGGTGGAGATTTTCGGGCTCTTGTTGCTCTGGCTTGCGGAGGCGCCCAGCTTTGCCCTGGCAGGCTCCGCGCTGACGGGCTGCGGGCTGTCCTTGCTCTATCCCGCGCTGGGGGTTGGCGTAGTGTCACGCGTGGGAACGGCCAATCGCAGCTCGGGCCTCAGCGTGTTCGCCATGTTCTTCGACCTGTCGCTGGGTCTGTCTGGCGCGATCATGGGCGTGCTAGCGGCTTACATCGGCATGCAGAGCATCTTTCTTGGCGCTGCGGTGGTGGCAGTAGGCGCGCTCGGAATCGTCTGGCTTTTGCTCCGTCAGGAGCGCGCCACCCAGGCGTGAGCGATGACCAAACCGCTGCAGAAGCCTTCTGCTCGCTTCGGCGGTACAGGCTCGATTGAGGGTTCTGGTCGCGTCGTATCTGAGCGAGAGAGCGAATGGCTTTCGACCTCACCCGTCATCTGAGAGGGCAGGCGTACTGTTAAACCTGCGCGCCTGCGGGCTCAACGCTGAGCCCGTTTCTGTTTGTTCTGTTGCAACGTAAGGGCGACGTACGGGGTATGCCGGCTAGACGATGCTTATCGGCCGGCCGCGCAGCACTCGAGGTCCATCGACGCACGCCTCGCCAGTGCCGCCGCGCTTGGGCGATAGTCAGTCTTACAGCGCCGCAGCTGCCTCCAGAACTCAAGCGGCTGCTTGGGGTTGAGGTCGGATCGCTTGACCAGGGTTTCTAGAGTTTTGCTGCTCATGTGGCCTCCAATGTCTCGGTCGAGTGGTTGGTGGTCCTGAAAAAAGTCGCATCCTTGCGCCAGCCGTCGCGGCTTTCCATGGCTCCGAGACTGCCCGGATTCGGTTACAGGTTGTTGACAAACCCAGCCCGTTTCGGCGCGCCGATGAACGGCGTTTTCGGATCGCATACCTTGATCGTTGGCGCTCGCCGAGTGTGGAGAAAGTATATATAGCGGTGTAACTGGCGCGGGTGGGGCATCTAGCGTTTCGTTGCTATCTAAATGCAATTATTTATTGTCTATGTGTTGCGCTTGTAATGGCAGTTTGAACTGTACGCCGTTCATCTAGATATACTTTTTTTTTAGAACTCTTGGGCCGCTCTTGTCCTCCGAGATAGTGAGGCGGCTGCAAAGCGGTCGCCATTTTAAGTACCACCAAGTAACTGGAGTAATCTCATGTCGAACGATAAGAGCGGAAATCCGGGTAACTTTGCAAACGACCGCGAAAAGGCCTCCGAAGCTGGGCAAAAAGGCGGTCACAACAGCGGCGGCAACTTTGCCAACGATCCGCAGCGCGCCTCCGAAGCCGGCCAGAAGGGCGGTCAGAACAGCGGCGGCAACTTCGCTAACGACCGCGAGAAAGCTTCTGAAGCCGGCCAGAAAGGCGGCCAGAACAGCGGTGGCAACTTTGCCAACGACCGCGAGAAGGCCTCTGAAGCCGGTAAAAAAGGCGGCGAGAACAGCCACGGCGGCGGCCGCAAATCGTAACACGTTAACGCATTATTGCTAACGTAAGCGAACATAAACGGAACTTGCTAAGCAAGTTCCGTTTTTTTATGCCGTTTGATTAAGCGGCATGGTAATGATGGCAAGTCGCATGGTTGTAAGTTGTACAAGTTTGGTGCAACAAGGCTGTGACTGTTCTTTGCTGTTTCGCGATCACAGATAACTTGCCGTAGCTCATCAGAGAATTATGTCAGCGGAACAGTGCTTTAGGTGTCGCAGCGGCATCCTGCCGTATCCACAGCCCTACTGCGACGAGGAGGACCGCATGACCGAGACCAACAAGCGCGAACACGAACATGACTGTCTTGAACAAGTGATCGACGGTGTCGTCGAGTTAGGCGATAACCAATCTAAGGTATCGGTTGGCGACATTCAGGACAAAATCGGTCAGCGCAGTTTCGGGCCGTTCCTGTTCGTTCCTGCAATCATCGAGATCAGCCCGGTCGGCGGTATTCCCGGCGTGCCGAGCATGCTCGCACTGATCGTCGCGTTGTTCGCCATCCAGATGTTGTTGGGTCGGCATCATTTCTGGATGCCCGGATTTCTCGCGCATCGCTCGGTCAGCGGTCAGAAGCTTGAGAAGGGCCTGAACAAAATCCGTCCGGTTGTGCGCTGGCTGGACAAAGTGAGCAATAAGCGTTTGGTCTGGGCCACCAGCAACAGCTTTCTACGAGTGATTGCGGTGCTCTGCGTAGTGCTTGCGACCTCGGTGCCTCCGCTTGAACTGTTGCCCTTCGCCAGCACCGCGCCGTTCTCGGCCATCTGCCTGTTCGGTCTGGGTATCACCACCCGAGACGGAGCAGCCATCGTCCTTGGGCTGATTGTGGCGGTCGGCGCGTTCGTGCTTGCGGGAATGGGGCTGATGGGCTGATTGCCTCGCCCCAACGCGGTCCGCCCGCTTCGTTCTATTGGCTCAGCCAGACTACTCGTCCAGGTGAGCGCTGCCTCGCGGCGCTGTGCCGGGATGGCGTGCATACAGACGCGACAGCGGTGCCGCGGACACGCCGTGAATCATGATCGATGCGAAGATCAACGCGCTCGCCGCATGCCAATAGAGCGGATCGTGCAGATGGCTATGGGCGAGCGCGGCGTAGTAGATCGCGGCGATACCCAGCGGGCCGAACCAGCCGAGGTAGAGCGAGTCGCGGGAATTGAGCGAATGGCGCCAGGTGCTGGACATCACCATCACCACCGGAGGCCTGCGCAACAGCAGAACCAGCAACGCAAGCGCCACCAGCGGCCATCCCAGCGCTACCCACTCGTGCAAGGGAAGAGCGATGCCGAAGATCACAAACATCGGCAGCGTGAATAGCTTTGCCACTGCTTCCTGGATGTTTTCTTCTTCCTGCTCTTCGTGCTTCTCGCTGAAGAGGTTGAATGCCAGCCCCGCTGCGAATACCGCCAGCACGCCATCTGTCTGCAGTAGCTTGGCGAGTCCCAGCGTCAATAGCGAGAACGCCACGGTGTAGCCCAGCAGAGAGGAACTGGCAACCAGCTTCTTGTGCTCTGCAACGGCCAGCAGCTTGGCTGCTGCAAAACCCACGATTGCGCCCATCAACGCGGCACCACCGATGCCGATCAGTACCGACTCGATGAGCCAGCGCGACCAGGCCTGATCAGGCGAATGGCTGAGCATGAGAATTGGCAGCATAACGAAGGCGTAAGCCAGGCCGTCGTTGGCTCCGGATTCGGCCGACAGGGTGTCGCGCAGCCGCAACGGGAGGTGCTGTTTTGCGAACTTGCCGGTCACGATCGAGCTGGCGACTACCGGGTCGGTCGGTGTGACCACTGCACCCAGCAGCAGGGCTGCCCACAGCGACAACCCCAGCAGCCAACCGGCCAACAGGGATGACACCAGCCACATGCCGAGCATGACGAAGATCAGCAAGAGCATGACGGGCTTGAGCATGGCCTTGAGCGCCGCACGCTGCAGGCGCAGGGCAACACCCATCAGTCCGATCGCCAGCGTCAGCCGCGCCGCTTGCTCGAGAATGCTGAAGGTCTCGCCCCAGCGTGCGAGATCGAGCCAACTCAAGCCATATGGACCGACGGCAAGGCCGACCAGCACGGCGAGCGCCGGCTCGGATACAGGGCTACGCTTGATCAGCGCCGACAGCAAGGCAATACAGACGGCAACGCCGCCCATGATGGCAAGTGCAATGTTCAGCTGGGACATGAAGGCTCCGAGTTCGCAGTACCTCTATTGCGAGGGGTGCCGGTAACAAAATGTTCCGCTAGCGGCCTGCGCGTTTCATGCACGCCAGATGGCGATCATTGACTCGATTGGCAAACCAGGCGGTCGTCAGGTTGCGTGTGATCTTCGGACTTTCCAGCCGAATGCCAGGCAGCACCGCGCGGGGCAGAGGCTTTCCTGCACGCTTCTCAGCCAAGGCGAACACGCGCTCATACAGCGTGGTTTTCTCGAATCCGTGCGTGTCGCCGCGCTCCAGTGCGTTGCGAATCGCTGTCTCGCTCATGTCGAGCTTGCCCGCTAGCGAACGAACCGCACGCTCGGTCTGGCCGGCTTTGCTGCTGCCATGAATGATCAGATCGCCATCGAGGGTCAGCTTGATCCCGCTCGCGCGGCTGACCGCGGCCTGAAACGCGGCGTTGCGGCTGGCATACCAGCCGGCATTGAAGTCTGCGAAGCGGTACAGCGGCTGGGTGTAACTAGCGGGGTAGTCCAGCAGATGTGCAATGCCGAAGTACATACCGCCGCGGCGAGTGAACACCTCATCCCGGATAGAGCCTTCACGGCGGTAGGGATAGTCGCGTGCGCGGTCTTCGGCGAAGGCGATACTGACTTGCATGGGGCCACCGGTCTTGACTGGGTTGAGCGTGCCGAACAGCTGTTTGCCGAGCGGCATGATGCCGAGGAAGTCGTCGAAGATTGCGCTCAGCTGTTCTTCAGTGCGCACCGCCGCGAGGCGCTGGCTGTAGGTCTTGCCGTTGGGTGATTGAACGTCCAAGGCCGCATCTACGATAAAGCGTGGGACATGCAGTCGGGACGCGCGCCGGTAGATCTCATCGCGGGCAATTTTCGCCAGGCCTGGGACCGGTGGGGTCGCCTGGAAAGTGGATTCCTGCACCGTGACGGCCAGGACGGCGCAGAGGTTCTCGTTAGTCGGCGGGATCGCCAGCGCATCGAAGGCGGCGTAGATGTCGGTGGCCCAGCCCTGTCGATTCGGGATGTTGCTGGGGATCAGCCGGACGATCTTGGCGCGGACTTCGTCCGGCCGGGGCGCAGGCACCTCCGGTTTTTGCGTGCCGCAGCCGGCCAGGCCGAGCATCAAGGCGCTGGTGAGCGTAACGGCGAGTCGGCGCGCAGCCCGGCTGGAGAGAGTCGGCGTTGGTGCGTGCGAGTCGACAGTCGAACGCTGTCGAGTTGAGAACTGAAAAATCATGCGGTCCCATCTGGATACGTGGTTCAGGTTCCGACAGTAAAACAGACGCAGCCGTTCTGCAGCCGCTGAGGTGCTGTTCACTGCCGGTGAACTTGCGAGGTTCCCGCTGTCCGAAACCTGACGAGCCACCGGGCGTGCCGGTGGCGCCAAACACCGACGAGCACCTGACCTCATGAGCGAATCGCACTTCGACGTTCGGCGACTCGAACGTTACGACAGCACCACCCGTGAATACTTGCTGGCCATCATCACAGATGAAGACCACGCGTCCCAGGTTGAACTGGACAGCGGCCAAATCGCCTGGCAATCAACCCTGCGCCATGATCGACTGCACCGTGACGTCGACCCGCAAACGGGCAAGCCAAACTACCGTTTCGAGGACATCCCTGAGCATGAGGGTGGCGAGTTTCAGCTAGTCAGCCTGATCGCCGAGGGCGGGCGCGGCGCTGAATTCTCCGAGCTGGCCATGTTCGGCAAGCGCTTGGTGACCTTCGACGACCGCACCGGATTGGTCTGTGAGATCCGCGACCAGAACCAGCTGGTGCCTCGAAACATTCTCATGACCGGCAGCGGCGACGAAGCCTTCAAGGGTTTCAAAGCGGAGTGGGCAACGCTCTACAACGACAAATTGGTCGTCGGCAGCCACGGCAAGAGGGCCTCTGAGGAGTGGGTGAAGCTGCTCGACCGCCACTACGCCGTACAAAGCGTGGACTGGTCGGAGCGCTATCAACGCATCCGCGACGCGCTGGGCGTCGGGCCGGACGGCTATGTGATCCACGAGGCGGCCGAGTGGCACCCGTATCGCCGTGAGTGGCTTTTCTTTCCGCGCAAGATCTCGACCGAGCCATTCGACGAGGCGATCGATGAGCGGGAGCGTGGCGCCAACACCTTGATTATTGCCAACGAAGACTTCAGCCAGATCCGGACCCTTGAGGTTGGTCAGCGGGTTCCTGAGCGGGGCATTTCATCGTTTAAGATACTGCCGGGCCATCCCAACGAGTGCGTTGGCCTGAAAAGCGTCGAGATCGGCTCTCGAACCGAGAGCTACCTGTTCTGCTTCAACCTCGACGGCGAGGTGCTGCAGGACGATATCTTCATTGGTGATTACAAGTGCGAGGGTTTGGAAATTCTCTGATGGCCGTTCCCGTTGCCCCGAAGGCCATTGCTCGCCATGCCGAAACACAGCAGGCTGCCAATCAATCGCCCCGTTTTCGGCTACGCTGAGGTTCCCGACTGCCGTTACAGATTCGACCATGCATCAGCACGTCCTCGCCCAGTCTCGTTCAGCTTCGGAGTCCAGTTTCTGGCGCGATGAGGCGCTGCCGTTCATCGAGTCGCGCACTGTAGAAGATGGCCGCCGCGTCTGCTATGCGCGGCACAGCCACGAAACCTTCTCCATCGGGTTGATCGACAGCGGCGCCAGTACCTGCATCAACGGCGACCATCAGTGCCGCGTCGAAGCCGGCACGCTGGTGCTAATGAACCCCGGCGATGTACACGCCTGCAATCCGATCCAGAATCAGCCATGGGCGTATCGCATGCTTTATGTCGATGCTGGCTGGATGAGTCAGTTGCAGGACGACCTGGGGATGGGGGGCGGCGGTTTTCGCTGCTTCGCCCCAATAATGACCCGCGATCCGCTGCTGCAGTCGGGCTTTCGCCGCTTTCATGCAGTGCTCGTCGATGACAACGCCGACTTGCTGCAAAAGGAAACCGCCGCCGTATCTTTCTTCTCTTTGCTGCACGAGCGACTAGGGCTCGAGGTCGGGCTCCCGGAGAGTGACCTGAAACTGCAGCGTGCCGCCGAGTTCATCGCCGACAATTATCAGCGCTCCCTCAAGCTGGGCGAGATCAGCCTCATGGCAGGCGTCTCACCGTCGAGCCTCATCCGCGCCTTCAAAAAACAGTTCGGGATGACTCCACATGCCTATCTGACCAATCGGCGCGTGCAGTTTGCGCGCGCCGAGCTGCGGCGTGGCCGGCCTATTGCAGATGTGGCGCTGGATGCGGGGTTTGCTGACCAGGCGCACCTGCAGCGCGCCTTCAAGCAACTGCTGGCCGCCACGCCCGGGCACTATCGGACAGGAAGCCGAAACGTGCGCCACGACACCCGTCAGGTCAGCAGCAGGTAAGCCGCGCTGGCGACCAGCAGCGCTGCCATCACCCGATTGAACAGCCGTACCCGTGCGGGCTTGTCGAGATGTTGCCGCAGGAAGGTGCCCGCATACGCCCAACACGCCAGTGAGGCATAGCAGATCACGAAGTAGATCGCTGCGAAGCGCCAGACTGAGGGCGCGTCGCCCGCGGCAGCGAACAAGCCCATGCCCGCTACCGAGGCCAGCCAGGCTTTGGGATTGAGCCACTGCATCGCTGCGCCATACAGCATCGTCGGCCGCATCGCAGGCTTGTCTGCATTCAGGCGACCGTTGTCTGCGGCCAGCCGAAACGCCATGTACAGCAGAAATGCCACGCCAGCCAGCTTGATCGACTCGGTCAGCCAGGGCCAATGATCGAGAAGTTCGTTCAGCCCCAGCCCGATCAGCAACAGTAGCAGCGTGAAGCCAATGGTTGCGCCGCTGACGTGACGCATGGCTGGCCGCAAACCGAACTGCGCGCCAGCGCTTAGCGCGACGATGTTGACCGGGCCGGGCGATATGGAGGAAGCCAGCGCGAAGGCGGCCATGGACAGCAAAAGACTCATCGAAAGCTCCTGAAAGTACGCATGAACATCAGCGCGACGATAGGAGCGGGAACTGCCGCGGTATTGAAGAAAATGCGCGTTGTGCGGCTTACCAGCGCAACAGTCGTGGGCCGAGGAGGGCGCCGACGGCGGTGGGTATGAGCATGCCGAGCACATACCAAACGGCCCAGAAGGCGACACTCATCTCAGGACAATGCAGGCTGTAGGCTAGGGTTGCCATCGAACCGGCCAACAACCCCCCGGCTGCGCCGGCAAGACGCAGCCGGGTCGGCGCAAAGCCGCGGATTGCCCAGAACACGCAGACGAACGCTGGAATCGACAGTAGCGCAATGTTCACCGGGCAGACTCGCCAGGTTTCTCCGAAAATCAGTGCCCAACGGTTATGGGCCGAAACGCTGAGCAACAGGCCCAACGCCGCCAGCCAAACCGCTACCACCGGCGCTGCGACAGTGACCCAGCCGTTACCCACAGGCGCTCCCGGTCTGGCCAGTCGCGTGGTTACCAGCAGAGCGCCCGCAAGCAGGCTCGCCGGCAGCGCAAGCTTGGCCCAGAACAGCGGTGTCGCCGCGACTTGCCCAATGTCCGGGCGAATGCCGAAGCCCGTCAGTAACACCAGCAATGCCAGCGCCAGCCCGAGGACCAGGGCTGTACCAAAGCGGCGCGTGACGATCTGCCGATCCACGGGCGGTGCGTGGTTGGCGAGCATGTTGATCAGCTCGTCGGTCTTCATCGATGACCTCCAATCAGGGCGGCCAGCGCTTTCAGTCCGCGGTGAACGCCCACCTTGACTGCTGAAGCCGAAAGACCGGTACGTCGAGCGGTTTCTTCCACCGAAAGCCCCTGTAATTTGACGTGAAAAATGGGCAAGCGTTGCTTGTCCGGCAGTTGATCGAGCAGCCGCGCCAGGTCCCGCTGCGCCTGTTGGGCCTGATGATCTTCGTCGGCCAGCAGCTCTTCTTGGTCGCTAAGGGGATCGTTCAAGGCGTCGTGCCTTGCATGGGCCCGGAAATGATCCATCAGTTTGTAGCGGGCAATCGCCTGTACCCAGGCTGTCACCGGTTGCTCGGACCGATAGGTATGCCGCGCGTTGTGCACCGCAAGCAACGCTTCCTGGAGTAGGTCTTCGACCTCGGGCGATTGCAGCCTGCGCCTGAGAAAACTGCGCAGATGTGCGCTGAGCAGCGTCAGGAATTGCCGGTACGCCGCCTCGTCGCCGTCCAGCCCCAGCAGTAGCAGCTGTTGCAGATGGGCTTCGCGTGCCTTCAACGCCTCGTGACTGGTAGTTCGTTGCATCGGTCGCTCTGGTTACACGCAAGGAAAAAATCGATGCTGCCCGTCCTTTGCCTCCAGCCAACGGCAGGGCGGGGCGCGCCGCTACGGTAGGTCGAGACGGAAGAATTCTCAAAGATATATTTCTTGCTGCTGCTGTAACCAATCGACCGTACTGGGCGAACTACTGGTCGAGCTGCCAGTAAAACCACTGGCAGCAACACCGCATGGAGAAACAACCGATGAACAATCTCGCCCTTGCTGCTGCAGCCGTTGCGCTTGCATCCATCGCCGCCGGTGCCACGGCTGCGGAAAAGACCGAAGGTGCCATGGAGAAATGCTATGGCGTCGCGCTCGCCGGTCAGAACGATTGCAAGGCTGGTGCGGGCACCAGCTGCGCCGGCAGTTCGAAGGTGGATTACCAGGGCAATGCCTGGAAGAACGTACCCGCAGGGACCTGCACCTCGATCAAGACACCCGAAGGCATGGGTTCGCTGACGCCGATCGAATCCTGATAGGAGGTTCCGCATGAGCGTGTCGGCTCTGGGAGCAGGCCTGGGACTCAAGCCTGAGCACTATGAGGCGGCGCACGACTGTGCAGCGCCGGGGCTCTGGTTCGAAGTGCACCCGGAGAACTACATGCTCGGCGGCGGTCCTCGTCTGGCCTGGCTAGACGCTATCGGCGAGCGCCATCCGCTTTCACTGCATGGCGTATCGCTGTCGCTGGCGGCCGATTGCCCGCCGGACGAGGCCCATCTGCAACGCCTCAGGACGCTGGTCGAGCGCGTTCAGCCGGCCCTAGTTTCCGAACACCTGGCCTGGTCCGCCTGGCGAGGTCAGTACAATCCCGATCTCCTGCCGTTTCCGCGTACCGGTGCAGCCTTGAACCGTATCGTCGACAACGTTCAGCGCACCCAGGAACGCCTCGGGCGACAGATTGCGGTGGAAAATCCCAGCCACTACCTGCACCTCGACGGGCATGAGTGGGATGAAATCGAGTTTCTCACCGAGCTGTCGCGCCGCAGTGGCTGCGGCCTGTTGCTGGACGTCAACAACGTACACGTCAGCGCCCACAATCTCGGCTTCGATGCCGCTGCCTATATCGACGGTTTTCCCGCTGAAGCCTTACTGGAAGTGCATCTGGCCGGACATAGGCAGGACAGCTCGGAGCTCTCAGGGCTATTGATCGACTCCCACGACGCGCCGATAGCTGACGCCGTCTGGTCGCTTTATGAACGGTTGATCGAGCGCATTGGCCCGCGGCCCACACTGATCGAACGTGACGACCAGTTGCCAACCTTCGCCGAACTGTTGGTCGAGCGCGACCACGCGCAGCGACTGCTGGAAAGGAGGAGGGCGGCATGACGCGCTCGCTCGCCGAGTTTCAGGATGGCTTGACCGAAGCGCTATGGGCCAGCGAACCCATGGCGACTAACTCGACCGCTGCCGCCCCCCCAGCTGATTGGCTGGCGAGGCTTATCGCGCAGCCGGGGTTCGCGGTGTACCGCAACACCGTGATGAAAGGGTGTGTAGATGCCTTGCGTGCGAACTTTCCGACGGTCGAGCGGCTGGTAGGCGCCGAGTGGATGAGCGCAGCGGCCTGCGTTTTCGCGCAGCAGTGCCCTCCGACCCAGCCGCAGTTGATCAGCTATGGCGATGGCTTTGCAGACTTTCTGCAGCGTTTCGAACCTGCCCGCGATTTGCCGTACCTCGCCGAGATCGCGCGCCTTGATCGCCTGTGGCTTGAGGCGTTTGCCGCGGCGGAACAACCTCGACTGGAACTACATACGCTGAGCTCGATGACGCCGATCCAGCTGGCCGAATTGCATTTGCGACCCCATGCAGCGGCGCGCTGGCATTGGTCCGTTTTGCCGGCGTTCAGCCTATGGCGTTGCAACCGCGAAGGCATCGAACTGCCTGATCCACTGCTCTGGCAGGGCGAGGGCACGTTGCTCTGCCGGCGAGAGAACCGTGTCGTCTGGCAGCCCTTGAGCGTTGGCGGCTGTACCTTTCTCGACGCCTGCGCCGATGGCCATACGCTTGCCAGCGCATCGGATCTTGCGCTCGAGGCCCAGCCCGCGCTGGATTTCAATGCACTGCTGGCGTGCCTGTTTGCCGCTCGGGTCTTCGCCATCGATTGATCAGCAACTGGAGTGACCGACATGCACACCCTGCACAGGAACCCAGCCAGCCCGACATCGAGTCCGTTGCAGCACTGGAATCGACTCGCCGTATGGCTGCAACACCACACCAGCGACTCGATGTTGGGTCTGGTGGCGCGCTTGGCCATCGCCGCAGTGTTCTTTTATTCGGGGCGAACCAAGGTCAGCGGCGTTCTTACAATCAAACCCAGCACCTTCAGCCTGTTCGAAACCGAGTACGCGCTGCCGCTGTTGTCGCCTTATCTTGCAGCGCATCTGGCCACCTATGCCGAGCATCTGTTCCCACTGCTGCTGGTGCTCGGCCTGTTGGCGCGGCTATCGGCATTGGCCCTGCTCGGCATGACGCTGGTGATCCAGCTCTTCGTTTACCCCGATGCCTGGCCTACGCACCTGACCTGGATCGGCCTGATGCTGGTCGTTATCGGCCGTGGCGCTGGGCGTTGGTCGGCTGACCGGATGTTGGGCATTCGCTGAGGCGGCATGGTTGAGCGCCCGCTGTACCGTCGCAGGCTAAACTCAGCGCACCGTTTGCAGTCCAACGCGCTGTCTCCACACCGGAGTCGCCGCGCCGTTCTGCGCATTCACAACGGGAGATTCGATGGCCTCTATCGACTTGCTGATCAGCGACTGCGACGGTGTGATCGTCGACAGTGAAATCATCAGCCACCGCGTCCTGTTCGAGGCCCTGAGCCTGCATGTACCCGCCGAGCAGCTGCATGCCGCGCTGGAAGGGACCTTCGGTCTGACCGTTCCGAGCATTATCGATCTGATCGAAAAACGCTTCGACCTGACCATGCCGGAGACTTTCGATGCCGATCTACGCCGGCAGAGCGAGAAGGTCGTGGCGGAAGAAGTCCAGGCGATCCCAGGCGTGCGCGAAGCGCTGCTGGCCATCAAGCTGCCGCTGGCGGTGGCATCCAATAGCCGTTTGCACAACGTTCAAGTATCGCTGCAGCGTGCCGGCCTGACCGAACGGGTGGCCGGCAATATCTTCTGCGCCGAAATGGTCCGCTCACCGAAACCAGCGCCCGACGTGTACTTGCTGGCTGCCGAGCGCATGGGCGTCGCGCCGGGTCATTGTCTGGTCGTCGAAGACAGCCCGACTGGCGTGCTGGCGGCGCGTACGGCAGGCATGCAGGTGATCGGTTTTACCGGCGCCAGCCACATTCCAGCTGGGCATGACCAAGCGTTGCGTGAGCTGGGCGTAGCCGCCGTGATCAATCACATGCGTGACCTGCCCGCAACGGTCGAGGCGCTGGCCCGCTAAGCGCTGGCGGCCGAGGCGGGAAGAAACCGTCAAGCCTACGCAACGGTCCCTCAGCGCGCTTGTCTGTAGTGAAACGGACGTATTGCGAGCAACAGATGATTGAGCGTTGGAAGTGGTTTGTCATCCGCATCAGTAAGCGGCCCTGGTTCCGGGCCAGCTTGTATTCGGTATTGGGGATTGCTACCGCGCTGGTGGCGCTGGTGGCGGCGCCTTACATTCCCGAAGACGTGCCGACCAAGATCGGTTCCGATGCGGTCGACAACATTCTCGGCGTGTTGGCATCCAGCATGCTCGCCGTCACCACCTTCTCCCTGAGCATCATGGTGGCGGCCTACGGCTCGGCAACGAACAACGTCACGCCGCGCGCCATTTCCCTGTTGGTCGAAGACCCGACCACACAGAACACGCTCTCAACCTTTGTCGGCTCGTTCATTTTCAGCCTGGTTGGCATCATCGCGTTAAGCACCGGCCTTTACGGCGACAACGGGCGCGTAGTGCTGTTCGCGGCGACGATCTTCGTGGTCATCCTGGTGGTGTACGCGCTGTTGCGCTGGATTGATCAATTGTCCGGGCTGGGCCGCGTTGCCGAAACCACGGCCAGGGTCGAGAAGGCCGCCACCCAGGCGCTGTGCCAACGAATGGAGCAACCCTTTCTGGGCGGACGACCGCTGGAAGTCGATCCCAAAGCCCTGCCGGGCGCGCGCCCGTTGTATCCGCAAAAGATCGGCTTCGTGCAGCATATCGACATGCCCGCGCTGGGCGAACTGACCCAGTCGGAGGATCGCGCGGTTTATATATGCGTACTTCCCGGGATCTTTGTGGAGCCGTCGCAGCCAATCGCCTGGTCGGTGGGGATCGGTGAAGACTGCGACGACGCGCTGCGCGATGCTTTTGTCATCGGCGCGCAGCGGACCTTCGACCGAGACCCCCGGTACGGCATTATCGTCATGGCCGAGGTCGCCTCGCGTGCGCTGTCGCCCGCCATCAACGACCAAGGCACCGCAGTTGATGTGATTGGCCGGGGCGTTCGCGTGCTGTCGCACTTGTCCAGGCCGACGCCGCCGGAAGATCCAAAGTTCGACCGCGTATTCGCGCCGGGGCTGAGCGCAGCGGACATGCTCGACGATTTCTTTACACCCATCGCACGGGACGGTGCTGCGATCATCGAGGTGTGCATACGCTTGCAGCAAGCGCTGGCGTCATTGGGTCGACTCGGCGATGCGGCGGTTGCTCTTGCAGCGAACCGACATGCCTCGATGGCACTCAGACGTGCAGAGGCGGCGCTGACAATGCCGGACGACTATCAACGGGTGTGTCAGGCTGCAGACGCCGCCGGACTGTTGGACACCTCAAACCAGCAGGGGAAATAGAGTTTTGTGACGCTGAATGCGAGGGCGCTGCTGTTGAAACCTTACTTTTCCTTTACGCCCGCTACACACGAAGCTGACTGTCTTCGGCGTAAAGTCTGGTTCAGGCTGACGGAACAGCCAGCTCCCTTGGGTGGGTTTGCCGCAAACCGGCTGTCAGCTTAGAGTCAGCCATTGTGCATGCGGCAACCCGCTGCTTTTTTTGACCAGGAATCGGCTGTGGCGCGAGACCGGTCGTTTTTAACCCCATTTTTTCATCGTGGAGAGACCAGTCCCTATGATTCTTCGTAGAAACTTCCTGGCTGCCGTGGCCGGTGTAGCGCTGTTCGGACAGACGCTCATTGCCCACGCCGACCTGCCGGACTTCACGCCTCTGGTGGAGGATGCTTCGCCCGCAGTGGTGAACATCAGCACCAAGCAGAAGCAGCCGATGCGCGGCCACGCGCAGGCACAAATGCCTGATCTAGAGGGCATTCCGCCCATGTTCCGCGAGTTTTTCGAGCGCGGAATGCCTCAGCAGCCCGAGCGTCGCCGCGAAGCTCAATCGCTAGGTTCGGGTTTCATCATTTCTGAGGACGGCTATGTCCTGACCAATAACCACGTCGTGGCCGACGCTGATGAGATCATGGTGCGCTTGCCGGATCGTAGCGAGATGCAGGCCAAGCTCGTAGGAGCCGACCCGCGCAGCGACGTTGCCTTGCTGAAAATCGAAGGGGACGGCCTGCCGACCGTGAAGATTGGCAGCTCCGAAGAGTTGAAAGCAGGCGAGTGGGTTGTCGCGATCGGTTCGCCGTTCGGTTTCGATCACACGGTGACAGCAGGCGTGGTCAGCGCCAAAGGTCGCAGCTTGCCGAACGAAAGTTATGTTCCGTTCATTCAGACCGACGTGGCGATCAATCCGGGTAACTCGGGCGGTCCGCTGTTCAATCTCGACGGCGAGGTGGTAGGCATCAACTCGCAGATCTTCACCCGTTCCGGTGGGTTCATGGGCCTGTCGTTTGCGATCCCGATCGACGTCGCAATGGACGTGGCCAATCAGCTGCGTGAAGACGGCAAGGTCAGCCGCGGTTGGCTTGGTGTCGTCATTCAGGAAGTGAACAAGGACCTCGCCGAGTCCTTCGGCCTGGAACGTCCTGCTGGTGCGCTCGTCGCCCAGGTGATGGATGGCGGTCCGGCTGCCAAGGGCGGCCTGAAAGTTGGCGACGTGATCTTGAGCGTTGATGGCAAGTCGATCGATATGTCCGGTGATTTGCCGCATCTGGTTGGCGCGATGAAACCAGGCAGCAAGGCTAAGCTGGAAGTGGTGCGCGATGGCCAGCGCAAGACGCTGAACATCGACATCGGTGCGCTGCCTGAGGATGGCGACGTGCTGGCCTCTGCAGATGGTTCGAGCACCAAGAGCCAGAGCAATAACCGCCTGGGTGTTTCGGTTACCGAACTCTCCGACGCGCAACGTCAGGCGCTGGAGATCTCCGGTGGCGTAGTGATCAACGACATCAGCCAGGGCCCGGCAGCGATGATCGGCCTGCGTCCGGGGGATGTCATCACGCACCTGAACAACGAAGCGATAGATTCCGTTAAGACGTTCAGCCAGGTGGTCAAGGACCTGCCGAAGAACCGTTCAGTATCGATGCGGGTACTGCGCGACGGCCGCGCCAGCTTCATCACCTTCAAACTGCCGAAGTAAGCAGTCGCAAGCAAGACCAGAAGGCCCGCCATGTGCGGGCCTTCTTGCATCTCCAGGGGCGATATTGGTTCGTAAGCGCCCGGCTCGGCGGCACAGCAGGCGAACTCCTCGGCCCGGCAGTGGCTCCATATGGTTTGAGTAAAGCTCTGGAGGTTTCTATGAACCCGTCTCTGACGCTGGGATTATTGCTGCTACCGGCGGTGGCCATGGCTGAGCCGCTGCACCTTGAACGTGAGCTGAATGAATTGCGTGTCGATGTCGAGGTCAGTGAGCTCGAAACCGACACCCAACCCGGTATCGAGTCCGGGCTGGTGCAGGTACTGATCACCAATCACGAACGCTTCAAGGTGGCGTGCCAGCTCCATCCCGGCGAAACTGAAGCCTCGCCCGGCCTGGATAGCACGCCCATCACCATCATCGCGCCGGAGGGCCGCCGTGCGCTCACCATGAGCGGCGAGTACGGCGACTCAACGTTGAATGCGCTGTTGACCTGCATTCGGGACGAGTGACGCCCGGCCGGTCCGGTAATAGCGCCTGCCTGATCTTGATGTTGATGCATTCCCGCTCGGCTATGGCACGGCACGGCCAAAGGTGCAAATGGAACCTGTTTGGTACCCGGGTTTCCAAGTGCAATGCGCGCCGTCAAACGATCACTTAAGCTAGCGCGCCGCGCTGTACTCGTTTCGGCAGAAATATTTCGCGGCTGATCCGTCCGGGCGTCAAAGGAAGCCATATCTTGAATCACGCAACGGGAGCCAAGTCAGTACGGTCGGTACCGTTGCGCAGTCGGTTGTTGACCATTGCACTGGCAGGGATTCTGCCGCTGGCGCTGGTGGCCGGGCTGGGCATGCTCTCGATCGTCTCTGAACAGACGGAGTTGGCCAAGCAGCGCAGTCTTGAAGCTACGCGCCTCGCCGCGACGGCCGTTGAGGTCGAGCTGAGCCGGTCGCTCAATGTGCTCCAGGCGTTGTCGCAGTCGCCACTGCTCGATGACGGCGATATCGATGGATTCGCCGATATGGTTCGCCGCGTGTTGCCCTCGGTGCCCAGCTGGTATGCCTTGCTGATCGTCAGCCCTGAAGGTGAGGTGCTGAGGCGGGTTTCGCTGCACAATCCTCCAGCTTCCAGAACCATCGCCGAGCCGCGCAGCTTCGCTGAGGTCATCCGAACAGGCAAACCGCAGGTTGGGAGCATGAGCAAGGGACCCGGCGGCGTCTGGGGCGTCCCTTTGCGTGTGCCAGTACACCAGGGCGACACAGTTCACTACGTACTGACTGCTGTGCTCAGGCCCCAGGGTGTCGCTGATGTGATCGCCAACCGAAGGTTACCGGCCGGCTGGGTCAACACTGTGCTGGACTCCAATGGTTTGCGTATCGCGCGCTCGCTGAATCACGAGGAGACGCTGGGGATGCCGGCTTCGCCCACGCTGGCGGCCATCCTGCAGGAGAACTCAGGCGAGGAGGGGATCGGCCTGTCCATGACCATGGAAGGCAATTCGGTCTACACCTCTTTTGTGAGATTGCAGCCGTCCGGCTGGGTGGTGGCGACCGGCGTTCCCACCGAAGTTGTCGAAGCCGGGGCGACGCGTGTCTATACGCTTTACGGTGGCGGGTTGCTGCTGTCGCTGGTGTTTGCGGTGACGGCGGCACTGTTCGCAACACGTCGAATCAACGTCCCGATGCGGCATCTGCGGCGGGCGGCTCAGGCGATTGGTCATGGGCAGGCGTTCAAGGCGCCTGAAAGCGAGATCGAAGAAATCCGTGAAGTCGGGCGCGCGCTCGAAAGCGCCGCGCAGGCGCGTCTGTCGAGCGAGGCCGAGCGTGACAACATGCTTTCGCGGCTGGAGCTGGCGCAGCAGGATCTGACCCAGCAGGTCAGCGATCTGGAGTTGGTCCAGGATCTGAGCAATCGCCTGCTACAGATGCCTGCACTGGGCGACCAGTTGCAAGCGATCATCGACGCCCTGTGCACGCTGCACGGCGCCGCGCATGGGCTGCTGGCGCTCAGCGACGGTTCGGCCGCCTTGCGCATTCATGCCTCGAGGGGCTTTTCAGTTGCTTCGTTGGCGATCATGGATGAAGCGCAGCCCGGCCTGGGTGCCTGTGGTATAGCGGTGCAAAAAGGGGAGCGCGTGGTGGTGACTGATACCGAAGCCGACCCCTGCTTCAGTGAGTTTGTCTCCGTTGCGCGCAGCGAGGGATTTCGTTCGGTTCACAGCACGCCCATTCGGCACAGCGACAACAGCGTACTCGGGACGCTTACGGTACAGCTCAAAGAGGCGCGATCCCCAACGGAAAGAGAGATTCGGCTGGCCGATGTCGTAGCGGGCCTGGCCGCGGTATTCATCGACCGGGCGCGGGCACAGACCAAGGCGGGTATGTTGGAGCAGCGCCTACAGGTAGCGCTGAACTCGTCCACCGTGCCCTTTGCAGTCCTGTCTCCCCATCGGAACCCGGCGGGCGAGGTGGACGACTTCTGCTTCGATTTCATCAACCTCACTGGCGCATCCAGCCTGCGCGGAACAGTCGACGAGCTGACTGGGCGGCGACTGCGCGAGGTGCTTGGCGAGGCCGCCAATCCGCAAGCATTGAAGACCTTGCTGGAGGCGGCCCGGTTTCAGCAACCGCGTGATTTGGAACTGCGCAGCACCGGGTTTGACAGCGAGCGCTGGGTGCGTTTGATCGCGACGCCGTTCGATCAAAGCCTGGCCGTATGGTTCGCTGACGTATCCCAGGCCAAGCATCACGAACAGGAAATTCGTGAATCTGCACGGCGCAAGGATGAGTTTCTCGCGACCCTGGCCCATGAGCTGCGCAACCCGTTGGCACCCATTCGCCTGGCTGCCGGCATTTTTGGTTCTGCGGCGGCAAGCGATGCGCAGAAACTCCGTAGCCAACAAATCATCGAGCGGCAGGTGCGGCATATGGCGCTGCTGCTCGACGATCTGTTCGACATCTCCCGCATCACGCTTGGCAAGCTGGTTCTGCGCAAGGAGCAGGTGGATCTGCGAACCATCATCGAGGCGGCCATCGAGACTGCCCGAGAGAAAATCGAGGCAAAGCAACATGAGCTGGTCGTGGCGCTGCCGGCCAGTCCTATTGTGCTGGACGCCGATCCGCTTCGCCTCGAGCAGATTCTGACTAACCTGCTCAACAACGCCGCTAAATTCACCCCCAACGGCGGCTGCATTCGCATCACGGCGACACGGGATGGTGACGCCGCCAAGGTTTCGGTGATCGATAACGGCCTGGGTATCGCGCGGGAACACCTCAGATTGATCTTCGAACGGTTTGCGCAGGTGCCCGTCGCCGGGACGCACATCAATTCCGGCCTGGGGATCGGCCTGGCACTGGCCAAAGGCTTGGCGAAGCTGCACGGAGCGGACCTTCGGGTACGCAGCGAAGGGCTCGGCCATGGCGCGGAGTTCAGCCTGACCCTGCCGGTTCTGTCTGCCAGCACTGCTGACGCAAGCCGTGATCTCAGCGAAAGCGTCACGCTGAACAAGCGGCTCGTTTTGGTTGCCGACGATAACCGGGACATTGCCGAAACCATGGCCGAGATCCTTCGGCTGGAGGGCCACGAGGTGCACTTGGCGTTTGACGGCAGCGAAGCGTTCGAACGTTATCTGCAGCTCAAGCCAGAGGTTGTGGTGCTGGACATCGGTATGCCCGGCCAACGGGGTGACGAAGTGGCGCGGATGATCCGCGCCCATCCCACCGGCGCCAGTGTGCGGTTGATCGCCATCACCGGCTGGGGCCAGCCGAGTGATCGGGAGCAGGCCTTGGCGGCAGGCTTCGATATTCATATGACCAAGCCGGTCGACCTGAGCCAGCTGATTAAGATAGTCGGCGGCTGAGGCCAAGCAACGATGGGGCGGGGCTATCTTCTGTCCCGGAACTGCGGTAGAAACGCGCATGTAGCTGCAACGCGCGCTGATTGTTGCACCGTAGCTGTGCAATTTCAGGTTCGGTAGAGCGGCTGCAGCCAGCCGCGGCGAGCCAGCGTCGCTTGGCGCGCATTGTGCAAAAGCTGTAATGGTAGAACCGCCGTGAGCAGCCGCTCATGGCAAAGAAGTGATATCGGGAGAGACTGCAGCGGCTTGGTCGTGTGCAGCGCCGAAGGAGCAACCGCCCCGGAAACTCTCAGGCAAAAGGACCGTTATCACAGGTGAACTCTGAAGAGCCGCCGGGCCCGTCGTCGCCCGTCGCACCGAAGGAGCAAGCGAGCGCCGCTCGTGAAACTCTCAGGTCCAGAACAGAGGGGGCGCCTGATCCGCATGTCGCGGACGGGCTCTGACCCTTGACGTTCTGGAGCTGCACGCATGAAAAAGATAGCTGTCATTGGTGGCGGTATCACCGGCATCACCACTGCCTACGCGCTGGCCAAGCGTGGTTTCGCCGTCACTCTTTTGGAGAAGCATCGCTACGCAGCGATGGAAACCTCGTTTGCCAATGGCGGTCAGCTGTCCGCCTCCAACGCCGAAGTTTGGAATCACTGGTCGACCATTCTCAAGGGCATCAAGTGGATGCTCAAAAGCGATGCACCGCTGCTGGTCAATCCCAAGCCCAGCTGGCACAAGCTGTCCTGGTTCGCCGAGTTCATCGGCTCCATCCCGCAGTACCGCCAAAACACCATCGAAACGGCTCGCATGGCTATTGCCGCTCGGGAGCACCTGTTCGCCTGGGCCGAGGAAGAGGGCATTGATTTCGACCTGAAAAAGGCCGGCATCTTGCACATCTACCGCGACAAGGCCGGTTTCGAGCATGCCGGCAAAGTCTCGACATTGCTGGCTCAGGGTGGCTTGCCCCGGCGTAGCGTGACACCAGACGAAATGCGTGCCATCGAGCCGACGCTGGCAGGGCAATACTATGGCGGCTACTACACCGAGTGCGATTCCACGGGCGACATCCACATGTTCACCAACGGCCTCGCGGCAGCCGCCATACGCTTAGGCGTCGACTGCCGTTACGACCAGAACGTGAAAGCCGTTGCCACCGATGGCAAGGGTGCCAGCGTGACCGTCGCGGCTTCGGGTGGCGAAGAGCGCCTGCAGTTTGATGGCATCGTTGTCTGCGCCGGAACCGCCAGCCGCGCGTTGGCCGCCCAACTTGGCGATCGGGTGAACATCTATCCAGTGAAAGGCTACTCGATCACGGTCAACCTCAACGACGAGACCAGCCGCGCAGCAGCGCCTACCGTCAGTTTGCTGGACGATGAAACCAAGCTGGTCACCAGCCGCCTGGGTGACAGCCGCCTTCGGGTAGCCGGCACCGCCGAGTTCAACGGCTATAACCGCGACATCCGCGCCGATCGGATCCGTCCGCTGGTGGACTGGGTGGCTGAATGCTTCCCGGGCGTCAGTACTCAGAGCGTGGTGCCTTGGGCTGGCCTGCGGCCGATGATGCCGAACATGATGCCCAAGGTCGGACGCGGCAGCTCACCCTGTGTGTTCTACAACACCGGCCACGGCCATCTCGGCTGGACGCTCTGCGCCATTACTGCCGACATGCTGGGTGACGTGGTGAGCGAGTCCATGGGCAGCGCTCGGTCGTCGACTCCTGCCGCTAGCGGTCAACCGGCCCACGCCTGATCTGCTTGACGGCTGCCCCTCGGGCTGCAGCCGTCATCGGTGCGAATACGTCTGTTTGTGGAGCGGCCGCTGAATGGGCTGCTCTCTCTATTCAATCCCGCAAGCGGGCGGATGCCTGCTCAGAGATCGCTCTCAGTCGTCACGGGTCAGCACTTCCAGCAGCTCGATCTCGAACAGCAGGTTCGAGTTCGGCGCGATGTGCTCACCTACCTGCCGGTCGCCATAGGCGAGGTGGGCGGGAACGAAAAGCCTGCGTTTGCCGCCAACCTTCATGCCCATGAGCCCCAGGTCCCAACCCTTGATAACGCGACCGGTGCCGATCACGCACTGAAACGGCTTGCCGCGATCATAGGACGAGTCGAAGGTACGGCCGTCTTCGAGTTGGCCACGGTATTGCGTGGTGATCAGGGCGCCTTTGACCACGGCCTTGCCGTCGCCGAGCTGGATGTCTTCAATCCGCAGTTCGTTGCTCATCGTGTCTCTCGTGATGTCTTTTCTGGCTACGCCTTTAAACCAGCAATTGACGGGTGCTGGCGATAAGTTGGTGCACCTGCTTTTCCACCTCTGGTGTCGTGGGGATTTCCGGACCGCGGCCGCGCGGACAGGGCAGGCTGGCCGTGGTGCCGAACAGCCGACAGATCAACGGGCGTTGTTCGTAAGCCTCGCAGCCGTTCGGCCCGAGGTGAACGCAGTTCCAGTGCGCCATCGCCGCGTCATGTGCGGCAACGCTCCTGTGCGGCAAGCGGGCCATTTCTTCGGAGGAGGCAGTGACCGGGCCACAGCAATCGTGGCAGCCGGGTTCGCAGGCGAAACCCGGAATTTGCCGGCGAAGGTGATCGATCTTGCGGTTGGTACAGGTCATGCGAAGCGCTTCGGTTCAGGGGCCGGCATGGTACTCGCCTGAGCGGTAAATGCTTGCCCCTCGGCGTGCTTTTATTGCGCGGTGATGATGTCGTCCCAATCGTGATGCTTCTTCACATAGGCCGCAACGAACTCACACATCGGCACGATGCGCTTGCCGCGACGACGGGCGTCATCGAGTGCCTCGCGAACCAGTTTGCTGCCCATGCCCTGGCCCTCCAGGCTCGGATCGACCTCCGTGTGGGTGAAGACCTGACGGTCGCTCTCGTCCTGATAACTGGCGACGCCCAATTCCTTGCCGTCGACTTCAAGGACGTAGCGCTGTTGGGACTCGTCGTGTCGTACGACCGCGTTGTTGTCGTTCATGGAATGGATTCTCCCGTTGGTCTGGTTGATCTGGCCGCATGCCGCAGCCAGTGACTTTTCAAAGGTTTGGCGGACGCGGGTCAGAGCCCGTCGACCAGCCGCTTGCCCAGCGTCGTGCCATGCGCCAAGGCTTCGTCGTAGCTGCGGTAATGCTGCGTCTGGTCGACGCTCACCGGGACGACGATTTCCAATTCTTTGACCACCTCGGCACCCACGGCCCAGAGGGTTTCGCCGAAGGTCTCGTACTCGTAGCCGGTGAGGTGGACGATCACATCGTAGTCGCGGTACACGAGCCGGTGGCTGTGCGGAATCTGGTGATCGCTACCGCCAGGAATATGGGCAGGGGCGTCGAAGTAGGGTTGTTCGGCGTCCGGTTTGACTGCCTTGGTCATCGCTGGGCCTCCCGTTTGGGTTGTCTAGCTTGGGCCCGGTGACGGCGTGCATCGTTCCGTGCCGAAGGCGTTGCGCGACGGGCGCACATCGGACCGGGTGAAAACGATCGCTCACGGCTGACGATCAGAATCTAAGACTGAAGTACTGGCGTTCCAGCCAGCAAGTCGCATGGCGGGGGCGCGAGCGGTGGATAGCATGGCTGTATAACAACAGCCAAGAGGCATCCATGACTCGCCGCGCCAGCCTTCTTTTCTGCATGCTTGTGCTGCTGGGCGTGCTGGCCAGCCCGACGCTGCCCGCACAGGGGCTGGACGGGCAGATCCAGCAGCTTTTTCCTAAAGCCACGCGCATCGAGCCGAAGCAGGACAGTCCGCCTGTGCACAGCGTCTATCAGCTAGACGAATTGCTCGGCTATGCCTTCGAGTCCACCGATTATTCAAACCTGCAGGGCTTTTCCGGCAAACCGATCCGTCTGCTGATCGGCATGGACACCCAGGGTGTGCTGGCCGGGGTGAAGGTTCTGGAACATCACGAGCCGGTTTTTCTGCACGGGCTCGGGGAACAGCCGCTGTTCGACTTCGTCGACCAGTACCAACAGAAATCGATTGGCATACCCATTGTGGTGGGCGGTGCACAGGGTGGGGCGAGCGGAAGTGAGTCGATTGCCCGCATCGATGGGGTGAGCAAGGCTACGGTGTCGGTAGTGATCCTCAACGAGACCGTGTTGCTGTCAGCCCTGAGCGTGGCCCGCAAGCTGCTCGAAGGATTTGCCAGCGGACCCTTGGCCACGGCAAAGCCCGACCTCTATGAACCGCTCGACTGGTCACAGTTGCTGCAGCGCGGCTATCTCCAGCATTGGACGATCAGCCGCGAGGAGGTCGAACGCGGCTTGGGTCATTCCATTGAGGGGTACCTGGATATCGAGCCGGAGAGCGATACGCAGCCCTTCACCGACCTCTACTTCGCCTACCTGAACGCGCCAAGCATTGGCCGCAATCTGTTGGGCGACGCCGGCTTCGCCAAGCTCAACGAGGAATTGAAAGCCGGCGAGCAAGCGGTGCTGGTGCTCTCCTCGGGTATGTATCGGCATGTGCCGGGCGACTTCGTGCCAGCCACATCGCCCAGCCGGTTGGTACTGATGCAGAACGGCCACGCCATTGACCTGTATGACATGAATTTCAACAACGGCGCGGTGATGGACCTGCTCGACGCGCCGCTCGATGAGGTCGAGGCGCAGATCTTCCGCATCAAGACACACAGCGCGTTCAACCCTGCCGAGCCTGCCGGGTTGCGATTGAACGTGAACCTGCAGCGCAACCATCTGGTGCAAAGCAGCACGCAGTTCACCCGTGACTTTCAGCTCGACCAGCAGCTGTTCAACATCGAAGAGGCGCAGATTGCTGCCGAGCCGGCGCCTATCTGGCTGCGCATGTGGCAGGAGCGCATGTGGCAGATCGGCGTGCTTGTCGTATCGCTGATCCTGCTGAGCGCAGTGTTCATCTGGCAGCATCGCATCAGCCGGCACAGCCGTGGCTTCCATCTGTTCCGTGCCGGTTTTTTGTTGTTCACGCTGGTGTTCATAGGCCTGTATGCCCAGGGCCAGCTCTCGGTAGTGAACATCTTCACCCTGTTATTGGCGCTGGGGGAGAACTTCGATATCCGGGTGTTCCTGATGGATCCGGTGATCTTCATCCTCTGGAGCTTCACCTTTGTTAGCCTGTTCATCTGGGGTCGTGGCGTGTTCTGTGGCTGGCTCTGTCCGTTTGGTGCGCTGCAGGAAATGCTCGGCTGGCTGGCCAGGCGCCTGCGTATCCGCCAGTGGAAAATCTCTGATCGGCGCCATCAGCGCTTGCAGTGGTTGAAATACCTGATTCTTATCGGTCTGGTGCCGACCGCCTTCTATTCGCTGACGCTGGCCGAGCGGCTCGCCGAAGTGGAGCCGTTCAAAACCAGCATCACACTATTCTTCGTCCGCTCCTGGCCGTTCGTGCTCTATGCCGTGGTTCTGCTCGGGCTGGGTCTGTTCGTGCACAAGTTCTATTGCCGCTACGTTTGCCCGCTGGGCGCTGGGTTGGCGATGCTTGGCAAGTTCCACCTGTTCTCCTGGCTCAAGCGTATCGATGCGTGCGGCCAACCCTGCCAGCACTGCAAGAACCACTGCGAGATCGGCGCGATTAAGCGTGACGGGCGCATCGACTATGACGAGTGCATTCAGTGTCTGGAGTGCATCGTCATCCTCAACAACGACGACCAGTGCGTGGCCACCATCAGTGCGCGCAAACGGGCAGATAAGGCCGGGCGCCACGTCCATGGCGAGCTGATCGCCACCGATGCCATGGCGCCGCAACCGCTGCCGGCGCCATAAGGCGGGTCACCCAGCCACGCTTTAGTCGCCTGACTTTTCAGATTAGCGACGCAGGCTGACCGCCCGGTTCTGCAATGCTGCACAGCAGTTCTGCGCCGATGGCTATTGTTCCGCAGCCGGACTTCGCTAGGATCGGGCGATTCCGTGCGCCGGCTCCTGGCGGCGCGCCCGATTCCCTGCTTCGAAGAGGCCCCTATGGCTGAACGTGAAATCGTCGTTGTCGGTGCCGTGCGCACCCCGATCGGCTCCTTTGGCGGTGCGCTGAAGGATGTCGACCTGATCGCCCTCGCCACCACGGCCTGCCGCGGCGTGCTGGAACGCTCCGGAACGCCCGCTGACGCTGTGGGCCACGTGGTGATGGGCAACGTGATCCCCACCGAACCGCGCGATGGTTACCTGGCGCGCGTGGCAGCGGTGGATGCCGGTATTCCGCTGGAAACCCCGGCCTTCAACGTCAACCGCTTGTGCGGCTCGGGGTTGCAGGCGGTAATTTCGGCGGCGCAGTCGATCCTGCTGGGCGATACCGACGTAGCCATTGGTGGCGGTGCAGAGAGCATGAGCCGCGGTCCGTTCATCCTGCCGAACCTGCGCTGGGGCGCGCGCCTCGGCGACAGCCAGGCGATCGACTACATGAATACCCTGCTGCATGACCCCTGGGGCAAGTTCCACATGGGCGTGACCGCGGAAAACGTCGCCGAGCGCTATGGCATCAGCCGTGAACAGCAGGATGCGCTGGCGCTGGAAAGCCAACAGCGGGCCGTTCGCGCGGTGGAACAGGGCCGCTTCCGTGAGCAAATCGTCCCGGTCGCGGTTGCCACCCGCAAGGGGACCGTGCAATTCGAGGCCGACGAACATATCCGTGGGGACCTGACCGCCGAGCGCCTCGCGGCGCTGAAACCGGTGTTCAAGAAGGACAACGGCACCGTGACCGCGGGCAACGCCTCCGGGCTCAACGATGGTGCTGCGGCGCTGGTGCTGGCCGAGGCCGGGCGTGCGCAGGCGCTGGGGCTCAAGCCCATGGCGAGGCTGGTCGGGTATGCCCATGCGGGCGTGGACCCGGCCTACATGGGCATCGGCCCGGTGCCGGCCGTGCGCAAGGTGCTGGAGCGCACCGGGATCAGTCTCGATCAGATCGACGTGATCGAAGCCAACGAAGCCTTCGCCGCCCAGGCCTGCGCGGTGATGCAAGAGCTGGGCATGGACCCGGCGCGGGTCAATCCCAACGGTTCAGGTATCTCCCTCGGTCATCCGGTGGGCGCGACCGGCGCGATCATTGCGGTCAAGGCGATCCACGAACTGCAGCGCATTCAGGGGCGCTACGCGCTGGTGACCATGTGCATTGGCGGTGGGCAGGGCATCGCGGCGGTTTTCGAGCGCTGTTGAGTCACGGGGAGCGGTTGCAACTCGTCGGGCCTGCGCCGATTCCACTGAAGATTTGCGCGCGGCTGCCGACAAGGCTGTAGCGAGATTACATCTCGGCACGAGACCGGCTTTCCACAGGACCATTCATGAACAACGCATCCGCTACCGACGCCTTATCGCTTTTGCTGTTCACGCTGCGCAGCGGCAAGCAGATGGCGATCAACCTGTTGAAGGTCAGCGAAATCATTCCGACGCCGTCGCTCACTCGGTTGCCCGAATCGCATCCCCATGTCCGAGGCGTCGCTACGCTGCGGGGTCAGCCGTTGTCGGTGATCGACCTCAGCTTGGCAATCGGCATGGCGCCGTTACAGGACCCCAAAGGCGGCTGCCTGATCGTTACCGAGATCAGCCGTTCCAAACAGGGCTTGCACGTCCAGGCGGTGGTCAAGATCGTGCATATCCAGACGTCGAAAATCCTGCCGCCGCCTTACGGCGCGCGCGCCAACTCGTTCATTACCGGGACGGCGGAAGTGGATGGCGAACTGATCCAGATCCTCGACGTGGAAAAGGTCATTCACAACATCGCCCCGGTTCCGGGAGAGGCCGACATTTCTCATCTGGACGACCAGGACGCGCAACTGCTCACCGAAACCCGCGCGCTGATCGTCGATGACAGCCAGGTGGCCATTCACATGTCGGTATCGGCGCTGACCAAGATGGGCATCACGTGCCATGCGGTGCGCAGCGCCCGCGAAGCCTTCGAGAAACTCGACAGCCTCAAGGATAGCTACGAGGCGATCAACTGCGTGGTCTCGGATATCGAGATGCCTGAAATGGACGGGTATTCCTTCACCCAGGCACTACGCAAGCATCCCGACTACGCCTCTATCTATGTGCTGCTGCACACCTCGCTGGACAGCACCATCAGCACCGACAAGGCCAAGGCCGCCGGTGCCAATGACATCCTGACCAAGTTTTCACCGCCCGAAATGACTAAATGCATGCTGCGCGCGGCGCGGGTGATCCATTTGGGCGAGGATGCGTCGGTCGCCTGAGCGAGTAGAACGTTCGGGTCGCGCGCCAACCTGCAGGCGCGAGCGTGTTCGCGAATGCGTTGAGCCTGGTGTGGCAGCTCTTCGCGTGCACGCTCGCTCCTACGCAAGCTAGGTCGGTTGAAAGGAACGGCGCCTGCTCAGCTGCCGTACTTGCCGAAGCTCGCGTCGCGCGTATTGACGTAGAGCGCATACAGCGAATGGCTGCTGGCCATGAACAGGCGGTTGCCCTTGGCACCCCCGAAACACAGATTGGCGCAGCGTTCCGGCAGCCGGATCTTGCCGATGGCCTTGCCCGCTGGGTTGAAAATCATCACGCCATCAAGGTCGGCGGTCACGGCTTCCGGGGCGCCTGAGCTACCCCAACCGCACCACAAATTGCCGTCTTCGTCGCACTTGATGCCATCCAGTGCGCCATACGCCGATGCCTCGATGTGCTTGCGGCGCTCGCCCAGCGTGCCATCCGCATTGACCGGGTAGGCCCAGATCAGCCGGTTCGGTTTGGCGCGCCCTTCGACTACATAGAGCGTGTTCTGGTCGGGTGAGAAGCACAGCCCGTTGGGACCGGAAATCGAGTCGATCACCCGGGTCACGGCGCCGCTTGCACCGTCGATGCGATAGACCGCGTCTGGCAGCTCGGTTTCGATCTTGTGCCCTTCGTAATAGTTGCCAGTCTGAAAGGGTGGGTCGCTGAACCACACCGAGCCGTCCTGACGCACCGCAAGGTCGTTGGGCGAATTGAAGCGTTTGCCCTCGAACCGATCGGCCAGCACCGTGATGCTGCCGTCGGGCTCGGTGCGGGTCACACGGCGACCGATATCGGTGGTAGTTGAGCCTTCGCACGTCAGTAGCCGGCCCTGTAGGTCACGCGCCAAACCGTTGGAGTGATTCGAGGGCTGGCGATAGACATCGAACGAGCCAGTGATCTCATCCCAGCGCATGATGCGGTTTTCCGGGATATCGCTGACCAGCAGG
Organism: Pseudomonas sp. 10B238; assembly: GCF_000970615.1. Classification (NCBI taxonomy): domain Bacteria; kingdom Pseudomonadati; phylum Pseudomonadota; class Gammaproteobacteria; order Pseudomonadales; family Pseudomonadaceae; genus Pseudomonas; species Pseudomonas sp. 10B238. Next base: position 114,816 of record NZ_KQ033937.1, read on the forward strand.
TAGCGGCCGTCGCCCACCCAGACCGGACCTTCAGCCCAGCGCATACCGCTGGCGATCTTCTCGACGCTGGCGTTGAACAGCCTGTACTTGGTGAAGCTCTCGTCGAGAATCTCCACCAGCTCGTCTGGATAGCGCTGGGTCAAGGGTTCGGCGACGGCGAGCCGGGACAGGCCCAGGCCGCCCATGGAGACGACACCGGCCGAAACCATCAAGGAAGACTTCAGAAAAGCGCGGCGTGCTCCGTTGGTGGTGGAGTCGTTGTTACGTGCTGTCATGGCGGAGTCCTTCAGGCGTTATCAGGGGAGGCGTGATCTCGAGTGGATGCAGGCGCGTCTGCCCGCGGGGAGGCGTTCGGGGGCGCTAGTGGTGGGCTGTGAACAGAACAGGGCGACAGCGAGAGACGGGCCGGGGGCGGCGTACTGGAGTAAGGCATGGTGATTCCATTGTTATTATTAGGTTAGTCATCGTACAACCTCGCCGAGTATCGACAGTGATTTGCAGCCTGTCAAAGCGATAAAGCGATAAACACGCCATTAAGACGAGCACTTGCCAGAAAAGACATCGTATAAGTTGCCCCGTCGCGCTGGTGCCCTCGACGCGCTGATGCCACGTAGAATGGGCGGCTTCGAATGGGTGAGGTACGCGAACGGTGGATCTGCAGCAGGGCTTCGTGCTGACCCGGCATTGGCGAGATACGGCGGCCGGCACCGAAGTGGAGTTCTGGCTGGCGACTGATACCGGCCCACGTCGCTTGCGCGTGCCGTACCAGCCTTCGGTTGCCTTCATTCCGGCGACGCAGCAGCGCAAGGTCGAATTGCTGCTCAAAGGCGAGCGCGACGTCGAACTGCGGCCGCTGAACCTGATCGATTTCCGCCATCGTCCGGTGGTCGGCCTGTATTGCAAGCAGCACCGTCAGTTGATGAATCTCGAGAAGCGCCTGCGCGGTGCAGGACTGGATGTGTACGAGGGCGACATTCGCCCGCCGGAGCGCTACCTGATGGAGCGCTTCATCACCGCACCGGTGAGCTTTACCGGCCAGCCGGATGCCGACGGTGTGCTGTTGGAGGCGCAGATCAAACCGGCACCGGACTATCGCCCGCAGCTCCGGCTCGTCTCGCTGGATATCGAAACCACGATGCGCGGTGAGCTGTATTCGATTGCGTTGGAGGGCTGCGGCCAGCGGCAGGTCTACATGCTCGGCCCGGCCAACGGCGATGGCTCCGGCGTGGATTTCGAACTGGAATATTGCGACAGCCGCAAACAGCTGATCGAACGGTTGAACGGCTGGATGGCACGGCATGACCCAGACGGCATCATCGGCTGGAACCTGGTGCAGTTCGATCTGCGGGTGCTGCGTGATCAGGCTCAGCGCTACCAGGTACCGCTACGCCTGGGCCGTGGCGGGGAAGAAATGGCCTGGCGTGAGCACGGCAGCCGAGGCAACCATTTCTTCGCCGCAGCGGCGGGGCGGCTGATCATCGATGGCATCGAGGCCCTGCGTTCGGCCACCTGGAGCTTCCCCTCGTTCAGCCTGGAAAATGTCGCGCAGACCTTGCTCGGTGAGGGCAAGGCGATCGACACGCCGTATCAGCGCATGGACGAAATAAACCGCATGTTCGCCGAGGACAAGCCGGCCTTGGCGCGCTACAACCTCAAGGACTGCGAACTGGTCACGCGCATCTTCGCCAAGACCGAACTGCTGACGTTTTTGCTCGAACGGGCCACCGTCACCGGATTGCCTGCCGACCGTAGCGGCGGGTCGGTGGCTGCCTTCGAACACCTCTACATCCCGCTAATGCACCGCCAGGGCTTCGTCGCGCCGAATCTCGGCGAGCGGCCGCCCGAGGCCAGCCCTGGCGGCTTCGTCATGAATTCTCAGCCGGGCCTGTACGAATCGGTGCTGGTGTTGGACTACAAGAGCCTCTACCCCTCGATCATCCGTACCTTCCTCATCGATCCGGTGGGGCTGGTCGAAGGCATGCGCCAACCGGAAGACAGCGACTCGGTGCCGGGCTTCCGTGGTGCGCGCTTCTCGCGTACGCAGCATTGCCTGCCGGCCATCGTCGAGCGCGTCTGGGAAGGCCGCGAGTCGGCCAAGCGTGAAGGCAACAAGCCGCTGTCCCAGGCGCTGAAAATCATCATGAACGCGTTCTACGGCGTGCTCGGTTCCAGCGGCTGCCGGTTCTTCGATCCGCGGCTGGCCTCGTCGATTACCCTGCGCGGCCACGAGATCATGCGGCGCACCCGCGAGCTGATCGAAGCCGAGGGCTACAGCGTGATCTACGGCGACACCGATTCCACCTTCGTCTGGCTAAAGCGCGCCCACAGCGACGAGGACGCGGCGCGCATCGGCAAGGGGTTGGTGCAGCAGATCAACCAGTGGTGGCGCGAGCACTTGCAGCGCGAATTCGGTCTACATAGCGCCTTGGAGTTGCAGTTCGAGAGCCACTTCAAGCGCTTTCTGATGCCGACCATTCGCGGCGCGGAGGAGGGTAGCAAGAAGCGCTATGCCGGGCTGGTCACCCGCGCCGATGGCAGTGATGGCCTGGTCTTCAAAGGGCTGGAAACGGTGCGCACCGACTGGTCGCCATTGGCCCAGCAGTTTCAGCAGGAACTGTATCGACTGATCTTCAATCGCGAGCCTTACCAAGACTACGTGCGCAGCTACGTCCAGCGGACGTTGGCCGGCGAGCTGGACGAGCTGCTGATCTTCCGCAAGCGCCTGCGTCGGCGCCTGGATGACTACGAGCGCAACGTGCCGCCGCATGTGCGTGCCGCCCGTATCGCCGATGAATACAACCTGCAGCATGGTCGTCAGCGGCAGTACCAGAATGGCGGCTGGATCAGCTACTTGATCACCGTGGCCGGCCCGGAACCACTGGAAGTGCGGCGCGCACCGATCGACTATGACCATTACGTCAGCCGCCAGCTGCAACCCATCGCCGATGCCATCCTGCCGTTCGTCAATGACAGCTTCAGCGCGTTGATCGACGAACAACTCGGGTTGTTTTGACCGCGCTCAGCCGAGCTGGCTTTTGCCGAGCACCATGGCCACGCCGGCGAAATACAAGCCGATCAAGGTGACGCTTTCGAAGCCGATCTTGCCCAGCCCGTGCTTCTCTCGGCGCAGCAGGCCCATGAGCAACACGCCGGTCATCAATATCGACAGGGCCACCCAGAGCAGAACATTGCTGGAAATATGGTGGTAGATCGAACCGTCGCGATAGGCGACATCCGAGGCAGCGACGAACAGCGTGTCGAACGCGTTGCCACCGATGATGCCGCCGACGGCCAGCGTCAGGGCGCCACGCCTTACAGCCGCGACCGAAGTGACCAGTTCCGGCAGGGACGTCACCACGGCGGTCAATAGGACGCCCACTGCCGCTTCGCTGAGCCAGGTATGCAATGCGATCTCGCTGGCCGACGCTTCCAGCAGCCAGCCGCTGATACCGAGTATCGCAGCCATGATCACGAAGCGAACCCAGAGCGAGGTCAGCGAGCGGTTCGTTGACTGTTCGTCGGGGGTGTCCTCTCGGGTCTCGCGAGTTCGCGCTGGCAGCCACATGGCTTCGTTTTGGCCCTTTGCTATTACGCGCAAGCCATAGAGGTAGCCGAGCAGCAGTAGTGGAGTAACCGGGTGGATCGCCCACACGGTGACGTCTGGCGAAAAACTGCCGACGAGGATCAGGGACAGCAGACACAACACCAGCGTGCCCTGCATGAGGTTGCCGATGGAAGCAGCTGCGTGCTCGAGGTTGACCCGCCGCAAGGCAAGGTCGGCCACCGTCAGGAACAACGTTTGCACCGCGATGCCACCCAGCGCGTTGCTCATCGCCAATTCTGGCTGCCCCTGCCAGGCAGCTGTAACGGACAGGACAATTCCGGACAGGGACGTCGCCATTCCCAGCAGGATCGCGCCAGCCATCGCTTCGCCCATGCCGGTGCGGTCGGCGAGTTCATCGACCACCCGCGTCAGACGGGTACCTACGATGCCAATCACGACTGCGCAGACCAATAGCAGGCCCACGCTCATCGACAATCCCATTGCCTGAAGTTGTGGCAAAAACAGGCCCTCTGGTCCGGCCGCTTGATTGCGGCAATGACTAAGTAGAGCGGCTCGATTGGCCTGGGTTCAGCTCGCGAGGTCCGAAGAAGGGCAACTCGGATCGCCAAGGGATGCGATTTTGGGCGCGCTGCCAAGCCGCTAGGAACTGGTCGGGAATGGCCGATCTTGAGCCTGGTCAAGTTCAGCCAGCGGAGGTCTGTTTAGCCTGAGGGCTTCTATCAAGCGAATCCCGAGGCCTGCATGGCCAAGAAATTCCCACTCAACCCGCCGCATCCCGAGCGCATCTGCTGGGGTTGTGATCGCTATTGCCCCGCCGACTCCCTGGCCTGCGGCAATGGCGCCGGCAGGACTCAGCATCCGGCTGAAATGATGGGCGACGACTGGTACGAGTTCGGCGACTGGGGAGACCTGATCGCGGCTGACAAGGCTGGCAAGAACCAGAAATAGCGTCGCTGGTGCTTCTGCCCGATCAGTCAGCAGCGAGAGTTGCTGACTGATCGAGCAGCTGCCGTACTTTGCCGAGCAACTCGTCGATCTGGAATGGCTTAACCACCATGTCCATTCCGGCAGCGAGAAAGCGATCTCGGCGCACCGCGTTCTCGGCGTAACCCGTCATGAACAGCACCGGTAGAGCCGGGCGATAAGTTCGCGCTGCGTCAGCCAGGTCCCGCCCGGAAAGCTGTGGAAGCCCCACGTCCGTCAAAAACAGATCGACGCTGGTGTCGTCCTGCAACACCGACAACGCAGTGGCGGCATCGGCGGCTTGGCTGCATCGATAGCCAGCCTCGCTCAGCATCTCGGCTACCAACATGCGGATTGCCGGCATGTCCTCGACGATCAGTACGTGCTCGCCGTTGCCCAGCGGCGTGTCGCTGACCGAGGCGGCGGCCGGCTGGGTGGCAGTGGCGGCGGGCAGCACCAGCGAGACTTCCGTGCCTTCGCCGACAACACTGCTAAGCCTGGCTTCGCCACCGGACTGTCGGGCGAACCCGTAGATCGATGACAATCCCAGGCCTGTGCCCTGGCCAAGTGGCTTGGTGGTGAAGAAGGGGTCGAACACCTTGCCAAGCACTTCCGGTGCGATACCGGTGCCGTCGTCCTCCACTGTCAGCACGACGTAGTTTCCATCAGCCAGGTCCGCATCGCCCTCTGACCGCAAGCTCGCGGTGCGGATGGTGATCTTGCCGCCACGGGGCAGGGCATCGCGTGCGTTGATAACCAGATTGAGGATGGCGCTTTCGAGCTGGTTGGCGTCAACCTGTGCCACCGCGCCTTGCTCGGACAGCTCCAGATTCAGCGATATATGCTCGCCAATGGTTCGCTGCAACAGCTCCTCGAGCGAGCGGATCTGGTCGTTGAGGTCCGCTGGCCGTGCATCCAAGGGTTGCTGGCGGGCAAAGGCCAGCAGACGATTGGTCATCGATGCGGCGCTGCGGGCCGAATTCAGCGCGGTGTCGGCAAAGCGCAGGACCGCATCGGTGCGGCCTTCGTGCACGCGTTTCTTCAGCAGCTCGATGCCGGTGATGATCCCGGTCAGCAGATTATTGAAATCATGTGCGATGCCGCCGGTCAGCTTGCCCAGCGCGTCCATTTTCTGCGCCTGCATCAGCTGCCCTTCGGTCCGGACGCGCTCGGCAACTTCTCGGGCCAGCTCGTTGGTGGCGTTGTCGAGTTGCTGCCGTTGTGAACGCTCGCGTTGACGCTGCTCGGTAATGTCTTCGATAACGACCAGCCCTAGTTCAGAGGCCCGGTATGGCGAAACCTGCCACTTGGTCTCGCGACGCTCCCCAGCCACCTGAATGAACAACGTGTCATGCCAGCGAGCCCCACTCGCGAGGCTTGCCCGCAGCGACAGCAGCTTGGCTTCCTGCCCCTCGGCAAGGCTTGCCGTAAGCGCAGAGGGTTCAGGCTGATTGCCCAACAGCAGGGACAGCGCACGGTTGCTTTCGTGGATTTGCAGCTGCGGGTCGATCACCGCGATGGGCGCCGCTACCTGCGAAAAGATTTCACGAAAGCGTGCCTCGCTTTCACGCAGGGCATGCTCGGTGTCCCGCACTCGCAACAGTGTGCGCAGCGTAGCCAGGAGCACGTCCGGATCGACAGGGTGAACGAGGTAGGCGTCGGCCCCCGCATCCAGGCCGGTGATGATATCGCCGGTCTGAATAGACGCTGCGGAAACGTGAATGACCGGCAGCAGCCGCGTGCGGTCATCGGTTCGCAGCTGCCGTACGATGTCGAAGCCGCTCATGTCCGGCAGATTCACATCGAGAATCAGCGCGTCGATCGCTTCGGTGGCAATCAGGTCCAGTCCTTCGGTGCCCGTTCCGGCTTCGAGCACGGCATAACCGTGGCGCTCAAGCACCCGGCGTATCGCGTAGCGCGTGGCCGCGTTGTCGTCGACGACCAGCAGCTGGCTCTTATGCTCCATCAGCGCGCTCCGCGGAGATCGCGACGGGAATGACTACATAGAACGTCGACCCCACCCCCGGCTTGCTGTCGACGCCAACGCGGCCACCCAGCAGTTCGGCGAAGCGCTTGCACAGCGACAGTCCCAGGCCGGTGCCGCGCAGACGCTTTTGCAAGGGCGTATCGATCTGAACGAAGTCTTCGAACAGGTTGCCGTGCAAGTCTTCCGGAATACCGATGCCTGTGTCCGTCACGGCGAAGCGAACCTCGCCGTCACCCTCGGCACAGGCGGAAATGCGTACTTCGCCGTTCTGGGTGAACTTGAGCGCATTGGAGATGAAGTTACGCAAAATTTGCGCGAGCTTCTTGTCGTCCGTGTACAGCCGCGGCATGTCGTGCGGCTCCTCGAAAATCAGATCCACCGCGTTCGCATCGACGATCGGGCGAAACATTCCGCGCAAGGCGGCGAACAGATCCAGCATGTCGAACCAGGCGGGCGATATGGTGATGCGGCCGGCTTCGATCTTGGCGAGATCGAGCAGGTCGTCGACCATGTCGCTGAGTTCGCCAGCAGCGCCGTTGATGAACGACACCTGCCTGTGCTGTTCCGGGCTGAGCGGGCCGTCCAGTTCATCGCTGAGCAGACGGGTAATGCTGCGAATGGAACCCAAGGGCGTACGGAACTCGTGGCTCATGTAGGACAAGAAGCGGCTTTTCAGGTCCGACGCCTGTCTGAGCTGCTCGGCCTGGGTGTCGAGTTCGGCATAGAGCGCGAGGACGCCCTGGTTGGTTTCCTCGAGTTCGGCGCGCAGCAGATCGTTCTCGCTGCGCAGCTGTTCGATGAGGTCGTTCGTGTTCGAGTCAGTCACCGAGTTCCTCCAGCGCAATCACCATAACGGTCACGTCATCTCGACCACGGCAGAAGTCGCGGTGCAACAGCGCTGCAATAATCGCCGGGTGACGGTGCACCAGGCCGGGGTAGTCGCGCAGGTCCCAACGCGACTGCAAGCCGTCGCTGTACATGATCAATAATTGTTGACCGTCGACCGGATAATCGAAGGCTACAGCCTTGCGGAACTGCGAGCCGACGATACCGGGGTGCGAGGCCAGGCCGCGGCTTTTTTCAGGGGTCAGCAGGCAGGCACCGATGTTTCCGATTCCGGCGAAACGCACCTTGCCCACGTCATACAGGGCGATAGCTGCTGCGCCGCCCCGCGTGCCGGTCATCGCCCGGTGCATGTCGAGCATGCTGATCGTTGGGTCGGCAAACGGGTCCTCGGCGAACGCGGCGGCCCCAGCCAGACCGGCCTTCTCAGCATCTTCGCCATGTCCGATACCGTCGATGACCACCGCGCTGAGACGCGAGCCATCGACAGCCAGGTGCCAGACGTCGCCGCAGGCCGGATCGTTCTTCAGTGAATGCTGACTGACCCCGAACCGAAGGGGCAGGGCCGAGACATGGCGAGGGTACAGCTGCGCCAGTACCACCGAGCCTCTGCTGTCGGAATGGATATCGAACAGCTGTGCCTGACGCATCAACGCACCGAGCCCGGTCCCCTGAGTGCCGCCGGTGGAAAAACCATCGGCTAGGCATTCGTTGGGGTTGAAGCCAGGACCACGGTCGACCGCGATCAGCTCAATGCCCTGTCCGCTCTGCGCCGGTATTTTGCGCAGGTGCAAAGCCCCATGCTGCGCATGTTTGAGCAAGTTGGTTGCCAGCTCCGTAGCCACCAGAGCGACGCGTCCGGCATCGGTCTCATCGAATGCACACCCAACGGCCAGCGATTGCGCGACGCGTCGCGCATGGCCGACCTGGCTTTCGTCTTCGATCGGCAGGACGGTGGTCATTGACCCCTTAATGTTCATGACCATTTAGTGATGCTGATGCGTGTGCCGACGCCGGGCGTGCTGTCGAGCTCGAAGTCGTCCACCAGGCGCTTGGCGCCGGTCAGCCCAAGGCCAAGGCCGCCGCCAGAGGTCCAGCCATCGGTCAAGGCCAGCTTGATGTCAGCAATGCCTGGACCCTCGTCACGAAAGGTCAGCCGGATGCCGGTTCGTGTGCCTTCGTCCAGGACCTCCCAGTCCATATCGCCGCCGCCGCCGTAAACGACGGTGTTACGGGCCAACTCGCTGACTGCGGTGACCAGCTTGGTCTGATCGATCAAGCGCATGCCGCAATCCTGAGCCAGCTTGCGGACCGCCTGCCGTGCCAGTACCACGTCCTGTTCGATCCGTACTGGAGTGCTGCCGCTGCGGCGCACGGTCATTTATCGGCCATCCGCTTATGCAGCAACTGCATGCCTCTTTCGACATTGAGCGCCGTGCTGACGCCCTGCAATGTCAGGCCTAGTTCGACCAGGGTAATCGCAACGGCCGGTTGCATACCGACGACGACTGTCTCCGCGTCCATAATGCTCGACAGGCCGGAGATCGAACTGATCATGCGGCCAATGAACGAGTCGACCATGTCCAGCGCGGAGATGTCGATCAGCACCGCTTTGGCGGACGTTGCGCTGATGCGTTCGGCCAGGTCGTCCTGCAACGTCATTGCCAGTTGATCGTGCATGTCGACCTGAATGGTGACGAGTAGGAACTCGCCCATTCGGAGTATTGGGATGCGCTCCATTACACCGCCTTCGTGACGGTCAGCCCGGAGCGACGCAGCGCAAGCGCCAGCGCGTCGGCGAGAGAAGCCTTAGTAACAATGCCCTGAAGGTCGAGGCCCAGGTGCACGATAGTCTGCGCGATCTGCGGACGTACTCCGCTGATGATGCAGTCAGCGCCCATCAGGCGGATCGCAGTGACGGTTTTCAGGAGGTGCTGCGCCACCAGTGTGTCCACGGTTGGCACGCCGGTGATGTCGATGATGGCAATTTCCGAACCGGTATCGACGATGCGCTGCAGCAGCGACTCCATCACCACCTGGGTGCGTTGCGAGTCGAGGGTGCCGATCATTGGCAGCGCAAGGACGCCATCCCACAGCTTGACCACAGGCGTGGACAGCTCGAGCAGTTCTTCTTGCTGGCGCTTGATGACCGCTTCTCGGGATTTCTGGAAGGCGCGCACCGTGTGCAAGCCGAGTTGGTCGATTAGCTCGGACAGCGCCCAAAGTTGCTCGGCCAGCATCCCCGGTTCATCGGCGTATTCGGTCTGCAACAGCGGCAGCAATGGACGCTTGAACGAGAAGATGAAGCCAGCGGTTTGCTGCGAATCGAACCCCAGCAGGACGCGGCTGTGGGACAGCTGCTCGAGGAACAGGCGCATCTCTTCCCAGTTTCCCGCCCGCAGATCAGTGGATTCTGCCTGGCCAGCGCCTTCGATTAGCAAACGGAGGAAGTCGGCAGTCTGCTGGCGAAACTCTTCGATCTTGACGTTGCGGTACAAGCCGCTGGCTTCGAGTTCGCGGGTCCAGCTGTCGAGCAGCTCATGCTCTTTCTTGGCGATTACGTTGAATGTGCGTTGTTGTAATGCTGCCATTAGCGCTTTTCCTTATGGGAGTGCCGCGGTAGTCGAGTTTGATCCACATTGTCCGCAGGTGTTCCGGTAGCGCAAAAACTACTGTTGCGCGCTGCACATCTTCGGTGCGGCAGTTGATTGGGCTTGGAAAAAAGCGGAGCAATGTCCACGGTCTGTTTGGTGGCCGCGGCTATGAGTGTTGTCCGCTCGGTTTGGAGGGTGCTGTCCGCCAGGCTAGAAGCGCATGGACCTGTGTATGACGAAGGTTTTGCATTTCGCCTCAAGTTGACGGTCCGGTCAAGCCGTAGGCGGTCGCTTCACACCGCATGATGGGCAGAAAGCCAGCAGAACGCCACTCGGCAGATATTGATCTGCGTCAGCTTAAAGAAACAGGGGATGAGCCGAAACAGTGTTGAATGTGACCGCGTACACGGTGTCGTCTTGCGTGATCGGACTGATGGCACTTCGCCTTTATTGGCTTTTCGGTCAAGATTTGCGCTCTTCGCTCAAGGTGGTCAGGCCCATGCTGGTCGGTAGTTACAACCATATCCTCGTGTTCTTCTCGTTCGTTGTGGCGGTTCTGGCTTCCTATACCGCGCTCGACATGGCCGGCAGGGTGGCTACTTCGTCGGGCCGAGCGGCGCAGCTGTGGTGGATCGGCGGCGCGTTTGCCATGGGACTGGGTATCTGGTCCATGCATTTCATCGGCATGCTGGCTTTCAGCCTGCCGTTTGCTCTGGGCTACGACCCGCTGATTACTGCCGGCTCGCTGGTGCTCGCCATCGTCGCGTCGGCGCTGGCCCTGTGGCTGGTGTGCCAGCATGAGTTGCGCTGGACCCGCCTGGTACATGGCTCGCTGTTGATTGGTGCCGGCATCGCGGCGATGCACTACAGCGGCATGGCGGCCATGCGCATTCAGCCAGGGATCGTATACGACCCCGGCTGGCTGATCGCTTCGGTCGCAATAGCGGTGATGGCTTCCGGCGCCGCGCTGTGGCTGGCCTTCCGGTTACGCGCCGACCTGCAGCATGTACGGGTCTGGCGCGGCGCCGCGGCGCTGGTCATGGGCTTGGCGATCGCGGGCATGCATTACACGGGGATGGCGGCGGCAAGCTTTCCGGAGGGCAGTTTCTGCGGCGCTGCGAACGGTGTGGATACCAACTGGCTGGCATTGCTGGTCATCGTCGTGACGCTCGCTGTCCTGGCGATCACGCTGATCGTTTCGGTGCTCGACGCGCGCCTGCAGGCGCGCACCTCGGTACTGGCCAATTCGCTGGAGAAAGCCAATGGCGAACTCATGCAGCTGGCGCTGCATGACAACCTAACCCGTCTACCGAACCGTCTTCTGTTGGAGGATCGCCTGAGCCAGGCGCTCAAAATGGCGCAGCGTGAACAGACGTGCTTTGCTGTGATGTTCATGGATCTTGACGGCTTCAAGGCGGTGAACGATGCCTACGGGCACCACCTCGGCGATCAGCTGCTGGTCGGTGTCACTGATCGTCTGCGCGCCTGCATAAGGGAGCAGGACACCCTGGCTCGTCTCGGTGGGGACGAATTCGTGCTACTTACGAGTGTTTCCAACCCGGACGATGCCGCGACCGTCGCCGCCAAGCTGGTGCATAGCATTGCCGAGCCCTTCGTGCTGTCGCGCCACCAGCTCAGCGTATCGCTGAGCGTCGGTATCGCGGTATTTCCGGGCGACGGAGAGGCCGAACGGGATCTGCTGCTGCACGCCGATGCGGCCATGTATCACACCAAGAGTGCAGGGCGGAACGGCTACAGCTTTTTTGAAGCATCGATGAACGCCAACGCGGTGGAGCATCTGCAATTGCTCAATGATCTGCGTCTGGCGGAGGCGCGCGGTGAGCTACGGCTGCATTACCAGCCCAAGTTCGAGGCGCCTGCCGGTCCGGTACGCGGCTTCGAGGCGCTGCTGCGCTGGCAGCATTCGCAGCGTGGCATGCTCTCGCCAGACGTTTTCCTGCCGCTGGCGGAAAAAACCGGGCTGATCGTGCCGATCGGCAAATGGGTACTAAACGAGGCCTGTCGGCAGCTGAGCGAGTGGCACGGTCAGGGTCTGACGCACTGGACGGTCGCGGTCAATCTGTCAGCCGTGCAGTTCGAACAGCCGGATCTGCTTGAGGTGGTGGTCGATGCCATCGGACGTCACGGCATCCCGCCTGCAATGCTCACAGTCGAAATTACTGAAAGCGTTGCCATGCGCAGCCCGGAAAGCACCATCGAGACGCTGCAGAAGCTCACCGATATGGGTGTAAAGGCCTCCATCGATGACTTCGGTACCGGCTATTCGAGCCTGCTTTATCTCAAGCGGCTGCCCGCCAGCGAGCTGAAGATTGACAGGGCTTTCGTCCGCGAAATGAGCGCCGGCAACGAGGACTCGGTGATCGTCTCGGCGATCATCGCGCTGGCCAAGGCGCTGGGGCTTGAAGTCGTGGCCGAAGGCGTGGAGACCGCCGAGCAGCAGATGTTCCTCACCCGACTGGGCTGCGAGACTCTGCAGGGCTTCCTGCTCGACCGGCCGATGACGCCGGGCCAAATCTGTGCGCGCATCGAGCATGCACTACCGGGCGAGTCGGTCTTCGCCACGGGGCGTCAGTTGCTGACTGAGCCGGCCTGATTTGCCCGGAACTCAGGCTCAGAACCAGCGATCGTTGCGCTTGCGGCCACGGGTCATGGCTGGAAGGATCAGCCCGACCAGCAGCCCTGCGCCGGCGATACTGCCGCCGTAGACCATGTAGCGCATCAACACCTGATTGTTTTCGTCGCCTAACCGCGCCTGGGCGTCACGCAATTCCGATTCGGTGGCGGTGAGGGCTTCATCCAGGGCCAGGCGGCGTGCTTCCAGTTCATCGATCAGCGTCTTGCGCGAATCCAGGGTCTCCTGCATGCCCTGCACACGCGTCTTCCAGGAGTCATCGATGGTTTTCAGTTCCTCGCTTAGCTCGGCGACCTGTTGCTCAAGTTGCGGCAGGCGCTCGGCTTGGCCAGGGACTTCCTGCAGGTCGCTGCTGCGGATCCAGACACGGTCGCCGTTCTCACCGCGAACCTGGCTGTAGTCTCCGCTGGTATCCAGCAGCTCGACCTTCTGACCGGAGGTGAGGCTGCCAACGATGCGATAGCCGTCGGTGGGCCCGCTGCGGACATAGGTGCTCAAGGTGTCGCTGACCCAGCGGTCGTTGCCTGCTTCTTGAGCATGGGCTGGCGTGATGACCGCCAGCAGCGTACCCATCAGGCCGGCGCTAAAGGCGCGGCGTTGAGTAGCGGACCAGGAAATACGGGATAAAAGTGCAACGAGATGACGTGATAGGGACATGAATAGTGTTCGCGCTGGCAAAAATGGAGGCCCTGATGAACGGGCCGGACATAAGCGGAGTTCCGGGCTGGCGAGGTGCGCCAGCAGCGCGTTTCGACAAGTCGAACAGTAGGCGCCGGATGTGCCGATCGTAAACGGGAGGATGCTTTCTCCCTGGGTTGGGCCAGTGACCCTGTAGTCCTGCAGACTGGACTGACAGCGCGCAGCCATTAGGGTTCATTAAATCTTCATGGTTTTGTGCGGGCCTGGGTGGCGTGAAATGAGGCTCGAATCCGATCTCCGGCTGCGAAGGTAGCTGCGAACGGGCCGCCGTGCTTCTTACTGAGCGGATCAGAAAAGAAAGGAGCGCCGCTCTAAAGCAGTTCGACCTGCTGGGCGCGGATCAAGATATGTTCCTGACGAAAGCGGGTCTCCAGTGACTCGCGATATCCCGTCCACCAGGTACGGTCCAGCTCTGGCGTCATCACCTCATAAATAACCAGATCGTCGCGTACGGCATGGCTGCCGTCTTCTTGCCATAGCCCGTCGACAGGGGCGCGGCTGTGGGCGGTCAGGCCGCCAAACTTATGGATGAGGCCGTCCAGGACTTCAGAGAACAGCGACTTCGGTAATGGCTGCTGGTCGTTGTCGTACAGCGGCAAAAAGAGATGGATCAGGTACATGCTTAGGGCCCGAGCAATAGTGTTCCTTCTGATATGACCACTGGGCGTGCGCGCGATGCGATGGCTCGGATCGACGGCATCTCAGCGCTGTCGACTGAGGACCAACCAATGCATGCCGTGAGTGAGGCCAATGGTGGACGAGATGATTTCCGAGCATGAGCAAGCGGCCTTTCCGCGCGCGCCATGGCAGCTTCGAGGTGCGGCGTGCTTGTCTCTGTGGAGACTGCCGGAAACAGCGCTGGGCCAGCTCGCGCCCGATCCTGGTTTGCCTATGCTGAAGATCGCTGGCAACGCGTTTATTGCAACGATCTGGGCCCAATACAGCGGCGGCACGCTGCGCTACGACGAGTTGGCGGTTGCGGTATTGGTACGAGGAAAAGGGCTGCTGGTGCCGGCAGGCTCGGTCACCGCGATCTGGGTAAACGACGCTATGTCAGCGGAGGGCGGCCGCCGCCTCTGGCATATCCCCAAAGTGTTGGCGCGTTTCGAAACGCTGGCCTCTGAGCGCGGGTTCACCGGGACGATGATGCTTGATGATCGATCCGTAGCCGCTTTGAGCTTCGAAGCAGGTGCTGCCTTGCCAGTAAGGCCACGAATGAGCGGTTTCGTCATCCAGCCTGGCATCGGCGGGCCGCTGCGCACCCGGTGCACGGTCATGGGCGCGCTTTGGCTGGGGCGGGCACACTGGACAATCGATCCGGCCGGTCCGCTGGCCGCTCTCCATGGTCGTCAGCCACTGCTCAGCGTCGGGCTTAGCGCGATGGATGCTGCGTTTGGAGTCTAGAAGCCATCGGGGCCGTCACTGCGCCTGAGCCATTTGGTAAGGCCTCCAGGCACCGGTGTCGCTAACGCCAGCTTCGCTGTGATGCCGCGCTCTGCCAGCAGTTGTTCTGCCGCGAGCGCTCCCGCACGGGTAGCGCTTTCCATGCAGAACGGCAGGCCGGTGTCGACCCAGTCGCCCGCGATGAACAGGCCTTTTTCCTGATGTATTGCCGGTCGGCGGGTTTCGATTCCGGGGGTCGCGCAGGGAACCGACATCGGGATGTGGTGCACCGCTGTGCCTATCAGATTGGCCTGTCGTGCTGCGGGGGCGAAGTCGGCGATTTCCGCGAGCGTTGCGTCGATGATTTCCCGATCCGACAGCTCGGCGGCGCGGTGGCTCCAGATGATGTTGGTGGCGAGCATGGAGCCACGCCCGGTGGTGCCATCACGGATGTTCGACAGGTCGTAGAAGTCCGTGTTGAAGCAACCCGGCGACCAGGGGCGCGCCCAGAAGCGAGCGTCGCTGAGCATGCGGTCGAACCATAGGTAGCAACTGATGTAGGGGCTGGGCTCGAAGCCTGCCGCGGTCTTCGTTAGCGAGTGTTGCCGAGGCAGCACCGATTCGATAGCGGTGGGCGGCACGGCCAGCACCACCGCTGACGCTTCGACGCTGGAACCATCGGCAAGCGTTACTCTGGTTACGTTCGAGCCGTGTCGAACCAGGCCATTTACAGCGCAGCCGAAGCGTGCCTCGCTGCCGTTGCGCTGTAGCACTCGAATCGCCGGCCAGGCATAGAGGTCGCTGAGCCCGACCTTTGGAAAGCCGAAGGCCAGGTCGTTGTGCCCCAGGCCCTGTGCCAGCAGGCGCATCAGTGAGGCGGCCGAGCATTTCTCGACCGGCACATTCAGGATTGCCATCGCTGCCGACGCCCAGAACCAGTCGATAAAGCCGGGGCTGACGCCGGCACTCAGCAAGTAGTCGCGCCCGTTTTGGTCATCCAGCGCCATCAGTTCGCGCGGTGAGCTGCGCATGGTGCGCCACCCCAAACGGATGTTGCTCAGCAGGTGACGCAGCGGGACGTTGCGCAGCACCTGCGGCAGGTTGCGCACATAGTGCAGCGGTGCGGGCAGACCGCCGACCTTGCATCGCAGGTGCTTGCCCCGGTCGAGTACCGTCAGCAATTCTTCCGTTTGCCAGCAAATCTGATGAGCCGTGCCCAGGCGTTCCAGCAATGCCTGCATGTTTGCGTATTTATTGAGCAGCACATGAGGGCCGATATCCACCTCTAAACCGGTGGCGGGGTCTGCCCAGCTGCGAGCGCGACCGCCCGGTACGTCACTGCTTTCCAGCACGACGACGCGCAGGCCAGCATCGGCCAGGTGTACTGCACAGGAGAGACCGGCGATGCCTGCGCCGACGATGACGACATCGGCCGGTTGGCCGGGAGGAGTGGGAGTCAAGGTCAGGCCTCGCCATAGGTGTGCTGAAAGATCAAAGCAACAACCAAAACAAGGCTGTTTCTGATCTGGCAGCTCATCTTCTGCAGACGTTCCGATCAGGGGCCGAACGGCACCTGGCCAATCGCTAGGTCTTCTTCGGTTAGCGGCACCTGCTGTGATCGCGCGTCGGCTGATCGGCGGGGCGAATTTGCAAACGCGGCCGGACTCCAAGTAATACAAGCATTAGCTAGAGGAAACCCGAAAATGGAATCGTCCAACCCCTCGGTGACCGCGCTGCAGCAAGCTCAGGAGGTCACGTCACGCTGGGCCGACGGCGAGCTGGGCGCCGAAGAGGCACAACATGCGCTCAAATCGGTCTTCGATCAGTGGCAGCCCACTGATGCCACGACCGAGGCCGAGCAGGTCGCCGAGTCCTCGCTGGCGGCGGCGCGTATCGCCTTTCAGGATTGGCAACAGCGTGGCGAGAATTGCGAAGAGCTGGTGACGCAGCTGCGCTGGATTCTCGATGCGTCGAAGGACGGCGTCACCGATCCCGCGCTTAACGTGTACGCCCCACATCGCTCCGAGTGAGGCGGTTGCTTAACGAACCAGCAGCACGATCACGGTAATTGCCAGCACCAAAGACACGCCTTTCCAGAACAGTACGGGGTTGCGCTCCAGAAGTGGCGGGCGCGCTTTGTTCAGAAAAGCCTGGTTCGGCTGGCGCAGCTCGAAGACGAACTCCGACAGGTCCTCATAGCGTTTGTAAGGGTCCGGATGCAGCGCCTTGCGCAGTACGTCATCAATCCACGCCGGCACGCCGCGATCGCGTTCGCGAATTGGTTGATAGCTGAGCTTGTTCTGCGCCGCACGGGTGCGGCAGCTGGCAACTTGAGTACCGTAGGGCAGGGCACCGGTCAGCATCTGGTAAGTGATCACCGCCAGCGAAAACAGGTCGGATCGGGTGCTGCCACCTTCACCCAAAAAGTATTCCGGTGCCGTGTACTGGGCGGTGCCCAACAGCTCGTTGCGCTCGATGGGCGAAGCCACTTCCATAATGCCGGCAACGCGAGTGGAACCGAAGTCGATGATTTTTACCGTGCCGGTGGCGTCGATCATGATGTTCGCCGGGCGCAGATCCTGATGCAGCATTTCCAGCCGGTGGAAGGCGCGAACGCCCTTGGCGATTTGCTCGACGATGCCGCGCACGATTTCCAGATCCGGGCGGGGATGGTCGATCATCCATTGCGCCAGCGTCTGGCCTTCGATGTATTCGCTGACGCTGTACAGGTAGTTGCGCTTGCGGGTCTGCAAGCACGGCTTGGCTACATGCGCGCTGTTGATGCGTCGCGCCACCCAGTCTTCCATGAGAAACCGCTCCAGGTACTGCACGTCTCGTTGCAGGTCCATCGAGGGCGTCTTGATGATCACCGGCGCTTGGGTTTCATCATCAGTGGCGAGATACACATGGCTGCGGCTGCTGGCGTGCACCTCGCGCACAATGGTGTAGCCGTCGAATGCCGCGCGGGCTTCGAGAATGGGCGGGAAGGGCAGTTCGGTCAGTTGTCGCAGCAGCTCGTCCGGCTGCTGCAAGGGAAGCGTGTCGATACGCAGGATCTGCACGGTGAGGTTGTCGTCGCTGCCCTGTTCCAGTGCCTGCGCGACGATCGCCCGAGCGGCTGCATCGAGATCATCCATGTTGTGGGCGATAGCGCCGAGCATCGACGACGCGCTGATGTACTCATAGACGCCGTCGGTGGCCAGGATGAAGGTGTCGCCCACTTCTACAGGTTCGGCGCGGTAATCCAGGTCCAGCTGCGGGTGGATGCCCAATGCGCGGCTCAGGTAACTCTTGTCTTCCGAGACCCACATGCGGTGGTCATTGGTCAGTTGCTCCAGCGCAGCGCCCTGGACGCGGTAGATACGCGAGTCGCCCGCATGAAAGAGGTGCGCCGTGGTCGATTTGATGACCATCGCGCTGAAGGTGCAAACGTAGCCACGATCCGGGTCGAAGCGATAGGGGCTCTGTTGCCCCTGTGAGTGCAACCAGGAATTGGTTGCCATCAGCACTCGTTGCGCCGAGGTTTTCACTGACCAGGCGTCGAACGTGCAGTAGTAGTCAGCGAAAAAGCCACTGACGGCTGATTCGCTGGCAATGTGACTGACGGCGCTGCTGCTGATGCCATCCGCCAAGGCAATGGCGATGCCCTTGCTGCTCAGTTGTGGCTCTTTCGGAATGTAGACGCCGTGGAAATCCTGGTTGGTTTCCTTGGTGCCCTTGTCGGTGTGTTGGCCCACCGAGACCTTAAGTTGACTGCTCATTAGATGCAGTGAACCCCGGTTGCCCGGGGTTCACAATCAATCAGCGTACCAACGCGCGCTTCGGTGCGGTCCGTACGTGAGTGGTGTAGAGCGTCAGGCCGGTGAAGGCCAGGCCGCCGACCAGGTTGCCCAGCGCCGTGGGAATTTCGTTCCAGACCATGTAATCCATGATCGAGAAGTTGCCGCCCATGATCATCGCCGAGGGGAACAGGAACATGTTCACCACCGAATGCTCGAAGCCCATGAAGAAGAACAGCATGATCGGCATCCACATGGCGATGACTTTGCCGCTGACCGAGGTGGAGATCATCGCGCCGACCACACCCATCGAGACCATCCAGTTGCACAGCATGCCGCGCAGGAAGATGGTGAACCAGCCAGCGGCGCCGAACTCGGCATAGCCCAGCGTCCGCGCTTCGCCGACGTGCGAGATCTTTTCGCCCACAGGACCCGGATCGGTGGAGAAGCCCATGGTGAAGACGAAGGCCATCATGAAGGCGACGGTGAGCGCTCCGCCGAAGTTACCCAGAAACACCAGCCCCCAGTTGCGCAGCACGCCGTTGACGGTTACGCCCGGTCGCTTGTCCAGCAAGGCCAGCGGCGTGAGGACGAACACGCCGGTGAGCAGGTCGAACCCCATCAGGTAAAGCATGACGAAACCGACCGGGAACAACATTGCGCCCACCAGTGGCGAGCCGGTCTGCACGGTGATGGTCACGGCGAACACCGCAGCCAGTGCCAGGATGGCGCCCGCCATGAAGGCACGGATCAGCGTGTCCCGCGTGGACATGAAAACCTTTGATTCACCGGCGTCGACCATTTTGGTGACGAATTCCGAAGGGACGATGTAGGACATTTTTCGGTTCTCTGGTTGTGTTGGCAAAGCAGGGGCATCCCTGCCGTTGGCGTATCGCTACTCGTTGTGCCGGGCCGCGGTCAGGCCGCGGCGATCTCCACCGCATCGCCATTGAGGCGTACTGGCCAAACCTGCAATTGCTGTTCCGGGTATTCCAGACAGCTGCCGTCAGCCAAACGGAAGTGCTGCTTGTACAGCGGTGAGGCGATCACCAGGTCGCCCTTGAGCTGCCCCAGAATGCCGCGGCCAATGACATTGGCGCCCGATTTCGGGTCCCTGTTGGCGATGGCGAAGACTTGCTCACCCGTCTCGGTTTCGGGCAGGTGAAACAGTGCGACCTGCTCGTCATCGAGCCAGGCGACCACGCCTGAATTGGCGACCAGATCGCGACGGCTGCAGAGCGCCCGCCAGCTGACGTTTTCACTCGGTTGCATGCGTACGGCGTTGGGCTGGCTCATCAGAGCACCTCCTCAGTGACGGGAATCAGGTGAAGTTCGTGTGCATGTGCTGGACGGCGCTGGCCGCGCTCCCTGACGAAGTGAACATCCGGGTCGCCGCGCTGGTCGTTGACGAAGGTGCGGAAGCGCTTGAGCTTCTCAGGATCCTTGATGGCGTTGGCCCACTCGCATTCGTAGCGGTCGACCACCAACTGCATCTGCGCTTCCAGCTCAGCGGCGAGATTCAGGCTGTCGTCGATGACGACTTCCTTGAGATAGTCGAGGCCGCCTTCGAGGGATTCGCGCCACACCGAGGTGCGTTGCAGCTTGTCCGCGGTGCGGATGTAGAACATCAGGAAGCGGTCGATGTAGCGAATCAGGGTTGCGTCATCAAGGTCGGTGGCGAACAGCTCGGCGTGACGCGGGCGCATGCCACCATTGCCTGCGACGTACAGGTTCCAGCCGTTCTCGGTGGCGATGACGCCGATGTCCTTGCTCTGTGCCTCGGCGCATTCGCGGGTGCAGCCGGAGACACCAAACTTGATCTTATGTGGCGAGCGCAGGCCCTTGTAGCGATCCTCCAGGCGCAGCGCCATGCCGACGCTGTCTTGCACGCCGTAGCGGCACCAGGTGCTGCCGACACAGGATTTCACCGTGCGCAGGGATTTGCCGTAAGCATGTCCGGTCTCGAAACCGGCCTCGATCAGCTCGCCCCAGATATCCGGCAATTCATGCAATTGAGCGCCGAACAGGTCGATGCGCTGGCCGCCGGTGATCTTGGTGTAGAGGTCATATTTCTTCGCGACGGCACCGAGGGCGATCAGCTTGTCCGGAGTGATTTCGCCGCCGGCAATGCGCGGCACCACCGAATAGGTGCCGTTCTTCTGCATGTTCGCCATGAAGGTGTCGTTGGTGTCCTGCAGCGGGATCAGCCCCGGGTCGGTGATCGGCTGGTTCCAGCAAGACGCGAGGATCGAGCCCACCGCCGGCTTGCAGATATCGCAGCCAGTGTGGCCGCGGCCGTGCTTGGCCAGCAGCTCGTTGAAACTGATGATGCCCTCGACCCGGACAATGCCGTAGAGCTCCTGGCGCGTATGCGCGAAGTGCTCGCAGAGGCTCTTGTCGACTTCGACGCCACGGGCGGTCAGCTCGTGCTCGAACACCTGCTTGAGCAGCGCGCTGCAGCCACCGCAGCCGGTACCGGCCTTGGTTGCGGCTTTCAGCTCGCCGAGATCGGTGATGCCGGCATCGACCTGGCAGCACACCGCGCCCTTGGTGACGTTGTGGCAGGAGCAGAGGGTCGCAGTGTCCGGCAGCGCATCGGCGCCCAGGGTCGGTGCGCCATCCGACAGCGGCAGGATCAGGCTGGACGGATCCGCCGGCAGCTTGATGCCGTTCTGCGCGTACTGCAGCAGGGTGTCGTAGTA
Source organism: Pseudomonas sp. 10B238 (assembly GCF_000970615.1). NCBI lineage: Bacteria > Pseudomonadati > Pseudomonadota > Gammaproteobacteria > Pseudomonadales > Pseudomonadaceae > Pseudomonas > Pseudomonas sp. 10B238. The sequence goes on from NZ_KQ033937.1 coordinate 135,984, forward strand.
GCTGTTATCGCCGATCAGCACCGCACCGATCACGCGCTTGCCGTCCTCCGATAGCACAAGGCGGCGATAGCTGGCGTTGGCCTCGTCGATGAAGCGATAACTCTTGGCGCCGGGTGTGGCGGCGTGGGCATCACCGATGGAGCCGACGTCGACGCCGAGCAGCTTGAGCTTGGTCGACATGTCCGCACCGCTGAAGGGCTGGTGCGGCTCGCCGCAGAGCAGGGCGGCCAGGTTGCGCGCCATGGTGTACCCCGGCGCGACCAGCCCATAGACCATGGCGTTCCAGGAGGCGCACTCGCCGATGGCGAAGATTGACGGGTCGTTGGTGCGGTAGTCAGCGTCGATCACGATGCCACCGCGTGGAGCAATTTCAAGCTCGGCGCTGCGGGCCAGCGCATCCTGCGGGCGAATACCGGCGGAGAAGACGATCAGATCGGTTTCCAGATGGTCGCCATCGTTGAAGTTCATCCGGTAGGCGTATTCCTCACCGATGACGATTTCCTGCGTGGCGCGGGACAGATGCACGCCGACGCCCAGCGCTTCGATGCGGGCCTTGAGCGCCTTGCCGCCTTCCTCGTCCAGCTGCACCGGCATCAGGCGTGGGGCGAACTCGACCACATGGGCTTCGAGGCCGAGCGATTTGAGCGCGTTGGCCGCTTCCAGCCCGAGCAGTCCGCCACCGACGACCACGCCGCGCTTGGCGTTGCTGGCGGCGGCGCGGATGGCGTCCAGATCATCCAGGGTGCGGTAGACCAGTCGCGAATTGCCCTCGGCACCCGGGATCGGCGGCACGAACGGGTAGGAACCGGTCGCCAGAATCAGCTTGTCGTACGGCTGGCGGCCATCGCGGGTGACCACTTCCTTGCGTTCACGGTCGATTTCCAACACCTGCACGCCAAGGTGCATATGCACGCCGTGGGCGGCGTAATAGTCGGCATCGCACATGGCCAGTGAGTCGGCATCACGGCCGCCGAAGTATTCGGACAGGTGCACCCGGTCGTAGGCGCGCTGACGTTCTTCACCGTATACATGCAATTGGTACTGGCTCAGTGCGCCGCGCTCGATCAGCTGCTCGACGCAGTGATGCCCCACCATCCCGTTGCCAATGACGATCAGCGTTTCGCTCTTGATCGGGGTGACGATTGCGTTCATGACCGGTTCCTCCGTCGAAGCCGTTTGCGGCGTCGTCGTACAAAAACAAAAAAGGCGCCTGGAGCTGTCGTGCAGCTCCAGGCGCCTTTGCCTGGTATTAGGATTTGTGGGGTGCTGGCGAGCGACGTTGCCCGGTGCACCCGTCCCGTGCCACTCGTGGCTGATGGTCTTCGTTGACCGCGGGAGACGCTGCCGAATCGTTCGGCAGGCTTTGCATAGGCCATAGCAGGTTGCGTGCCAGCGACCTTAAAGCAGGGCGTGAGGGCGGAGCTGCACGGGGTTGGTGGGCTGAAGCCCACCCTACGGGACAAGGCTTTTGTAGGGTGGGCTTCAGCCCACAGTCAAAGCTGAACCACAAAGGTGCGGTCTTCGCGAAAAGCTCCCTTTTTTGGGGCGATTCGCCAAGCGTTGCGATCAGGGGGCAGAACCTTGCGTCCTGGGACCGGTCAGTACACGACCTTCCGGTCGCAGCATCGTTATCCTTGCGGCTGGCCTCATCCCCTGACGAAACTGGAGATCACTTGAACAAGGTCGTCGAACAACCTCTTTTGCTGGGCATGATGCGCCTGATGCAATACCCCGAACTGGCGCAGCCGCAGGCGCTGCTGGGCTTCATCGAGCGCTGTGTGGAGCGCGGCCTGAGCGGTTTCGATCACGCCGATATCTATGGTGCTGGTGAGTGCGAGGCGCATTTTGGCGCGGCATTGCAACTGCGCCCGGCGTTGCGCGAGCAGGTCCAGCTGATCGGCAAGGCCGATATCGTGCCCGCTGCGCAGGACAGCTCGCGCTGGCAGGTCAAGCACTACAACACCCGGGCGGACTACCTCACCCAGGCGGTGGAGGGCTCGTTGAAGCGGCTGGGCGTGGAGCGCCTCGATGGCTTTCTGCTGCACCGCCCCGATCCCTTGCTGCGGGTCGATGAAGTCGCGCGGGCGCTGGATGATCTGGTCGGCAGCGGCAAGATCGGCTGGCTCGGGGTCTCCAATGCGGAGTTGCTGCACTGCCAGACGCTGGCGCGGGAGCTGCCGCTGCGTTGCAACCAGATCGAGCTTTCTCTGCAGGCGCAGGACGCCGCGTGGGATGGTCGGTTGCACGCCATGGAGAGCGAAGGAGTGCATGTGCTGGCGTGGTCGCCGATGGGCGGTGGACGTTTCGGTCCTGAATTGCTGCGTGCGCTCGACGAGGTTGGCGCGGCGTTGAATGCCACAGCCAATCAGGTCGCCCTGGCCTGGCTGCGCAAGCTCCCCGGCAAGCCGGTCCCGATCCTCGGTAGCCTGCGCTGGGAGCGAATCGAGGAAGCGCTGCTGGGCGCCGAGCTGCAACTTGATACTCAGACCTGGTTCTATCTCGCCCAGGCGGCGCGAGGGCATGAGGTCGCCTGACGCGCTTTGTGGCCTAGTCGTAAGGTCCTTTTCGCCGAGCGGTGCCGGCGTAATGACGCTTATTCAGCTATAGCCATATTCCTGACACAGTGACTTTCTAAGGTGGTTCTCCGGTGCCAGAGCGCCGCGCATGTCGCACGGCGCAGGCTCCAAACGGATGGAGACACCCAACATGCGAATCCCGAAGCCGCTGGTCGTGGCGCTTGCCGCTGCGATCTCTGCCCCCGCCATGGCTGCCACCAATACCCTGGTGGGTTGGGCGATGATGCCTGCCGATACGTTCTCTGACGGCCCGACGTCGGGTCAGATGGCCAACGCGAACCCCTACGGCACCTTCGCGCCACCCTATGAAAACCGCCAGCCGGTACAGGGCTTTTCCGCCGTGCTGCCGGGCGCAGATGAAAACAGCTTCATATTCATGACCGACAACGGCTTCGGTGGGCAAACGAACTCTGCCGATGCGCTGTTGCGGCTCTACAGCGTGCGGCCGGATTTCCGCACCGCCAGTGGCGGCAGCGGCAAGGTCAGCGCCAGCGACTATCTCAGCGGTGCGCCGCTGGCTCGCTTCACTCATCCGTCGCGCCTGACGCTCAACGACATCAATCAAAAGCTGGAACTGCCGATCCAGGCCGACTACCGCTTCTATTACAACGACGGCTCCAAGCCGCGCGTAGACAGTGCCATCGATTTCGGTCGCCTGCTGACGGGCGCCGACCTGGACGTCGAGTCGGTGCGCCGCGACAAGAACTGCGCCATGTGGTTTGGTGATGAGTTCGGTCCGTACCTGGTGAAGACCGATGCCTCCGGCACCGTTACCCGTAGCGCCATCTCGCTACCGGGCGTTTACGCGCCGCAGCACGCGGACGTAGTGGCTGGGCGCGCAACCGCCAATCTGGGTGGCTCAGGTGGCTTTGAAGGCATGGCGATCAACCCGCGCGGCGATCGGCTGTACGCGCTGTTGGAAAAGTCCGTCAACGGCGATCCGGCCGGCACACTGCGAATCAACGAGTTCGACATCGATCAGGAGCGCTATAGCGGCAAGGTGTTCTTCTATCGCCTGCAGGCGCCGGAGCACGCCATCGGAGACATGACCGCGATCGACGAGACGCGCTTTCTGGTCATCGAGCGCAATGGCGCTACCGCTACCAACGGCACCCCGTTCAAGAAGATCTACCTGATCGACATCCGTGGTGTCGCCAGTGGTGGTGCCGTGCATAAAACCGAAGTGGTCGACCTCATGCAGCTGGCCGACCCCGACGACCTGAACGGCGACGGCCAGCGGTCGGTCACCTTTCCCTACGTGACCATCGAAAGCGTGCTGCCGCTTGATGCGCGCACCTTGCTGGTCACCAACGACAACAACTTTCCTTATGGAGGAGGGCGGGGCCTCAATGCGGACGTTACCGAGTTCCTGAAGATTCGCTTGGCCAAGCCGATCCCCGGCGTGCGGCCGCCGCATCTGCAACAGGCCAGGGATGCACGCCGCTGCGAATTGTCGGCTGGGCTGGGTCAAGGCTGAGCTTGCCCTACATCGCTTGATGTTTGAGTGCGGATCGCGAGCAAGCTGGCCTACGAAATCATGCGGTTTCGCTGGTTCAGCTGTAGGCGCGAGGGGAACGCCGAGTCCTTGCCCGCGAAAATAATGAGGCGGCGGTTGCCCACGGATATTTGGGCGCCGCCGACCCCTGCTTCGGCCGTTGAGTGGGGTGGGCGACGTTCCGCTTCTATCCACCAAACGAGCCGTGATTACACGTGCCGAAAGACGTTAGGCCTCGCCGACCTGCACGACCAGTTTCCCGAAATTCTTACCTTCGAGCAGGCCGATAAACGCCTCGGGCGCATTTTCCAGTCCCTGAACGACCTGCTCGCGATACTTGATCTTGCCCTCGGCATACCAGGCGCTCATGTCACGGGCGAATTCGTCGTAGCGGTGCCCGTAGTCGTTGAAGATGATGAAGCCCTGCATGCGCATGCGCTTCTTGAGGATGGTATCGAGCAGCAATGGCAAACGGTCCGGGCCGTCTGGCAGGTCGGTGCTGTTGTACTGCGCGACGACGCCACAGACCGGCACCCGTGCGCTGGTGTTGAGGAGTGGCAGCACGGCATCGAATACTTTGCCGCCGACGTTCTCGAAATACACATCGATCCCGTCTGGGCAGTTGTCCGCCAATTGCTGCGCAAAATCTTCGGCGCGATGATCGATACAGGCGTCAAAGCCAAGCGTTTCGACCGCATGCTGACATTTGTCAGCACCACCGGCGATGCCGACAACCCGGCAGCCTTTCAGCTTGCCGATCTGCCCGACAGTCGCGCCAACGGGGCCGGTGGCTGCGGCCACCACCAGCGTTTCGCCGGCCTTGGGCTGGCCGATATCGAGCAAACCCATGTAGGCGGTGAAACCGGGCATGCCCAGCACACCCAGGGCATGGGAAGGGTGCTGCATGTCCTGGCTAAGTTTGAGCAGGCCGGCCCCATCGGAAACAGCATAGTCCTGCCAGCCGTTGCCACTGAGCACCCAGTCGCCTTCCTTGTAGTCGGCATGGCGGGACTCTACGACCCTGCAAACCGTACCGCCGACCATCACATCGCCTACTTCCAAGGGTGGCGCGTAGGATGGCCCGGCACTCATGCGGCCGCGCATATAGGGGTCGAGCGAGAGATAAACGGTACGCAGCAAGAGCTGCCCGTCGTTGGGGCTCGGCACCGGACCGGTTTCCAACCGAAAGTTATCGGCGGTGGGTGCACCGTGCGGGCGCGAGGCGAGGTGGATGCTGCGGTTGTGTTGCGATTGTTGTGTCATCGAGGTTCTCCCATTGATCGATCAGCAGACCAAAAATGGGAGCCTGTCTTGCGCGGGACGTTCCATCCATTGGCGCGATGACTGGCTTCGCGCTGGAGAAAGTCGAAGCCCGAAAACACGACCGCCCCCATGAGGGGGCGGCTGCTACATCACGATTGAAGCTAACGCGGCAACGTCAGACGTCGAGCCAGCCTTCATCGCCGGCGTCATCACGGAAGCGGTTGTACTCTTCCTCGTTCCAGTCGCCGCTCTTGTCGCGGTCATAGCTGTTGTAGACGCCTTGGCCATATTCCTCATCGGAGAGTGTGCCGTTTCGATCAGCATCCCAACGGGAAAACATGCCTTGATTGTCGAACCCGGTATCCCACTCGTTGTAGTCCACGGAGCCGGACTTATCGGCATCCCAGGTGTTGTAGTCCATATCCGCCGCGTAAGTCATGGCCGAGCCGCCTGCAAGGGCCGCTGCCAGGGCGATACCACCAACTGCTTTTTGCCATTTCATGTTCATGCTGCTTCTCCTCTGCAAATTACTGGGTAGTCATCACCAGAGGATGGCGCTGACATAGTTTTCGTACCCCGTCAGCTCTGAGAGTTCTAAAAAACATTCGGTTACCGACATGGGGTCATACAGCCGCAACGGCTATTGGCCGATCAGATTGATGGTGTTGTTGATGGGCATGTCCTCAACCGATTGGGCCTGTGCCAGCAATTGCGAAACCATCGAAAGGACGGCCCCGGACTGTCCGCCGGCTGGCCCCTTGGGGATCCAGTATTCGTCGCCAGCAAATTCGGTGCGGACCATCGCGTTCATTGTCATTCCTTGCTCCACGCGGATGATCGGCTGCTGCCCTGCGTGGGTTCTGACGGTTAGCAAGGTGCCGTTGGCTTCCTGCTCCCGCACGCACTCGCCCAGATAGTCGAACACTTCGGCGAGTGAGCGGGTGTGCAACTCGACCTTGCCGATGCCCTCGGCTTCGAAATACACACGGCCGCCACCGACGCTGCCGAAGAAGTCCGGGTCGCCCAGCTGGAACTCCTTTCGGCTTTCCAGTTTGCACCGGGCAAGCTTGAACAGGTTCTCCTGAGGACGGACGAAGCAGAACCGGGCGCTTTCAACCGATTCGGTGAGCTGGTAGCGATTGTTGCCGCGCGTGCTGACGGCCAGGTTCTCCTTACGTGCGGAAATCAACTGGTCGATGGAGGGCGCTTGCTTGAGCTCAAGTTCTGGCCCGTAGCGGCTGACGAGAAAGGCGCTCTCCATGGTGATGCCTTGGTCGACAAGGCGGCTCACCATTTGCTGGAATCGTTTGAAATCAGCGATTTTCGACGGATTGTTATAGAAGCGCTCCGTTCCGTTCGGACCTTGGAAGTGCACGCTTTCAAGGAACAGGGACAGAATCAGCTCCGGTGCGTAGTCCTGGCGCAGCATGAAAGCAAGAGAGGTGGTGCTGATCGGCGCCACATAGCCGCGGTAAAACTCTTGGTTGTCCTGGGTCGACACGTCGAACCCTGGCCCTTGTTCGATCGCCATGTGGGGGTTGAAACTGAAGTCCGATGGCGCGTCGCCCCCGAACGGCAGCGTCAGGTTGGCGCCAGCCGAAAGGCGGCTGCGGCCACGGATGGTCGTCACGGTAGTGAAGTGGGCGGGTAGCGAAACGCTGCGGCGCACGATGTTGAGCAGCAAGGCTTCGTCCTGTAGACGGCTGTAGTCCCGGTTGATCGTTGCCATTGCTGTGTCGAGACGTTCGGTCCCGGCGCAGCCAGCCAAGAGAAGGCTGATCGACAAAGCGGTGATCAGTCGTCCAACCAGCATCGAGCGGCTCATTGAATGCTTTCCTGAATCGGCCATTGAGCCAAGATTGTTGAACGGTAGTGGCCAGTTGGCCGAGCCATCGCCGAACGACACGAGGTCCGGCAGTGCTGGGGCTTCGTCTGGCTCTAGTGGTGGGCTGTGTGAGGCCCCATGCGCCGTTTCGGTATCGTCGACACGCGGGGCTCACTGGCTAAGCAAACACTTTCCACCATTCGCTGTTGGGCTACTCCAGCTCGCCAGGAGTGGCGGAGTAGTGCGATTCGTCCTCTGTGACTGTTTCCTGCTCAGTACGGTGCATGTTGCGGTTTGGAACGCTGTCGTTCTCAGGTAGACCTTTAACGATACGGCCGTCCTCAGTGACGATCTGACCTTGCTCATTGCGGTGGGTTTCAAGCTTTTCCATGGGTGTTGGATTGCCCATTGGGCTCGGACGCGAACCGGTATCTTCTCGCGGGGTGCCGGCTGGCCACTGGGCCAATGCCGGTTGGGCGGCTGCGGCCAGCAGCGTGGTCACTGCCAGTGACGTAAAAAAGGATCTGTTCATGACGGTCTCCTGATGAAGTGTGCCGACCAAGCGGCGTGTCGGGGTTGCCGTACCTGATTCCGATCATTGCCAACCGAAGCTATACGCCCTCCGGCTGGCACACCAACAAGGCAATCGGACCACCACTCGAATACTTGCCGGGCACCCTGGCCACGGCTTGCTCGTTTGGGCTAATCGACATTGCGGGCGCAGCGGTCATCACGGTTTCCTCGGGTAAGGCGTGGAACTGGCACGACGCAATTTCCTGGCTGTGGTTGGTAATCTTGACGGCGGGGACGCCGCGCAAATCGACTTTGTCCGAGGACGCTTGCGGTACTCCCAGTTCTTCCACTTCCAGGTTCATACCGTTCAAACGTTTGACGACCAGAGGCTCCTGAGCAAGGGCAGGCAGAGCGAACGCCAAGCTAATAAGCGCTATTAAAGGTCTCTTCATTCTGCTTCTCCGTTTTGGTGGCTTATTCATCTGAACAGGGCAGGCGCGCTGAGTTCGAGGATTGCTCGATGCTGCTATCAGACGGGCGAGGGAGGCCGTCGCTGGTTGCGACCCACGGACTGCGAATAACCTGGGCGTGGGTTCAGCTTGATGCCCCAGGCGATAGGAAACCGGTGCGCCAGCGGCCATTCGGCTTTCTCACCAGGATCGGCGTCGGTGCGATCTAGTCCGCCACATTTGGTTGCAATTCACTGAACCCCGTTGATCTTCCTCGGTCAGAGCTGAGCGTAATGGCTCAAGCCCATCACGCACCGCAGCGCACCACCGCTAACCAGTCGGGTCGACTGCCGGGTTGGGACCCAATCTCTTTATTCAGATGCCGAGCGCTCTAATGGATCAGATATACGCTGTCGTACTGTCGTACAAACGCAAGGATTTGCTTAAGCGTTGTCTGGAAGGGATCAGTGCCCAGAGCCGTCCGTGTGACGCCATCATTGTGGTCGACAACGCCAGTAACGATGGGACCGAAGAGGTCTTGCTCGACTCAGAAGTCGCCAATCTCAAGGTGTACGTGCTGTCCCGCAATACCGGCGCATCGGGTGGTTTCAGTGCCGGGTTTCGTATGGCCTATCAGCAGGGCGCTGATTTTGTCTGGATGATGGATGACGATGTCATCCCTGAACCGGATGCCTTGGAAAAACTGCTCGAGGCTGATCAGCGACTCGCCGAGCACAAACAGCCACGCTCCTTCTTGCTGTCGAGGGCGTTTACCGAGGCGGGTTTGCTCACCAACGTGCCGCGAATCGATGAGCGTACCAACGCCATTGATTACGAAAACTGGCCCGCGTTGCTGCACCTCGGTGTAGTGCCGGTGCGACCAGCCACCTATGTATCGATCCTGGTACCGCGAGAAACATTGTCCCGGCACGGCGTGCCGTTGGCCCCGATGTTCATGTGGGGAGACGACACCGAGTTCACGTTGCGTATCAGCCAGGACACGCCGGGTTACCTCGTGGTTGCTAGCAAGGTCCTGCACCTGCGGCGTGTCAGCGGTGCCATCGACATTCTGCGCGAGCCAGACCCCAGTCGGATTGCGCTGCATCGGCACCTGGTACGCAACGAACTGTTCGTGGCGCGCCGGTATTTCCGCAAGCGACGGGTGTTAGGCCTGTTCACATCACGGTTGGGCCTGGTTGCTGCGATGTTGGTGCGAGGTCAGTTTGCCAAGGCACGCATCATCCTTACCGGTCTGATGGAGAGCTTCAGCTTCGCACCGGTTCCGGAGGCCGCCGATGCGCCAGTTGAGGCGCTGGGTGTGAGCGTGCGTGAGCTAATCCCAAAGCGGTCAGGCGAGACAGCTGAGCAAACCATCCAACAGCAGCCAGCTACCGCTCCAGTCACGGTTACCCGCACCGATATGTTGGCCGATACGCCTATCCGTACGGGGCACACCAACATGCGGGTTCTCGTCTGTGGCGCGGAAGGGCAGGTCGGCTATTGCCTGACCAATCAGGCTGCCAGCTTCGGGTTGGATGCCATCGGCTTGTCTCGCCAGGCATTGGACATTACCCGCGCGGAGCACATTCGCGAGGCCATCGAGCTTCATAAGCCTGCCCTTATCATCAACGCAGCGGCGTACACCAACCTGGATCACGCCGAAGCGGAAGTGGCACAGGCTCAGGCGGTCAACCGCGACGGTGCTGCCAACCTGGCTGCAGCCGCCCGACAGTTCGGTATTCCCTTGTTCCATCTGTCGAGTGAATACGTATTTTCCGGTGACGCTGACAAGCCCTACCGTGAAACCGACCAGGCGATGCCGAACAGCGTGTACGGCTCCACACGTCTCGCGGGCGAGCAGGTCATCAGCCAGACGCTTGATCGCTACCTCATTCTGCGGACCAGCTGGATTTACGGTGAGCGCGGAAACAACTTCGTCAAAACGATGCTCAATCTGGGCAACAAGACGGAGGAAATCTCCGTCGTCAGCGATCAGATCGGTTGCCCGACCCGAGCCCGCAGTGTTGCACGCGTACTGATCGAACTGGCCCTGCGCTATTGCCGTGACGGCGATCTGCAGTGGGGCCTGTATCACTACAGCGGCGCGTCTCCGTGCAGCTGGGCCGAGTTTGCCACCCAGGTGTTCCAGGAAGCCGAATCGGCGGGGTTGATTGATACAGCCCCCCGTGTGCTGCCGGTGCCTAGCTCGAGCCTGCCTCGAGCTGCGTTGCGGCCAGCCTGGTCAGTGCTCGATTGTTCGCTTATCGAGGAGACATTCGGTATCCGGCCCAAGCACTGGCGAGATGAATTGCGGCATGTGATTCGGCGAATCAGCGATATGCCTGTCGTGCCGTTCGGGCCTTCGCCCAGCCGCGTTCCGTTCAAGGCGTATCCGTTTTGTATCCAAGAGCAGCCCGCGCAGCTGTCGGCGTCCAGGCGGTCCGCTACAGGCGAATAAACACTCGGACAAATCAAAAACTTTTTCTAAATATTACGGTCCGAGGCTCAGGACTTTTCCGAAGGGATTTCACCATGACAGATGCAACGATCAAGAGAGTAGGTGTTTCGGGTACAGGGATGATCTCGCACTGTTTCGTTCGTCTGATCATGCAGCACTACAAGGATCTTAGAATCAGCCGGGTCTTGACCCGTAGAAGCGTCGCGACGCTGAGTAGCTTTCCGCTGGCCGACGCGCTGACCAACTCCATTGACGATCTCATTGCCAACTCGGATGTGATTGTCGAGTGCACAGGTGACGTCTTTTTCGGTACCGAAGTGATCGAGCGCGCCTTCGAAGCCGGCGTGCCGGTGGTCACCATCAACGCCGAGCTACAGGTCACGACCGGGTCTTACCTGTCCGGCAAGGGATTCCTGACCGAAGCCGAAGGGGATCAGCCAGGATCGCTCGCCGCTTTGCGCGAAGAAGCCTTGCAGATGGGCTTTCAGCCGCTGGTCTACGGCAACATGAAGGGCTACCTGAACCACAACCCCAGCCTTGAAGACATGGCTTACTGGTCCAAGCGCCAGGGCATCAGCATTGAACAGACCACATCCTTCACCGATGGCACCAAGGTGCAGATCGAGCAGGTCGTGGTAGGCAACGGGTTTGGCGCGACTATCACCAGACGCGGTCTGGAAGGACTGGCGTCGACCGATCTCAACGTCAGCGGCAACGTCCTCGGGCTGATCGCAGACGGCGTCGGACAGCCAATTGTCGACTACGTATTGCCCAATGGCTATTCGGCGGGCGGCGTGTTTCTAGTGTGCCGGCACGATGAAATGCAGGCGCCAGCAATCGAATACTTCAAGCTCGGGCCTGGGCCGTATTACGTGCTGACACGACCCTTTCACCTCTGCTCGCTCGAAGTCGGCAAGACCGTACGGCGGGTGCTTGCCGGTGGCGGCGTGCTGCTGAACAATTCTGTTTCGCCCACCTTGGGTGTCGCAGCAATCGCCAAGCGTGAGATGAAGGCTGGAGAGATGATCGGCCGCGGGATAGGTGGGTTCGACGTTCGCGGCGAAGCGGTCAAACTTGCCGACGAGCTCGATCACGTACCGATCGGGCTGCTGCGCAACACGGTTCTCAAGAGAGCTGTCGAGCCGGGGCAGCTGATCACGTTCGACGACATCGAAGTTCAGCCCAGCCGCGTGCTGGACATCATCTTCCAGCAACAACAAAAAGTGCTGCAGCGGATCGAAACAGACGTTCAGCCAACGCTGTTGCGCCAGGCTCTGCAATGAGAGCCCAGGACGAGGCGGAGGTCTGGGCCGACGGATACGGTTTCGTGGAGTTTAAGCGGACCGGGATCGGCCTCGTCCCGTATCACCACGAATCTCGCACTGTGCAAGAGACGCTGCCAATCGCAGCGCCCATGCAGTTGACTGAAGAAGATTCAGCGGGTGACGGCACTGCCTTCACCCTGCTGGCATGATCGACCGACTTGCCAGCTCACGCGAGCTGAGACTGGTCCCCGGTCATGCTGCCTTCAGCGGCCATATTAAGAGTGTTCCAGAGGCTGCAGGCAAGGCGCACCACGGCGCCGCCGAAGCCGCTGGCTTCTGTTTGAGCATCCAGCTCGTTGTCAAAAACCGCTAACACGCTACCGTAGGAATAAACGACTCCCCACCGATCAGGGTTTCCGCTATCTGCCTTGATGATATCCACGACCGTCTCCCAAAATGTCACGAGGTGTGACAAGAATACGGCGCATAGATACCACGGCGTCATAAGGCCGACAACTGCCGTTCGGCGGGACTCGAATTAGCCCTGGCTAAAGGGCCATCAGTGCCGCTTTTTCTGTCCCGGCACAGCCCCACCGCCTAGGTGCACTGGAGCAGCGCAGTTGATTGGAGGGCGTTCGGCCGTCGCAGCATTTCACTACGTGCCACGGCGCTCCCCCGGATGCGTTTCATGCCCCATTGGCGTGGCATCAGGTAGGTTCACATCCGGCTCGGCGAAGTCTGGGCTGTGTACTTCAGAGTCCAATGGCATGTGACTGTAGCGCTGTTTGTCGGCGGATACGTGGCGTGGCTGCGGCTCGGTAGCGGTCAGGATACGTTTGGCCTCGCAACGCCCACTGATGCCGCGCGCTAAAGCCATGCCACCCATCGCCAGCTGCAACAGGCCGCTCAGTCCGCCGCGACGCAACCCTCTGCCCAGCATAACCAGCCCGCCCGCAACGGAGGCGCTGCGTTCCCAGCCGTGCACGTTTTGCGGGGCGCTCTTGTCGAAAAGTCGATTCATGGTCGTTCCTTTGTTCAGCCGTTGAATATGACGCCCGCTCGAGGGTGTAGCGGGCGAGACAGGTGATGCTCGTCGGATAAACGCGGTGTTCTGGCCACAGCAGATGCTGTTTGCCTCGTTTCGTTAGCCATAGATTCGGCAGCGTCGCAGCGGTATTCGTTCGAGGCGGGAGATAAGCGGCACGCGACATGGGCTTGACAGTTGGACATGCGTCCCGCAGATTTCGCTAAACGTAATTCGATTACGCAAAAGAATAATAGAGCGCCGCGTAGACACGGCGCGCCTTCAGTGCAGCCATGGCAGCGAATATGGATTCATCCGCTTTTTTCCAGTTCACCGCGTCCGCTCGACTTCGGACCGTCCAGGTGGCCGCCAGGTCGTTGAGCTTGGCCGGTCCGGTGAAGCCGTTGCGCGCTGGCGGAGCTAGTCTGTCCAGCAGGCTAAAGCGCAGCCAGGAAGGCAGGTCGAAGGCCGCGCCTGACGTTCGGATGAGCCGCTGAAATGAAGATCTTGGGCTTTCGATTGACCCTGGGCGACCATCTGGGTCGCAGCGTCCGTGGGATTTCCTGTGCGCCGCCGAGTTGACCTTTGCATAACGTCAATTTCGCTAACGTACCGTTATTCCAAGGAGCCAATCATGGCCGACCTGTTTGAAAATCCCATGGGCCTTATGGGCTTCGAGTTCATCGAATTTGCCTCGCCCACCCCGAACGTCATCGAGCCGGTACTGGAAAGCATGGGCTTTACTCATGTCGCCAACCACCGATCCAAAGATGTGGCGCTGTACCGCCAGGGTGAGATCAACGCCATCGTCAATCGCGAGGCTAAAGGCCTGCCAGCTTATTTCGCGGCAGAGCATGGGCCTTCAGTATGTGGCATGGCGTTCCGTGTAAAGGATGCGCAGAAGGCCTATACCCGCGCGCTGGAGCTGGGTGCTCAGGCTATCGAGCTGCCCACCGGTCCGATGGAGCTGCGCCTGCCGGCAATCAAGGGTATCGGCGGAGCGCCGTTGTATCTGATCGACCGTTTCGGTGAGGGCAGCTCGATTTATGACATCGATTTCGTGTTCCTGGAGGGCGTCGAGCGTCATCCGGTCGGCGCTGGCCTGAAGCTCATCGACCATCTGACCCACAACGTTTACCGCGGCCGCATGGCTTACTGGGCGGACTTCTACGAGAAGCTGTTCAATTTCCGTGAGATCCGTTACTTCGACATCAAGGGTGAGTACACCGGCTTGACCTCCAAGGCCATGACCGCGCCGGACGGCATGATCCGCATCCCCCTCAACGAGGAGTCGTCGAAGGGCGCTGGGCAGATCGAGGAATTCCTCATGCAGTTCAACGGTGAGGGTATTCAGCACGTCGCCTTCCTCGCCGACAACCTGATCGAGACCTGGGACAAGCTGAAGGCCAGCGGCACGGTCTTCATGACTGCGCCGCCGGAAACCTACTACGAGATGCTCGAGGGGCGGCTGCCCAACCACGGCGAGCCGGTAGAAGAGCTGAAATCCCGCGGCATTCTGCTGGACGGTGCAGTCGAGGACGGCGAGCAGCGCCTGCTGCTGCAAATCTTCTCCGGCACCGTGCTGGGTCCGGTGTTCTTCGAGTTCATTCAGCGCAAAGGTGATAGCGGCTTCGGCGAGGGCAACTTCAAGGCGCTGTTCGAATCCATCGAGCGTGATCAGATTAAGCGCGGCGTGCTCAGCACCACTGAGTAACCACCGAGACGGCAACCGACTCCGGTTGCCGCTCCAATCGATCCAGTTGTCTCACCGCGCTTTCAAGCGCACCGGCGGCGGCACAAGGCCGCTGCCGGTGCGGCTTCGCCATGTGTTTAATTAGCGAAACGATCAGGCCAGCAGAACGGGGCTGTGATGAATAGCTGCCGCGATCAATGCATGCGTTTGCAAGAACAGGGCGCAAGTGACTACGCAGCTTGCAGAGCGACCAAATGTCTTATTGATTGCTTCTGCGTTGCCGCATAGGCTGAACCCATGACCGTCAACATGCGTTCCTTCCTTATCCTGCTGCTGGTACTTACGCTTCCGATCAATGGGATGGCGCAACTACTCATGCCGGCAACATCGTCGGTGCATCACCAGATGGCTGATATGGAAGGCATGAACGGCATGGACGACGCTGATCAAGATTGTCGTGAAGGAAAGGATCAAGGCCCAACGACCGTCTGCAAGAACGGGCAAGAATGCAAAACCTCCAGCCTCGTTCAGATTGCGGCGGCCAAGGCGGACGTGATTCCTGCAGCCAAGCCCGTGACTACACCCTATAACGACCAGATCCCTTCCCGTCTTCTGGATGCCGTCTGGCACCCACCCCGCGTCTGATTCCGATCGAATTCTAGAAACCCGCCCGAATGTGAGCATTCGGGTCGGTTACCGCGCGCCCTTTGGCCCGCATGGAAGATCAGGAATCCTTTAATGAAACCCCTTATTCGCTGGGCGCCCCATCAAGTGGCCGCCTTGATCATGGGCGCGCTCTCGTTTCCCGGGCTCGTGTCAGCTCTAACGTTGGAACAGGCCTTGAGCCTGGCCGAGCAGCAGGCACCTTCGTTAGCCGCGCAAACTGCCAACCTCCACGCTGCTCGTAGCGCTGCGATTCCGGCAGGCGAGCTCCCCGATCCGAAGCTCAGGCTTGGGCTGCAAAACGTACCCATCGAAGGCGACACACGCTGGCGGCTCGATGAAGAGGCCATGACCATGCAAATGGTCGGCGTCATGCAAGATGTACCGAATCGGGCGAAACGGCGCGCTCGGATCGAGGCTGCGCAGGCAGGTGTCGCGCTTGCAGGCGTGCAGCAGTCCATCGAGCGTCTCAGTGTTCGTCAAGCGACCGCCGAGGCCTGGGTCGCTAGCTTCGCGGTCGAGCAGAAGTTGAGTCTTTTCCAACAGTTCTACGGCGAGAACAAGCTTTTTTCCCAGGCTGTTCAGGCGCGCATTGCTGGCGGGCGCGGCCAGACTGCCGACAGCGTGCTTCCCAAGCAGGAAGCCGCCTTGCTGGCAGAACAGGAAGATGAGTTGGTACGCAACCAGGCGGTTGCACGGGCCGAATTACGCCGCTGGATAGGCGAGCCGGCTAACCAGCCGCTGACAGGCGTCTGGCCGCAATGGCCCGCCGACGCTGTTCACTATCAGCACAACCTCGACCGCCACCCGGCACTGCTGGCATTCGGTCCGATGACGCGCGAGGCCGAGGCAAACGTCAGCCAGGCCATCGCCGAAAAAACACCGGACTGGAGTTGGGGCGTCGACTACCTGCGTCGGGGTCGGGAATACGGCGACATGGTGAACCTCAGCGTCAGCTTCGACCTGCCGATGTTCACCGGCTCGCGGCAGGACCCGAAGATCGCTGCCGAGCGGGCACGGCTCGCGCAGATCGAGGCTCAGCGCCAGGTGACGTTACGTATGCATGACCAGGAGCTGACCGCCAACCTGGCTGAGCATCAGCGCTTGTCTCGGGTACTGACGCGCCTCGAACAAACCCTGCTGCCGCTCGCAGAACAGAAGGTTGATCTGGCCATGGCCGATTACCGCGCAGGGAAAGGCGAATTGATCGCTGTGATTGATGCGCGCCGCCAGCTCGTCGAAACCCGTCTGCGTCGCATCGACACGTCTCGTGACCTTTCGCTGAGCAACGCCCGCCTGCATTTCGCCTTTGGAGATACCCAACCATGAGCTTCCACACACAACAGCTGGCGCTCGTACTCAGCGTGATGATTGGTGCGACCGCAGCAGCCGTGATGCCCACCGCTGCCTTGGCACAAGCAGCTGATGATGAGGGCAGGGCAGTGCTCTATTGGTACGACCCGATGGTCCCGCAGCAGAAATTCGACAAACCGGGCAAGTCACCCTTCATGGATATGGAGCTCGTCCCGCGTTATGCCGATGAAGGCAGCGACGGGGCATCGATGAAGATCGACCCGAGCGTGACGCAGAACCTCGGCATCCGTCTGGCGACGGCTGTGCGTGAGTCGATCAGTCAGTCGCTTGAAGCCACCGGAGCATTGTTGTTTGACGAGCGCGACGTGGCGGTGGTGCAGGCGCGCGCTGGAGGCTTCGTCGAGCGCGTTTACGATCGTGCACCTGAGGATGTGATCGACAAGGAGGCGCCGCTGGCCGATCTGCTCATACCGGAATGGGCCGCGGCACAGGAAGAGTACCTGGCGCTCCGAGACGTTGGTGAACCCCAGCTGTTGGCCGCGGCGCGGCAACGGTTACGCCTCGCCGGTATGCCGGCAGACGTTATTGCGCAACTGCAACGGAGCGGCAAGACACGCGCGGTCTGGACCGTAACCAGCCCGATTGCTGGCGTGTTGAGCAGTCTTGATGTTCGCGAGGGCATGACAGTACCTGCCGGCGCATCACTTGCACGCATCAATGGACTGAGCAAGGTTTGGTTGGAGGTGGCGGTGCCTGAGGCCCAGGTCGGTCATCTGGCACAAGGGCAAAAAGTAACCGCGCGCTTGCCGGCCTTTGCCGGTGAATCCTTGGAAGGGACGATTCAGGCCGTGCTGCCGCAAGCCAGCCTGGATAGCCGTACGGTGCGTGTCCGGGTCGAGCTACCTAACCCACAACAGCGACTACGCCCCGGCATGACGGCGCAGGTGACCTTGAATCGCGACGTCGAGCAGGCTTTGGTCATTCCGTCCGAGGCAGTCATTCGGACCGGTCGCCGGGCATTGGTCATGCTGGCGGAGGATGAAGGCCGTTACCGTCCCGTCGAGGTGCGTATCGGTCGGGAATTCGATGACAGAACCGAAATACTCGAAGGGCTCGAAGCCGGCCAGAAGGTCGTTGCGTCCGGCCAGTTCCTGCTTGATTCCGAGGCGAGTCTGCGCGGACTGACCGCGCAAAGCCTGGAACAGCCGAAGTCCTCCTTCGAATCCGCTTTGCATGAGGCTGAAGGCACGATTGTGGGGCTGGAAGACGGCATGGTTGGCCTGTCGCATGGGCCGTTCAAGACCTTGAACATGCCTGGGATGACCATGGCCTTTCCGGTTGCCGATCCATCGCTTACCTCAGGCTTGCAGTCGGGTGACCGTGTCCGCGTTGGCGTGCGTGAAACTGACGAGGGCCTGATCATCGAGCGCATCGTGAAGCTCGGGGGCCAGCCATGATCGCAGCCATGATTCGCTGGTCAGTCGCCAACCGATTTCTGGTTCTGCTGGCCACTGTTTTCGCGGTGGCCTGGGGCGTCTGGTCGGTCAAGAACACAGCGGTCGATGCCTTGCCTGACCTTTCCGATGTCCAGGTCATCATCCGCACCCCATACCCGGGCCAGGCGCCTCAGATCGTCGAAAACCAGGTCACCTATCCACTGACCACAACGATGTTGTCGGTGCCAGGCGCGAAGACGGTGCGCGGCTACTCGTTTTTCGGAGACAGCTACGTGTACGTCCTGTTCGAGGACGGCACGGACCTCTACTGGGCCCGCTCGCGGGTACTGGAATACCTGAGTCAGGTACAAAGCCGGCTGCCCGCCGCGGCCAAGCCCGCCTTAGGCCCAGATGCCACGGGTGTCGGCTGGATCTACCAGTATGTGCTGGTGGACCGCACGGGCAGGCATGACCTCTCGCAGCTGCGCTCTCTGCAGGACTGGTTCCTGCGCTATGAACTCAAGACACTGCCCAACGTGGCGGAAGTCGCACCCATCGGCGGGATGGTCAAGCAGTACCAGGTGGTACTCGACCCGGTACGCATGGCCAGCCGGGGCGTGACACAGCAGCAGATCGCAACGGCCATCGACGAGGCGAACCGTGAAACCGGCGGGAGTGTTCTGGAACTGGCAGAAACCGAGTTCATGGTTCGTGCGACCGGCTATTTGCAGACATTGAGCGATTTTCGAGCCATTCCGCTGCGTCTCGATGGTGGCGTGCCGGTAACCCTCGGAGACGTTGCGCACGTTCAGCTCGGCCCAGAGATGCGCCGCGGCATTGCCGAGCTTGATGGCGAGGGGGAAGTGGTCGGTGGAGTGGTCATTCTGCGCAGCGGCAAAAACGCGCGGGAAACCATCGCCGCGGTCCAGACCAAGCTCGACGAACTCAAAGCGAGCTTGCCTCCGGGTGTTGAAATCGTCACGACCTACGACCGCAGCAAATTGATCGACAGCGCTGTTGAAAACCTCACCCACAAGCTCATCGAGGAGTTCATCGTTGTTGCATTGGTTTGCGCGCTGTTTCTTTGGCATTTGCGCTCGTCTTTGGTGGCAATCGTTTCGTTGCCAATCGGCATCCTGATCGCGTTCGTGATCATGCAGCGGCAGGGTATCAACGCCAACATCATGTCCCTGGGCGGCATCGCCATTGCCATCGGAGCGATGGTCGACGCAGCTATCGTCATGATCGAAAACGCTCACAAGCACATCGAGGCGTGGCACAAGCGTTACCCAAACTCCACCCTTAAAGGCCAGGAGCACTGGAAGGTGATCACCGAGGCGGCCGTCGAGGTCGGACCGGCCCTGTTCTTCAGCCTCCTGATCATCACCCTGTCGTTCATTCCAGTGTTCACCCTTGAGGCGCAGGAAGGTCGGCTGTTCGGTCCGCTGGCCTTCACCAAAACCTACGCAATGGCGGCCGCTGCCGGGTTGTCCGTCACGCTGGTTCCGGTGCTCATGGGGTACTGGATACGGGGCAAAATCCCGGATGAACACCGCAACCCACTCAATCGAGGCCTCATCTGGATCTACAAGCCTGCCTTGGACGCGGTGCTGCGTTGGCCCAAGACAACGTTGCTGGTGGCGGCTCTGGTCTTTCTGACGGGCTTGTGGCCTGCCAGTCGCCTCGGTGGTGAATTCTTGCCACCGTTGGACGAAGGTGACCTGCTCTATATGCCCACTGCACTTCCGGGCCTCTCGGCGCAGAAGGCATCCGAGCTGTTACAGCAGACCGACCGGCTAATCAAAACGGTTCCAGAGGTTGCCCGCGTGTTTGGCAAGGCGGGGCGAGCCGACACCGCAACCGATCCTGCGCCGCTGGAAATGTTCGAAACGACCATTCAGTTCAAGCCGAAGGATCAGTGGCGCGAAGGAATGACGTCCGAAAAACTGGTGGAGGAGCTGGACCGCACGGTGCAAGTGCCTGGGTTGGCCAACCTCTGGATCCCGCCCATTCGAAACCGCATCGACATGCTGGCGACCGGTATCAAGAGCCCGATCGGGGTGAAGGTGTATGGCACCGAGTTGGCGCAGATCGACAACGCCACTTTGGCCATCGAGAAAATCGCGAAAACCGTGCCCGGTGTCAGCTCGGCGTTGGCCGAGCGACTGACCGGCGGGCGCTATATCGATGTGGACATCGATCGCGTCGCGGCGGCACGTTACGGCTTGAACATAGCGGATGTGCAATCGATCGTGGCCGGTGCCATCGGAGGCCAGACCGTCGGTGAGACTGTCGAAGGGCTTGCGCGGTATCCGATCAACCTTCGCTACGGTCGAGAGTGGCGCGACTCGCTGGCAGATCTGCGCGCCCTGCCTATCTACACGCCGCAAGGCAGCCAGATCACTTTGGGCACGGTTGCCGAGGTCAAGGTGACCGACGGCCCACCGATGCTAAAAAGCGAAAACGCCAGGCTGTCGGGCTGGGTCTACGTCGATGTTCGTGGTCGTGACATGGCTGCTGTGGTGAGCGATCTGAGGCAAAGGGTCAGCGAAAGTGTTCAGCTCGAGTCCGGCATGAGCATCAGCTATTCCGGTCAATTTGAGTTCATGGAGCGCGCCAACGCCAAGTTGAAACTGGTCGTGCCGGCCACCTTGCTGATCATCTTTGTTCTGCTCTACCTCACGTTTTCCCGCTTCGGCGAGGCGCTGTTGATCATGGCCACGCTGCCATTCGCCCTGACCGGAGGTGTCTGGTTTCTGTATCTACTGGGCTACAACCTGTCCGTCGCGACCGGTATTGGCTTCATCGCGCTCGCCGGGGTTTCTGCTGAGTTCGGCGTCATCATGTTGCTGTACCTGACGAACGCCTGGCGAGACCGCCTCAACGCCGGTGCGCGAGATGAAGCCGACCTGCTCGACGCGATTCGCGAGGGCGCCGTACAGCGCGTGCGCCCCAAGGCCATGACAGTGGCGGTCATCATCGCCGGTCTGCTGCCCATCCTTTTGGGGGGCGGAACCGGCAGCGAAATCATGAGCCGCATCGCCGCGCCCATGGTCGGCGGGATGATTACCGCGCCCTTGCTTTCCCTGTTCGTGCTGCCGGCGGCGTACCTGCTGATGCGCCGCCGACAATTGCAGGCCATCCCACACCAATCCATCAACTCCGCAGGAGCACATCCATGAATATCAAGCACATCTGTCTTGCGGCATTCTTCCTGGTACCTGCTGCCTATGCCGCCGACAAGCAACCCATGGACGGCATGCCGATGGATCACAAAGGCATGAACATGCAAACGGACCAGCAGGCGGCCGGACAGGCCGCTACAGCCACCGGCACGGTCAAGAAGGTGAACCTGGAAAAGGGCTCGGTCATCATCGCTCACGGCCCGGTCGAAGCACTCGGCTGGCCATCCATGACCATGGGCTTCAAGGCAACGCCGGATCAACTCCGGACCTTGCAGCAGGGTGACCAGGTTGAGTTCGACTTTGTTTCGAAAGGGATGAACGCCGTCGTCACTCGAATCGACAAACAGTAACAGGCTGGGTCACATCCCTCGGCACCGTGGATGCACCGCGCGGTGCCTTGGCTTCGAATATCGGCTGTGCTGCGGCGAGCGATCCGGATGGCCGAAGGGTCTCTTTAGGTCTGCAACTCGGGGGGCGGGTCGTCAGCGTTGGTATCACGGTCCCGTTCGTGCCGCGTGAGCGGAAACAACGGCAACCAGGCCTCGCGACGAACCGTCCAACTTTCGTAACTGGGCATCAGTTGATCAGGAGCGTCGAGGGAACCCAGATGCACTTCGATTTCGTCTGCTGTGCGTGCGAAAACGGACGAGCCACAGCGGGGGCAGAAATGTCGCCCGGCATAGTCCTGCGCTTCGCCGGTGATCGTCACGGCATCCTGCGCAAACACAGCGGCGGCGTAGAACAGGGCACCGTGATGCTTTCGGCAGTCGAGGCAATGGCATAGGCCAACCCGCTTCGGGCGGCCCGTCGCCACAAACCGCAGGTTGCCGCACAGGCAACCACCGGTGAATCGCTCCATCTGGCTTCCTCTGGTCAATGGTCGGATTGAACCTGTCCCGACAGTCATAGCTGAAAAACAGATGACCGACGTACTAAAGGTCGCTTCATTGGCTGCGACCGTGTTGTCCCGTACGGATGCAGGTCTCCTTCGGCTGCCGCAGGCAGACGACCTGCTTCTGCTGGGGCCAAAAGCCGTACTGATCAGGCGACTCGATGCATAACCGGACGGTCTGGCTGCGTTGGGCATACGAACCGCCTTGGCTTGCGAGTATCGAACAGAGGACAGGGTTAGTCGAAGTGACAGGGCAGTCGCCACTCCGGACGAGGCTATGGCAATGGCGCGTAAGGGCACGGTGCTTGTGGCGATGGCGGCGCTTTGCTGGGGAATATCGGGCGGGATCGCCGGTATTCTCTTGAGCGATGGCTGGGATGCGTTCGTCGTTTCGTTCTTTCGAGGCGCCATCGGTTTGTTGTTTGTTCTCATCTGGCTAGCGTTGCGACCAGGTGCCAGCGGACTGGCAAACCGCAAACTCTGGTTCTGGTCGGTGATCGCAGGGCTCGGTGTAGCCGGCAACTTCGCTTTCTACTTCCTAAGCATCAGGCAAAGCAGCGTAGCCGTTGCAGCGACGCTGATGTACTGCGCGCCAGTGTTCGTTTACCTGGTGTCATTCGTTCTCAAACTGGAACGATCGACTCCACTGAAGTGGGTCGCGATCGGCGTGGTGATGCTTGGCATCGTGCTGCTGACAGGCGTCTACAAGAATGGCGCGGGTGGCGTCACGTTGATCGGCGCGGGCGCCGGACTGCTTGCAGGGCTGTCCTACGCGGTATTCATTTTCGGCTTCAAATATGCGGCGCCGCACGGCACCCCACAGGCGATTCTTGTCATCGCTTTCGCCGCGCTTGTCACGGTATTTATCTGGCTTGTCGAGGCCAACCAGGTCATTGCTGTTTTCCGTTCGCCGAGCTGGCCGCTGTTCATGCTACTGGGCGTACTTGGCGCGGGGTTGTCCTTCACGCTGTATATCATCGGCCTGCACCATACCGCGCCATCTGTCGCTTCGGTGGTGGCAATGGTTGAGCCGGTGAGTGCGACGCTGTTCGGCGTCGCAGTTCTCAACGAAAGCCTGGCCGGCCTTCAAATCGTGGGTATGGCGCTGATCCTGATCACGGCTACCGCGCTGGCCTACTATTCAAGCGCGCGATAAACGGTTGATCGATTGCACCCGTCCTTCCCCTTGCTCTTGGAGAAAGCGGGCAACCGTGTCGAGCACTGTCTCTGGCCGCTCACGATGGGGAACATGCTGACAGCCGTCGAGCGGAAGTTTTTGCACGCCGCCGCTCCCCAGCGCAGCGACACGGTGAAGATGATCCAGCGAGCCGTATTCGTCGTCCCGCCCATGAATGGCCAGTAATGGGCAGGCGAAGCCCGGGGCGCTTTCTTCGATTGTCCAGTCGGCATAACTGTCCGAAAGCCAGGTGTCGATCCAGGCCCAGAGAATCCACTCGGCCTTTGCGCCGTGGTATTTGCGCAGGCGGTCGACCTGGCCCGGGTCGGCGAATGCCGCTTGGGTGGCGCGGATGCCTTGCAAGGTTCGATCTTCGACAAAGGCAAGGGCGGCGATGGTGATTAGCGCGTGACAATTGTCAGGGTAATGGGCAGCGAGGCTGGCGGCCATGATGCCGCCTACGCTGTGGCCGAGCGCGATGAAATGCTCGATATCCAGTGCGTGCCGCACCGGCGGAAAGTACCGCTCGGCTTCGTCGCGAATGAAGCTGTTCGACCAGCCACCCGGATGCGCTGCGGAGCGACCAAAGCCGAGCCGGTCGTAGGCAATGACGTCGCGCTCGGTGGCCACAGCAAGGCGGTCGGGAAAGTCGCGCCACAGCTCGACGCAGCCGAGGGAATCGTGCATCAGGACGATGGGTGGCCTGCGCGAATGACGGGTGCGCCAGCGCCGCGTGAATACGTCGCCGTGCTCGGTGGGCAGAATGCGGTCTTCGGTCGAAACGGTCATGAGAATCCTAATATCGCCGGCTCAGGTTGGTGTCCTTCGGCGCGACAGCTGTATAGCCCGGTATCGGCGCGAGTTTTGGCAGCCGTCATGCCGGCTGCCAAAAAGAAGCGGCCACCTGGGCCGCCGAAGGCTTACGCCACGCCGATAGCATTGACTGGCGGCAGCCTGACGCCGCCAGGTTGTAAGGTGCCGACCGTCTGGGTTCAGCTCGCCGCTGCTGTTGTGGTTTGCTGCGCTGTCTTTTCCCGGTCGCGCAGCAGGAATCGCTGAATTTTTCCGCTCGGGGTCTTAGGAAGTTCACTGACGAACTCGATTTCGCGCGGGTAGGCGTGGGCGGAAAGGCGCTGACGCACGTGTTGCTGCAGCTCGTCGGCCAATGCTTGGTCGGCATTGTGGCTCGCATGCAGCACAACGAAGGCCTTCACCAGTTCGGTGCGCTCCGGATCGGGCTTGCCGATCACCGCTGCTTCGATCACGGCCGGGTGCTCCACCAGGGCGCTTTCCACGTCGAAAGGGCCGACCCGGTAGCCGGATGTGGTGATCACGTCATCGGCGCGGCCAACGAAGCTGATGCTGCCGTCGTCATTGAGCTCGACGGTGTCACCGCTCAGGTAGTAATGCCCAACGAAGGCTTTGGTGCGGGTGCCCGCATAACCGTTGAACCAGAGCAGGGGAGACTGGTTGCGGTCCAGCGCGAGCATTCCCGGTTTGCCGGGCTCCAGCTCGCGTTGTTGATCATCGATCACCACGACGCGGTGCCCGGGCATCGCGTAGCCCGCCGTGCCGATGCGCACGGTATGGCTCAGCGCATGGTGGTTGCACAGGACCATGCCGAGTTCGGTCTGTCCGTAATGGTCGTGGATCGTGCAGCCAAGGCCGCTGCTGAACCAGCGGATCACTTCGGGGGTGAGCGGCTCACCTGCGCTGCTCACGGCGCGCAGGCGACCCTTGATCTTGCCCTCGACCTCGTCCTTGGCCGCCAACAGCAGGCGAAACGCGGTGGGTGAGCCTGCCATGTTGGTGATCTTGTATTCATTGACGACGCGACAGGTGCTGTCGACGGTGAAGCCGCCTTCATAAAACAAAGTGGAATGGCCCATGGCGAGCGGCCCGGTGACGGCGTAATACAGGCCGTACGCCCAGCCCGGATCAGCGATGTTCCAGAAACTGTCTTCTGGCCGCAGATCGACCGCATCGCGCATGTAGGTGACGAACGCGACGATGGCCTTGAGCGGCACATGCAGCTGCTTTGCCGGCCCGGTGGTGCCGGAGGTGAACATGGCGAGAAAGGGTGCGTCACCCGCCAGCAGCACCGGCTCGAATGCGCTCGGTTGCCGATTGACCTGGGTCCAGAAGTCGTCGGCGCCATCGCCTACGACCAGGCGGCGCGGGGCGCTTTCAACGGCGTCCAGCTTCTCGCTGTTGGCGGCATCGGTGACGACCAGCTTGGCGCCGGATTCCTTGACTCGATGCTCAACCGCTTTTGGGCCGAAGGCGGTAAACAGCGGCTGATAGATAGCGCCAGCGCGCCAAGTGCCGAGGATGGTGACCAGCAATTCGGGGGTACGCGGCAACAGGCCGGCAACGGTATCGCCCGGCTTGATGCCGTAACTGTCCAACAGATTGGCGAAGCGCGCCGCGGCTTCCTTGAGCTGTGCGAAGGTCCAGGTGGCTCGCTGGCCGTCGCGGCCTTCCCAGATAAGCGCGACCTTGTCCGAGTCGGCGTGACGGTCACAACACTCGACGCAGGCATTCATGGCGGAGAGATCACCGCTGAGGATGGCCGAGACCGTCTGCTGAAAGTCGAATTCGCTGGCCGCAGTGGCATGATCGCGCATGGCTGGCTCCTGGATCTTGTTGTTATTGGGTTGTCCGGATATTGGCGCTGCGTGGTGCCCGCAACAATGGCAAATGCCACCAAGGTGGATGAGCGGTTTGGACAAACTCTGCGGCACGACCTGCGGCTGGCACCAATCACCCGCAACTGCATCGAATCTTGGAACCACATATGGTTAACGGGAGGTGTTCCATGAGTATCGATCCGCTTGACAGACCCCACAATCAACAACCGGTGCCGGGGCAGGACCAGAACCCCAGCCATTCTCCTGAGCCTGATTTCATCACCGATAATCCAGATGTCCAACCCGGTTCTGGACATGACAAGGGCACCCAGCCCTCAGACCCGCCGAAAAGCACGCCCGATATCGACCCGAACGAGCCGGGGTTAGGTAACCCGTTGCCCTGACGCTATAAAAGGTTCATTGCGCCTGGCCGAGGGAGAGCAGCCGTGATCGTGAGGTCGCGTTCCGAGGCTGGGAGCCGTTTGCTCGCACGTATCGCTATCCTGGGCCGGGCTGCTCTTCCTGGCGCTGGATGAGTGTCCTGGTCGGTTAGGGCGCTCCTAGACGTTTCCGTTATTGCGGCGCTGCGCCTTGCGGTCGTGTCGCGCTGTTCGTTACGCGCCCTCGGCGAAGAGTGTTGGTCTATCGCCCGCGGCTCCTTAAAGCCGGCTATCTAGATTGGTGTTGCGCGCCGTCAATTACATTGTGATGCATGGCTTTATGCTGGCTTCGTAGGTGGCGGCGTTGCGACGCTGAGCGTATGTCTCGAGCAGTATTGCCAAAGCTGCGCCCGCCAACGGCCGCTCGGCTCGCGCTTCTGTGTGCCAACGGGTCATTGATAACGGAGCGGTAGAGTGAGCGTCTCAGCGAGCATGTCCTATGTATTGATTGCCTATAACGAGCCCTGGCGTGCTGACGAGCTTGCCCGCCTGGTCGTAGCACTTCGTCCAGGAATCCGGACTGTTCAGGTAAATGATGGCCAGTCGGCACTCAGGGTCTGTCGAAAGCAACCGCCGAGCTTCTTGATAGCTGACGGTGAGTTGGCGCAATTGGATGCTCGGAATCTGTTGCACGAGCTGCGCAATCACCAAGCGACGCGGCTGTTGCCCGCCATAGTCATCAGCGACCGGGTGGACGGAGTCAGTGTGCGTGCCGTGCGTCCGTTGGCACCGAAGGCCTATTTGAAAAAACCTTACAGCCTGGCCGACTTGCGAGTTCGCCTGAACTCGCTCTTGCCCGGTCCCCGCATAGTAAGCACACAGACCGCTAGCGCAACCGGGACGCTAAGCGGCTTTCTAGACCGAATGCGCTCCAACAACGCGGGTGCGCCGGTTTTGGAGTCGGTGCAGGTTGCGGTCGCGGCCTGCATGCAGACGGAAGACTGGGACCTCGCGATGCTGGAATCGAAGCTATCGTCAGATCCTCAGATTACGGCGCGCCTGGTGTCCATTGCCAACAGTGCTGGGCAGCACAACGGCGCTGTGTGCAAGACGCTTGGCCAGGCTTTGCCGCGCCTTGGTGTGAAGCGAGCACTGAATCTAACCTTGCAGCTCGCGGTTCAGAACAATGCCACCTTGTCGGATCCCCGCTTAAAGCATCAGGCAGCGTCCAGCGCCGAGTATGCCCAGCGCGCCGCCGATCTTGCTCATTGGCTTGCAAGCAGACTCAAGCTCGACACGGAGCTTTCCTACACGGCCGGGCTGCTGCACAACATCGGCGAGCTTGCTCTGCTTAGAAGCTTGCAGGAGTGGCTGGATAGCGGTGGTGAACTGACAGAGGGCGAAATTCACTGCGCTTTGCGCGAACGCTCCGCCAGCTTTGGATCAGCCCTTCGAGCGCAATGGAGATTACCGTTGGGGTTACGCCAGCTTATCGCGGCGTTCTATTCCCTGGGCGCGGAGGTTTTCACCCGTGAAGCGCTGGTGCTCAACGTAACCGGATCATTGCTGCGCTTACCACCTTCCAGCCCCATTGAGGATTTGCTCCAAGACCGCGCAGTTCGACTGCTTCGACTCGATGAGGCGATTCTTGAGCGAGCGCCGCGCGAACGAGCTTGAGGGCGATAGTCAGATCCATCGCCACTACCAGTCCAGAGCGTGTGCAGCTCGACACGTGGTGAATGAGCCTGGGAAAAGTCAACGGCAGTCCGGCCAGCGTGAGGCCGACGTGTCTGGATGCCTAGGCCCACGAATTCGTCTGTCCTCCTTCCGCTAGCCATGCGGCACCACTTTTTTGGAAATTATTTTTGACGGTTTGATTAAGGGTGATAGCATTTTGACTCTACGGCTCTATAGCGCTGTCATTCGATAGCCCTACAGGTATTTCGCTGTCTTGGTGGACGCGTACTTGCCTAACTGTATAGACGCCGCTCTGGAGATTGAAATTGTTCCGACGTCGCTCTACCGAGGCCCAGGCCGGGCTCGTAGTTGTCGCTGCGCTGTTGGCGACGCTGGTTCCTATGTGGGCCATCCTTAACGCTTGGCTAAAACATGAAAGTGAGCTGGTAGAACAAGCCGCGCGCAATGACGCGATGAATCTGGCGATAGCGTTCGAAGAGCATGTACAGAGTGTCGTGCGTTACGCCGACGCCTTGATACAGGACGTTCGTGAGGAGCTGGTAAACGACCCTGACGCGTTTCAAGCGATAGCCAAAACAAAACTTCCACGGTACGAGACTCTGGTCGGCCAGCTCGCACTGATAGATGCAGAGGGATGGTTGGTTGGCACTTCTCTGGACTCGCTGGCCAAAAAAGTCGACCTGAGCGATCGCGAACATTTTCGCGTGCACCGAGACAACCTTGGGCAAGACCAGCTGTTCGTGAGTAAACCGATACTCGGCCGCGTCTCGGGAATCTGGTCCATACAATTAACCAGACCGGTCATTAAGGACGGAAAATTTTCCGGGGTGGTCGTTCTTTCGATCCCGGTTACGTTCTTCACCGATTTCTACAAACAGATCAACATCGGGAGCCATGGGCTGATCGCTCTGGTCGGTCTGGACCGGGTGCCACGCGCGGCGGCATCTTCGATTAATCTTGATGCGCGCCTGGACGGGATGGTGGTGCCTGGGGATCGTCCCTATTTCGATAGCACGAAACCTGATAAAGGCTTCTATCGAGGGCCGAGCGCCATCGATCAGCTTGATCGCCTGACCGCGTATCGGCGTCTGAAGGAAGCCGGCCTGGTTGTCATCGTTCAGCTTTCGCCCGCCGAATACTTGGCAGCGTCTCGTGAACGACGTCAATTCCTGACTTTCTGTGCCGCTGCAATCTCGATCTTGCTGCTCGCTTTCGCTTCATTTCTCTACTTCGCTACGCAGCGGCATCTAAAAAACACGGGGGCGCTAAAGCGTGCACATGACTCGCTGCGAGAAATCATCAGCATTGATCTTCTGACAGGTGCTCGAAGCCGGCGTGATTTTCTTGAGGCGTTGGAAAGCGAACTAGGCCGCGCGCAGCGCCACGGTACGCCGCTCAGTCTGGTAATGCTTGACATCGATTTCTTCAAACAGGTGAACGATACGTACGGGCACCCGATTGGCGACGTCGTATTGAAAGAGTTGTCGTC
The DNA here is from genome assembly GCF_000970615.1 of Pseudomonas sp. 10B238. Taxonomy (NCBI): domain Bacteria; kingdom Pseudomonadati; phylum Pseudomonadota; class Gammaproteobacteria; order Pseudomonadales; family Pseudomonadaceae; genus Pseudomonas; species Pseudomonas sp. 10B238. Next base: position 165,409 of record NZ_KQ033937.1, read on the forward strand.
GCTATGCAGCGCCGTGCTCCGCACGCATGACGTATTTGGCAGGCTTGGAGGTGAGGAGTTTGGCTTGATTCTCCCTCATACAGACGCAGAAGGCGCCGTGCTCGTTGCTGAAAAGCTGCGGGTGGCGGTTGAGAATGCCGTTATTCCTACTGACCGCGGCCCGGTACGAATCACGGTAAGCGTAGGGGTTGCGTCCGCCATACCAGCAGTGGATGACTCCAGTCGCTTGATTGTCCGGGCTGACGATGCGCTATACACCGCCAAGCAAACTGGTCGAAACAGAGTTTGCTTCGCGTCTTCGGGCTGAGCTACCACCACAACGATGTCGAGCTGGACGGTGAGGAGCTCAATGTCTACGAGCACAACGGGTTGGGCACGACCCTGGGCGATACCTGGATTGGTTTTGCCGAATATCGTGCGACTGACAGGCTGAGCTGTGGCTGGCAGGGCCGGGTCGTCACGGCTGTCGATTCGCTGCGGACCGGTGTGAGCACCCTCGATAAACCCGGGTACGGCGTACACGACCTTTATGCCCAGTGGTCAGCGTTAAGCGACGACCGACTCGTAATCAACCTGACGCTGCAGAACCTGTTCGACAAGCAGTACCTGGATCACGCCAGCAACGAAGATTTTGAAAACATTCCCGGCTATGAAGGCATACGCGGCAGTTACGAGCCTGGCCGCGAATTGCGACTGGGTGTCGCGCTGCGTATCTGAGGTTGGTGTCGGCGGGCGTTAGCCAAGGGAAGGCAGGGGTGCTGGCACTGCTACATGCAACCCTGCCTGATGCGATCAGCCAGCTCGGCTGTGGAGTTGAAGATCGGTGGCGACGTCGGGTAGTTGATGGGGCGCTGACAGGCGCGACTCGAGGAGCTGAACGAAAGCTCGGGCCTCGGACTCGCTGCGAAACGTGACCTTGTTTCGGTCCAAGCGAACCTCCCAGCTGCTGCCTTCGAATGAGGTAAGCGGTCGGATTTGAATATCCATGATGCCTCCGGGTCTGGAAAAGACAGACGAACGCTAGACCTTTGCCAGCCACCGGTCAATTTGCGCCATTGACGCAGGAGCATTCACTGCTGCCGTTCCTTCTGTTTGCCATTAGGCACCCATCCGCGCGCTGATCTTGCGCGCGACTGCCAGCAGTCGCTTCGCCGCCGCGCCATCCGCTTCGGCCATGAAGCCGGGCTCGCCACCGACGATGGTGATCACACCTGCCAACCGCTGGTCGCCACTGAACAGCGGCGCGGAGAGTGCGTTGACGCCAGCCATCAACAGGCCGTGCACGGGCTGGATGTGGGTGCGTTGCAGTTCGCTCATGGCGGCGAGGAGGGCTGCAGGGGTGGGCGCCGAGGGAAGCTTCAGTTCCTCTTCGCGCAGTTGCGCAGTCTCGGCGTTGGGCATGAAGGCGTTGAACACCAGCCCGGTCGATGAGCCCAGCAAAGGCAGCACCGAGCCCACCTGCGTCACCAGCGTCACGGCGCGCACGGCTTGCTCCACGTGCACGACGGCGGGACCGCGGTTGCCCCAAACCGCAAGAAAGCAGGTTTCGTTGAGTTCATCACGCAACTGCGCCAGATGCGGCGTTGCCAGTTTGACCACGTCCAGTCGGCCCAACGCAGCCAGCCCCACGAACAGCGCAGCGCGGCCCAGCCCGTAATGGTTCGTCAGCGGATCCTGTTCGGCGAAGCCGCTGGCCATCAGGGCCTGCAAGTAGCGGTGGACCTTGCTGGCAGGCATTCCGACATGTTCGGCCAGGCGCGATAGAGAGGTCGCCGGGGCCAGTTCGGCCAGAGCAGTGAGAATGTCAGTACCTACCTCTGCGGCCTGTACCTTCTGCCGCCGTGGCGCCGTGTCCGCGTTGCTGTCTGCCATGAATTCAAATGCCTGTTTGTGCGGGCTCGCTTATCGAGGCGCTGTTTATAACTTGACGCCCTGGTGAGTTCAAATTACTTTTTGCGTAAACGCATTACGCGAAATGAGAGATGGCTATGCAACCACAACAACAAATGGGCGAAACCTCTCGATACCTGTCCGGCTTCGGCAACGAGTTCAGCAGCGAGGCCCTGCCGGGTGCATTGCCGGTCGGGCAGAATTCGCCGCAAAAGGTGCCCTACGGCCTGTATACCGAATTGCTCTCCGGCACCGCTTTTACGGTGGCGCGCAGTGAAGCACGGCGAACCTGGCTATACCGTATTCGACCATCGGCCCACCACGGCGCTTATCAGCGCTTGGAGCGGCAGCTCAGCGCAGAGCTGGGTCCCGTCACGCCCAATCGACTGCGCTGGAATCCGCAACCCTTTCCCGAGGCCGCGACTGATTTCCTCGACGGCCTGACGTGCGTCGTGGCCAATGCTGAACCCAACCAGCCTGCGGGGGCGAGCATCTACCGGTACGCGGCGAATCAGTCGATGGAGCGGGTGTTCTTCGATGCCGATGGCGAGCTGTTGATCGTGCCGCAGCAGGGCGTGCTGAAGCTGGTCACGGAGTTGGGCGTGCTTGAGGTCGCGCCGCTGAAGATTGCAGTGATTCCGCGTGGTATGCGGTTTAGGGTCGAGCTGCTGGATTCGACGGCGCGCGGCTATGTCTGCGAGAACCATGGCTGTGCGCTGCGCCTGCCCGACCTGGGGCCAATCGGCAGCAATGGTCTGGCTAACCCGCGCGATTTCCTGACGCCGGTTGCGCATTACGAGGAGCGCGACGAGCCGGTACAGCTGGTGCAGAAGTTTCTCGGTGAACTCTGGGTAACCGAACTGGATCACTCCCCGCTGGACGTGGTCGCCTGGCATGGCAACAACGTGCCGTACAAATACGACCTGCGCCGTTTCAACACCATCGGCACCGTCAGTTTCGATCATCCCGATCCGTCGATCTTCACCGTGCTCACGTCACCCAGTGCCATTCATGGCATGGCCAATATCGACTTCGTGATCTTCCCGCCGCGCTGGATGGTGGCGGAGAACACCTTCCGCCCGCCATGGTTCCACCGCAACCTGATGAACGAGTTCATGGGACTGATCGATGGCGCCTACGACGCCAAGGCCGATGGCTTCTCTCCGGGCGGTGCTTCGCTGCACAACTGCATGAGTGCCCACGGCCCGGATCATGTGTCGACTGAACAGGCGATCAAGGCCGAACTCAAACCGCACAAGATCGAGAACACCATGGCCTTTATGTTCGAGACCGGCCAGGTGCTCCGTGCCACACGTCAGGCGTTGGAAAGCCCGCAGCTGCAGAGCGATTACGACAGCTGCTGGGCCGGCCTGACCAAGACATTCGATAAAAACGGGAAATGACATGACCGCACAACAAGAGCAACGCAGCTGGGTCGAGTCGGCCAATGGCCATTCGGATTTCCCCCTCGCCAATCTGCCCCTGGGCGTATTCAGCCGTGACGGCGACCAGCCACGCGGTGGCGTCGCCATTGGTGATTACATTCTCGACTTACGCGCCGCCTGCGAAGCCAGCTTGTTCGACGGGCAGGCGCTAGAAGCGGCGAAAGCGGCCAGCGACAGCAGCCTCAACACCTTCTTTGCGCTCGGAGCGCCTGCACGCAAGGCGCTGCGAGGTGCACTACTGGATCTGCTCGGCGAGGGTAGCGCGCAGCGTGAAAGTCTTCAGGGGATGGGCGAGACGTTATTGCACCCCATGGACCGCTGCCAGATGCATCTACCGGCCAAAGTGGGCGACTACACCGACTTCTATGTCGGCATCCATCACGCCAACAACGTCGGCAAGCTGTTCCGGCCGGACAATCCCTTGCTGCCCAACTACAAGTACGTGCCCATCGGTTATCACGGGCGTGCCTCGACGGTTGACGTGTCCGGCGTAACCGTCAAGCGTCCCAACGGCCAGACCCTGCCGCCGGGCGCCAGTGAGCCGAGCTTTGGCCCGAGCAAGCGGCTCGACCATGAGCTTGAACTGGGCATCTGGATCGGTGCAGGCAATGCCCGTGGCGAATCGATCCCGATCGGTGAAGCCAGCAGTCACGTCGCCGGGTTCTGCCTGCTCAATGATTGGTCGGCGCGCGATCTACAGGCTTGGGAGTATCAGCCGCTTGGCCCGTTCCTCTCGAAGAGCTTCGCCACCAGCGTGTCGCCATGGGTGGTAACGCCGGAAGCACTCGAGCCGTTCCGTTGCGCACAACCGGCGCGGCCCGAAGGCGATCCCCAGCCGCTGCCGTACCTGTTTGATGAGCAGGACCAGCAGCACGGCGCGCTGGATATCGAACTCGAAGTGCTGCTGCTGACTGAGGCTATGCGCGACAAGGGGCAGCCTGCACAGCGCATCGCGTTGAGCAGTACGAAGAACATGTACTGGACCGTGGCGCAGATGGTCGCGCACCACAGCGTCAACGGCTGCAGCCTGCAACCTGGCGATCTGTTCGGCTCCGGAACCTTGTCCGGTAGCAGCCCTGAAAGCCTCGGCAGCCTGTTGGAGATCACCCAGGGCGGCAAACAGCCATTGGAACTGCCCAGCGGCGAAACTCGCACCTTTCTGGACGATGGTGACGAAATCATCCTCAAGGCACGTTGCCGTCGAGATGGGCAGGCGTCCATCGGCTTTGGCGAATGTCGCGGTCGCGTGATGCCTGCTTAACGTAAGCATGTTTAGCAAAAAGCCCGGGCATGTGCAGACAGCCCGGGCTTTTTGATTTCGAGGGCAGCCAGTCAGGGCAGCTTCGCGGTTTCCAGCGTCGAGGATGGGGCAGGCGCGATTGCGGCGTCGCGCATCTGCTCGGCCAGGGCTGCGGTGAATCCCTGGACGACTGACCAGCGCAGGTGTACCGCGTCGACAAAGGAGGACACCGGCGTGTTCCAGTCTTTGTCGGCATTCCAGTAGGTGCCACCAGTGGCGTTGAGGGTTTCCATGATTTGCTTGTCGAAGTCGGCCAGGAACGTACCGTCTGGATCGTACTTTTCCTTCCACTGCGGGTGCAGCGGTGTGGAGACGACCATCAGCTCTCGGCCTTCCTGCGCCAGGCGCGCGCTCATCTTGCCCAGAGCCGCGAAACAGCTGGCATCCAGTGGCTCCGGGCGACCATACAGCAGCTCACGGGTATTGCTGGTCACCAGCGGGCCATCGCCGAAGCGGTTAAACACGAGCGGGTCCCACTCGATTTCTCCGGCGCGTTGAGCCTTGACCGTCAACGCGTTGCGCGCCAACGACTTCGGCGAGAAGTAACGCATGTAGTGGCCCCAAGGTGAGGCGTTTTCATAAACGTAAGGGTCGACGTGCTCACGGTTGAGCACCGCTGTAGGTACACGCCAGCAACCGGCGAAATCCTGTGGGTCGGCAATCATCACCACACTGCGAATGCTGGGCTGGCGGTCTAGCAACCAATGCCCCACGTAGGTCGACTGGTTGGCGAACAATCCACAAAACGCGCCGTTCATCGGGCGCACCCCGGGCAATGCCTCGGTCAGCACATGGCCGTCCACGTGGCGCCAGGCCACGGAAGACCCGATGATCAGCAGATTCGGCGATTGGATCGGGTTGTCGCGCAGGAAGCTGAGTTTTTCATCGACACAGGAAATATTGGAGAACGCTGGGGGTGGCAGGTTGCCGGTCCGGTTCAGCGCGAACAGCGTCAGGCAAAATATCGCCAGTGCGCCGAACAGCCCGGCAAACAACGACAGCAGATACCGCGAACGTACCTGGCCCGGCAAGCTGGCCGCGCTGGTTGCTCCCTGTTCGGCATTGCTCCCGTCCCTGGGCACATCTGCTGTCTGGATCATGAATTATTTCCCCTCCAGCTTAGCGCTGATGACTTGGGCGAAATGGCCGACGTTGCGCAGCGACTCGAGCTCCGCCGTCCGAAACTTGATGCCGAAGCGTTGTTCGGCGGCGACCGTGAGCATCACGTGGGTCTGGCTGTCCCAGCCCTCGATGTCGTTGGCGGTCATTTCTGGCGACAGCATAATGCTGTCGTCATCGAACACATCATGGAAAACCGGGGTGAGTTGCTTGAGTACTTCTGCTTCGGTCATGCCGATACCTCGATGTAATGGTTGGGCGTGCGAGGGGAGGTGAATTCGTACCGCCAGAAGGTGGCGTCGCGGGTGCTGTCAGCGGGGGCGGGATGCTGGACGAAGCCCAGACGGGGGAAATGCTCCGCGACCATGCCGTTACGTTCGGTTGGCCGGTACTCACCGATCAGTGCGCGATAGCCGGCAGCGATGGCGGCGTTGGTCAGCACATCGAGCACTGCGTCTTCGACCTGGCGACCCAGTACACGGCAGCTCATCAGCCAGCTGTCGATCAGCAGCTCGTCGCTGGCGACAGCTGCATCCGGGCGCGCCAGGACGACGCTGATCAGGCCGTTATCACCGAACTTGTCGGCCAGGCGGATTGCCAGTGCCACCGCCGCTGGGTCGCTGGCGATGCGCTCGACTTCCGCCTCGCTATAGCGGCGCGTGGTGAGGTTGAACTGGTTGGTCTTGTTGATCAGCTGCGTGCTGCGGGCCAGCTCGGCGGCGCCGATCGGGGTGGCGGTCAGTACCATCTCCAGGCCGCGCAAATAACCTTCCATGTCGGTGGCCTGGCTCATTGCCGCTTTGCGCTCAGCGTTCAAGACATAGTTGCGCCCGCGTGCGGCATCGTCCGAGGTGAAGGAGACGGCTTCGAAGTACCCCGCGGCGGCGACGCGTGCCGGGTAGTCGGCCACGTCATCCGGCAGTTCCGGCACCGCGACTTCCGGTAGCTCGCGACGCACGATGTCGCGCTCGGCGGGGTTGTCATCGACGAACACCAGGCTGTCGAGTCCAATGTCGAGCATTGAGGCGATGCGCCGCAGATTGCCAGCCTTGTCTTCCCAGTTGGCGACGAAGGCCGCGATGTCGCTGCGCTTGAGCGCCATCTCGGGATGATTGAACGCCGCTTCGGCCACGCTCAGATCATTCTTGCTGCACACCGCGAGGATGATGCCGCGGCGCGCCAGCTGCGCTGCGTAGTGCTGGAAGGTGAGGAAGGCTTCGCCACTGGGCGAACCCCGGCCGAGGTGGATGCCGTCTACGCCATCGTCACCGACCACGCCACCCCACAGGGTGTTGTCCAGGTCCAGCACCAGGCATTTGCGCGACAGACCGATGCTGGCGGCGGCGATGCGAGCCAGTTGGTCGCCATACAGCGGCGCCAGGTTCGGGCTGACCAATTGCTTGGCCTGATGCCAGCGCACCGGTTCGGCCAGGCCGTCGCCATAACTGCCACGGGCGGCTTCCCAGGCAAGGTCCATCAGTAATACGCCGTCTTCTCGGGCTGCAGCACGGATGGCCGCATTGAGGCGATCGATGAGTGCGTAGGGTGAGGCCGGAACCAGCGCTTCGAATGAACCAAAGATCGGAGGGTCGGCGGGCACGATGGTTTGCTGGACGACCTGGGCGGCATAGCGCTCGCGTGCCCGGCGCCACAGCAGGCGCAACTCGTCGACCCGTTCGGCGACCGCGGCGTCAACGTCTGCCTGCGAGGCTTCGAGCGGCAACTGCAGGGGCGCGTCTCGCGCATCCAGCGCCAGGACGATCAGTTGTGGGGCAAAGTTGGCGAGCTCGGCGTCGTCCATCAGCAGCGCCTGACGGTACATGCCATAGGGCGCGACGTGCACCGACAGCGCCAGGCGACGCTGCAGGCCCGCGACACGAATCGCCGGCACCAGATGATCGACGGTATGCGATGACAGCAGGGCGATGCGCAATGGTCGCAGCCCGCTGTTGGTCGTTTCGCCGTTCGCCAGCGCGCGCAAGCCTTCGCTTGCGAGCCGGTCCAGCCGGGTGGTGAGCGTGAAATCGCGGCGGTAGCCGGCTAGCTTCACGGCCAGATCCAGACGAGTGAAGGGGTCGGCTTCGCGTTTGGCCTCGCCGATGGCGCTGCCAAGATCAGGGTGTTGCGCTAACCAGAGAAGCTGATCCATTAGCGTGTCACTCCTTACTTGTAGACGGTTTCAGAACTGGAAATAGAGGAATTCAGTAGGGGCCACGGAAAACGCCACGGCTAGGGCGAAGAAGCCCAGCACGCCCACGGCCAAGCCGATGACTGGCGTCGGGCTCCATACCGCAATCGGGAACCAGCGCAGCAGCCAGTTCTCGCGCGGTTGGGCGTCCAAGGCAGTGCGGAAACCGGCCATCCATTGCTGCACGTTGGGCATGAACCAGACAAAGGCGAGCAGTACGGCGACGGTGAGGTAGTTGGACTTGTCGAAATCCGTACTCAGTTCGCTCAAGCCAGCCATGCCCGACAGCATCGCCATCGCCGCGGTCACGCTGTTGGCCCGGAAGAACACCATGGCCACGACGACGCAGAGGAAGGTCAACAGAACCGCGCCGGTGCGATGCCAGAGCTTGTCGCTGTCCAGCGGCAAACCGCGGCGCGCCTTGTAGGCGCGGAAGCCGTGGACGACGACCAGATAGAAGCCGTGCAACAGACCGAACACCACGAACTGCCAGCCCGCACCGTGCCAGACGCCCGAGATGAACATGGTCAGCACGGTGGGGTAGGCGATCAGTACGACAAAGGTCCCAAGGCTCATCTTGCCTCGCCGTGGCAACGGCTTACCGGCGGCCATCCGTGCGCGGGTGATGCGCATCACGATGGGGTTATAGATGTAGGCCGTGAGGAAGCGCGTCAGCGTCATGTGCCAGCGCGACCAATAGTCGATGACGTTATGCGCCTTGAATGGGCTGTTGAAATTGACCGGCAGGCGCAGGCCGAACATCAATCCCAGGCCGATCGCCATGTCGCTGTAGCCCGAAAAGTCGAAGTAGATCTGCAAGGTATAGCTGAGCGCGCCGTACCAGGCGTCGTATAACGAAGGCACCGTTCCATCGGCGGCGATCGCGAAGATCGGCGAGGCGTTTTCCCCCAGCGGGTCGGCGAGGATCACCTTCTTGAACAGGCCGAGCACGAAGACTGTCAGGCCCAGCGAGATATTGTCGAGCCGCGGGCGGAAGGTGCTGCTGTCGTTGAACTGCTTGAGCATCTCGCCGTGATGGGTGATGGGGCCAGCGATCAACTGCGGAAAGAAACTAATGAACAGGCAGTAATTGACGAAATCATGCTCGGCGACCTCACCATCGTGCGCGTCGACCAGATAGGCGATCTGCTGGAACGTGAAGAACGAGATCGCCAGCGGCAGGATGATGTCGCCCACGGACCATCCGAGGTCGAAGGCGCTGTCGAGCGTGCCGAAGAGAAAGCCGGTGTACTTGTAGTAGCCCAGCAACGCGACATTGGCCGCCACACCGAGCACCAGCAGGCTCCGCGAGGGCCGTCGCATCAGGTAACCACCGATCAGGTAGTTGACCACCATGCTGCCCACCAGCAGCGGCACGTAAGCGGGGTTCCACCAGCCATAAAACACCAGTGACGCCAGCGTCAGCCAGATCGCGGCGTAACGTTGTCTGCCGGAGCCTGCGAGGAGAATGAAGCCTAGAAGCACCACCGGAAGGAACCCGGCGATGAACACCATTGAATTGAAGAGCATCGTTCTTTTTCCCTATCCCTGAACAATTAACAACCGTCCCTCGGAACGGTGAACGTCGACCCACTCCATATCGAACAAGAGCCGTTGGCGTATTACTGGAAGTCACCCGCGCCAGCTTCAACGCAGCTCTGTTGCGAACAACTGCAACCACACAAAACCATTGCATGGTCTGTTAACTGCGACACAGAGTTGTTAGAAGAAGTTGCGCCGTTTATCCGTTCGTATAACCAATCCGGACGGGCGGAAAAGCCCGTGAAATCAAGCGAAACGGCTTTTCTAGAGCACTTGCGGGATATTGGGGAACGGGTGGTAATTAGAGGCGTCAGGTTGCCGCACACACCGCAATCGCGCACCGATGGAGGGCGCTCGGTTTCGGCTGTCCGCGGCTGTTGAAACGTCACGGCTATGAAGGGAAGCGTTGGCGAGGGCTATTTTCCGGAAGTGTGCTGTTCGTCGCTTGATCGACCAGAGACGTTTTATCGGCGTCAAGTTCCCGCCCGGTCAGCCGATGACTCGCCAGTACTCATAGATCTTGGATAACACCCATGCGTCTCACGCTCAAAATCAAAGTCCTGCTTCTCGCACTGGTGCCCGTCACGCTGTTCGCGTTGGTTCTCAGCGGTGCAGCTGCCCAAATTCTCAATTCCCTGGCCGAAGAAGAGATCGAGACAGCCCGCGAGCGGATGATCGACGATGCTCGGACACGACTCGAGGATTACATGCGGATTGGTGTGAGCAGCGTGTCTCACCTCTACGAGCCGGCCGCGCAAGGGGATCTGGCCAGTCGTGCCGAGGCCATCGCCATCCTTAGGAAGATCAAGTTCGGCAAAGACGGTTACTTCTTCGGCCATGACTCCAATGTGGTTCGGCTGTTCCGCGGCGAGAGTCCGGTGGATGTGGGCTCCAACCTGAGCGACCGCCGCGACTCCAACGGCGTCTACATCAATCGTGAGTTAGTGGCCGTAGCGAAAAACAACACTTACTTCGTGAATTACTCATCGCCGTTGCCCGGTAACGACAAGGTATCGGTGCCGAAACTTGCCTACAGCTACTACCTGCCCAAGTGGGACCTGGCGCTGGGTACGGCGATCAACCTGGACAATATCGAGTCGGCCTTGAGCAAGGTGAGGACGGAAATCGCTGGCCGGGTCAACTCGATCCTTACCAGCATTTTGGTCATCGCTGGCGTGATGCTGGCAGCGCTGTGTATCGCTGGCGTGGTAATCAGCAACTCCATCGTCAAGCCGATCCAGGTCATTCGCGCCCAGCTTGATGACATCGCGGCTGGTGATGGTGACCTGACTCACCGCCTGCCGGAAGATCGCAGTGACGAACTTGGCCAGCTGGCCGGCTCGTTCAACCGCTTTGTCGGCAAGATCCACACCATGGTCAGCCAGGTCGCGGATTTGACCGGCCAACTGACCGGCATGGTCGCCGAGGTCGCTTCCCAGGCACAACGCTCCGAGAAAGCCATGGAGACCCAGCGCCAGGAAACCGATCAGGTCGCCACGGCAATCAACGAGATGTCGGCCGCGGCGCAGGAAGTCGCCCATAGCGCCCAAGGCGCCGCTGAAGCTGCACAGCAGACCGATCAGGAAGGCCAACAGGCGAAAGCCGTGGTGGATTCCAGCATTCGCCAGATTCACTCGCTGGTTGAAGAGATCCGCAGCAGCGGCACTTCACTGGATGCGCTGCAGCAGGACGTACATGCCATCGTGGGTGTGCTCGACGTGATCCGTTCGATCGCCGAGCAAACCAACCTGTTGGCGCTTAACGCTGCCATCGAGGCGGCGCGTGCCGGTGAGGCGGGGCGTGGCTTTGCGGTCGTAGCCGACGAGGTTCGTGCGCTGGCCAGCCGCACCCAGCAGAGTACCCAGGAAATCCAGGGCATGATCGATCGCCTGCAGACTGGCGCCAAACAGGCCGTCGCCGCCATGGGTCGCTCCAGCGAAGCGGGTGATGCCAGCAGTGCCCAGGCCAACCAGGCAGGCGCTTCGTTGGATGCCATCGCTCACCTCATCGCCACAATCAACGGCATGAACGCGCAAATCGCCAGCGCGGCGGAAGAGCAGACCGCAGTGGCTGAAGAGATCAACCGCAGCGTCCATCAAATCGCCACAGCCGTTGAGAACGTTGCGGAAGAAACTCAGCAGGGCGCGCAGACCGCACGCAACCTGGCCAATGTGGGTGAACGTCTGGGTGGGTTGGTGCGCCAGTTCCGCATCTGACGTGGGCTGATTTCGCCATGTCGGGCTCAGCTTAGCCTCAAAGAAAACCCCGCATGCGCGGGGTTTTCCGTTTAGCGCAGGCCAGCTTTCTAAGTGCCGGGCTTAGCCCATCAGCCGAAGACAATTCGGCAGCCCTTCAATAGCGCTACAGACAAAGCCCCCTGGCCCACCCATCCCCATGCTCACGTAGGGTGGATCACGCTTCACCGATCCACCGGATGGCGAAACACCAGGTGACGACCACCGGGTAACGTTCCACCGAGCGATGTCACGGTGGATGTAAAAAGCGACATCCACCCTACCGGACTAACAACCCGTTTCATCGCAATGCCAGTCGTCACCTGTGCGCCGTAATAATGGCGCTGATATATTGACCTTGCTATGCAAAGCTTATACAAAGCGGTCCGTCCCGTTCCTGTTTTGTAAAACTCAAAGAAGGTTCCCATGAAAGGGTTACGTAGTCTCTTACTTGATCTGAGCGTAAGGCGAAAGCTGCTGGCAGGCTTTGGCCTGGTGCTGTTCATCACCTTGGTGATCGCCTGGATAAGCTACCAGGCACTGGATTCGGTGTTCGAGCGGTTCGCCAAGCTCAACCATGTTGCAGAAATCAAAGCGTTGGTTGCCGATGCCCGCCAGGGCGAAAAGAACTTCCTGCTAAGAAAAGAAGCGGTCTTTCTGGAGCAGGCGAAAGAAGCCGTCGAGAAAACCATCTCTGTTGCTCAGGACGCCCGTGACGCTTTCGAAAGTGTGCATAGCATCGAGCTCATGGATCGTATCGAGCAGGACGGTAAGGAGTACCAGACCCGTCTTGCCGAGTTCGCCGAAGCCATGCGCAAACGACAGACTGCTGAAGACAACATGGAGGAGGCGGCTCGTGAGGCCCTCGCAGGTTTCAATGCCGCCGAGTCGGAACTGCGTAGGCGGGTTCAAGAGCAGATTGTCGCCACCGGTGATGAGGAAAGCATCCAGACCTTGGACCTGTCCAATCAGGCATCGAATCTCGCCAGGCAGCTGTTCGATACCCGGCGGTTGGAGAAGAATTTTGTACTCGGCGGCGATGACCGCGATGCGGAGGCCCTGCTTGCCCAGCTCGACACCTCAGCCGCGGCAGGCCGGGAGCTGAAGAACAGCCTGCCGGACGGTCGCAGCAGCGAAGCACTGAGCCAGGCGCTTGCCCGCCTGGACCAGTATCGGTCGGAGTTTCTTGATTACCGCAAGGCGCAGTCGGAGCGGGTTGCCAGCGAGGAAGCGTTGACCGAGCGCGCTCGGCTTATCGTGGAAGTTGCCCAGACGGCCTATGCCAGCCAACTTGAGGAGCTACGCACCGAGCAACGCCAGGTTCGAATAGTACTGATCGGCGCCACCCTGGTTGCATTGGTCCTTAGCGTGCTGTGTGCGGCGCTGATTACTCAGATGATTGTTGGTCCGTTGCAACAAGTTGTCGCCGTCGCACGTCGCGTCGCTGATGGCGATCTGTCTGCCAATCTCGCTGTCGACCGCCGAGATGAACTCGGCCAGTTGATGCAGGCCATGCAGCAAATGAGTGAAAGTCTGCGGTCACTCATAACACGGCTGTCCGACGGCATCGCGCAACTCGCCACTGCCGCTGAGCAAATGTCAGCCGTGACTGAGCAAACCAGTGTCGGTGTAGGCCAGCAAAAGCTTGAAACTGACCAGGTGGCCACCGCGATGAACGAGATGACTGCGACCGTTCAGGATGTGGCCCGTAACGCCGAGGCCGCTGCGCATTCGGCGTCGTCTGCGGACATACAGGCCCAACAAGGCCATTCGGTTGTCAGACAGACCATCGGGCGTATCGAGGAGCTGGCCCGCTCTGTCAGTGAGTCCGCCGAATCCATTGAGCGGTTGAAACACCACAGTGCCGGCATCGGCAATGTGCTTGATGTGATCAAGAACGTCGCCGACCAAACGAACCTGTTGGCACTCAACGCTGCGATCGAAGCGGCTCGTGCGGGTGAGGCCGGGCGCGGATTCGCCGTGGTGGCGGATGAGGTGCGTTCGCTGGCGCGCCGAACCCAGCAGTCAACGTCGGAGATTGAGCAGCTTGTCGTCGCGCTGCAGAGCGGGACCGAAGGCGCCGTGGAGGTCATGGGGAAAAGCTGCGATCTTGCGGATCAGACTGTCGAGGCAGCCCAACTGGCCGGTGAGGCGCTGACGGCCATAAACGATGCGGTTTCAAGCATTCAGCAAATGAACCAGCAGATCGCAACAGCCTCCGAGCAGCAGAGCGCGGTTGCCGAGGAGATCAATCGCAGCGTGTCGAAAATCCGCGATGTGGCGGATCAGTCCGCAGCGGCTACGGAGCAAACCTCGGCTGCCAGCTCCGATCTTGCTCGGCTGGGCGGCGAGTTGCAGGCTCAGGTCAGCCGATTCCGCCTAGTCTGAGGTAAAGCAGCGAGCTTGTTAGCCGGTTTGCAAACAAGCGTATAAACAAGAAGGGCTGGGCCATTGCGGCGCCAGCCCTTTTTTCAGCCGAAGAAATACAGACAGCCTGAAATGACGATGCCCGAGTACACCAGCATCAGCAGGCAGTAGCCCATGATGTCGCGCGCACCGAGCCCGACGATGCCGAGAATGGGCAGCGCCCAGAATGGCTGGATCATGTTGGTCCAGGCATCGCCCCAGGCAATCGCCATGGCCGTGACGGCGGGCGTCACACCCAGCGCCTGGCCGGCTGGCAGCATGATTGGCCCTTGCACCGCCCACTGACCGCCACCCGACGGCACGAAGACGTTGACCAGACCGGCGCTGAGGAAAGCCAGCACCGGGAAGGTATCGGCCGATGACCAGGCGATGAAGGTGTCGGTGATCTGCCGACCCAGCGACAGCCCTTCGGCATTGGCGCCGATCATCATCCCCATGATCCCGGCGTAGAACGGGAACTGGATAACGATGCCGCTGATGCCGCCGATGCCGTCTTGCACCGCGCGCATGTAGCGCTCCGGCGAGCCGTGCAGTGCCAGACCGATGAACAGAAACAGGCCGATGACGATATTCAGCGTCAGGGCAAAGCCGTTCTCGGCGAAGTAGTAGCCGAAATAGACCACAGCCAGCGCAATGATGATCAGGTTGAGGATGCGGCTATCGTCCATGCGCTGCGCAAGGGTGTTGCGCGGCAGGGCCTCATGGGCGGGATCGAGCAGTTTCGCCGGGTCCGCGACCTTCGGGTCTTTCGGATGCATGGCCCAGTTAAGGATCGGCAAACCGATCACCAGCAGCGCGATGATCGTCAGGTTCATGGCAGTGAATAGCGTGTCGCCAACGCCGATGGCGGTCGTCACGACACCGCCAGACATGCGCTCCAGATCCGCGCCGCCGGTGGCCAGCGAAAGCGGGATTGAACCGGACAGGCCGCCGTGCCAGATCAGAAAGCCCGAATAAGCCGCGGCGACCAGCAGCGGGTAATCGACGCCTTTGACTTCACGGGCCAGCGCGCGGGCGAACACCGCGCCGATCACCAGACCGAAACCCCAGTTGATCCAGGAGCCGGCCAAGGCTACCAGCGTGACCATCACCACGGCGCGGCCTGGTGTGCGTGCGGTCCGTGCCAGGCCTGCAAGCAGGCGATGGATGGCGGGTGCGCTGGCCAGGGCGTGGCCGGTCACCAGAATCAGCGCCATCTGCATGGCGAAGGTGAGCAGGTTCCAGAAGCCGGTGCCCCAGTGTTTCGCCATTGAAGGCAGGCCCTGGCCGGTGACGAGCATGCTCGCGGCAAGCACGATGAGGCTGAGGAGAATCGCAAAAACGAAGGGTGAGGGTAGGTATCGCTGAATGAGCTTGACGCTCAAGGCGGTAACGGTGCTGAGCATGGTCGTTGATCCTGTGTTGTTGTTCTTTTTTATAGGCGGCGCACGTGCGTGGCGCGCGCCGAATTATTGCTAAGGTTTGGTGAACTGCACGGCGTGGTGTCGATCCTCCTCTATGAGCCGGCGTTGTCCGTTTAGTGACGTTCGAGGGCCAGCGCGACGCCCTGACCGCCACCGATGCAGAGCGTGGCAAGGCCTTTCTTCGCGTCGCGGCGGATCATTTCGTGCAGGAGCGTGACCAGTACGCGGCAGCCCGACGCGCCGATGGGATGTCCCAGCGCAATCGCGCCGCCGTTGACGTTGACCTTCTCGGCATCCCAGCCAAGTTCCTGGCCGACCGACAGCGCCTGGGCGGCAAAGGCCTCGTTGGCTTCGATCAGGTCCAGCTGGTCCAGCGACCAGCCTGCCTTGTCCAAACAGCGGCGGGTGGCCGAAACCGGCGCGATGCCCATGATTGCCGGGTCGACGCCGGCGTTGGCGTAGGCCTTGATGCGCGCGAGTACGGGCAGGCCGAGGGCTTTGGCCTTGTCCGCGCTCATCAGCAGTACCGCAGCCGCGCCATCGTTGAGGCTGGAAGCATTGCCGGCGGTAACCGAGCCATCCTTCTTGAACGCCGGCTTGAGTTTGGCCAGCGACTCGGCAGTCGTGCCGGCACGGGGCTGCTCATCGGTGTCGAAGCGCAGGGGGTCGCCTTTGCGCTGCGGAATTTCGACGGGCGTGATCTCGTTCTTGAAACGCCCGGCCTCGATGGCTGCGACAGCCTTCTGCTGCGATGACGCGGCGAAGGCATCCTGGGCTTCGCGGCTGATCCCGTACTTGTCGACCAGGTTCTCGGCGGTGATGCCCATGTGGAAATCATTGAAGGCATCCCAGAGGCCATCGCTGATCATCGAGTCGACCAGCTCGGCGTGGCCCATGCGCAACCCGGTGCGGGCCTTGGGCAGCACGTAGGGCGCCAGGCTCATGTTTTCCTGACCGCCGGCAATGATCACCTCGGCGTCGCCGCAGCGAATCGCCTGCGTCGCCAGGTGCAGGGCCTTGAGGCCCGAGCCGCAGACCTTGTTCAGCGTGAAGGACGGCACTGCATGGGGCAGGCCCGCCTTGATCGACGCCTGACGGGCGGGGTTCTGACCCGAACCGGCAGTGAGTACCTGGCCGAGGATGACTTCATCGACTTCGGCGGGGTCCAGCCCGGTCTGTTCCAGCAGGCGCTTGATAACTGCAGCGCCAAGGTCCGGCGCTGGGATGCCAGCCAGTGCGCCTTGAAAGGCACCGATGGCGGTACGGGTTGCTGCGACGATGACGACGTCTTGCATGTTCGGGCTCCAGTTGAATTGGATGTTGTTGTGATGCCGGTGTGTCGTTTTCTAAATCACGGGGTGGTCAACGCATGCGTTGACGAACTCGCACGCTCCCGTAGGAGCCAGCTTGCTGGCGATCACGAGCCGCTAATCCTCACAATCGCGACGGGTCTGGCTTGCGTTCCCAAAGCAATGCATGCGTGTCTAGAACGTCATTTCCGGCACGTGATCCGGCACCACCAGCTCACCGGCTGTCTTGGCGACGATCTCCTCGACGCTCACACCAGGCGCGCGCTCCTTGAGGACGAAGGCTCCGTTCTCGATTTCAAGATAGGCCAGATCGGTCAGCACGCGCTTGATGCAGCCGGCGCCGGTCAGCGGCAGGGTGCACTTGGGCAGCAGCTTGGACTCGCCATCCTTGGAGGCGTGCGTCATCAGTACGATGATGTTCTCGGCGCCGGCGACCAGGTCCATCGCGCCGCCCATGCCTTTGACCAGCTTGCCGGGGATCATCCAGGACGCGATGTTGCCCTGCACGTCGACCTCGAAGGCGCCGAGCACGGTGAGGTCGATATGCCCGCCGCGGATCATCGCGAAGGATTCAGCGGAGTTGAAAATGGAGGCGCCGACGCGTGCGGTGACGGTCTGTTTGCCGGCGTTGATCATGTCGGCATCGAGTTCGTCTTCTGTGGGAAACGCGCCCATGCCGAGCAGGCCGTTCTCCGATTGCAGCATTACTTCCATGCCCTCGGGCACGTAATTGGCGACCAGGGTCGGGATGCCGATGCCGAGGTTCACGTAGAAGCCGTCCTGCAGCTCACGGGCGACGCGCTGGGCCATTTGTTCACGGGAAAGTGCCATCGTCGATTCCTCTTATTCTTTTGATTAGGTGCGGACGGTGCGCTTTTCGATGCGCTTCTCGAAGGTGCCGCAGATGATGCGGTCGACATAGATGCCGGGCGTGTGGATCTGGGTGGGGTCGATCTCACCGGGCTCGACGATTTCCTCGACCTCGACGACCGTGACCTTGCCGGCGGCGGCCGCTAGCGGGTTGAAGTTCTGCGCGGTGTGGCGGTAGATGACGTTGCCGTAGCGGTCGGCCTTCCAGCCTTTGACGATGGCGAAGTCGCCGGTGATGGCGTGCTCGAGGATGTGGGGACGGCCGTTGAATTCACGCACATCCTTGCCATCGGCGATGGGGGTGCCGTATCCGGTAGCGGTGTAGAAGGCGGGAATGCCGGCGCCGCCTGCGCGCATCTTTTCAGCCAGCGTGCCCTGAGGCGTCAGTTCGACCTCCAGCTCGCCATCCAGCAGCTGCTTTTCGAACAGCGCGTTTTCGCCCACGTAGGAGGCGATCATCTTGCGGATCTGCCGGTCCTCCAGCAGCACACCCAGGCCGAAGCCGTCGACGCCGCAGTTGTTGGAAACCACGGTGAGGTCCCGGGTGCCCTTGCGCTTGATCTCGGCGATCAGGTTCTCGGGGATGCCGCACAGACCGAAGCCACCGGCCAGAACGGTCATGCCGTCCTCGAGCCCGTCGAGCGCCTCGGCATAGGAATTCACGCGCTTGTCGAAACCAGCCATAAACGATTCCTTTTTGTTGTTGGGTTGTTTTTGGTGAGCTGCAATCGAGTGTTCCCTTGTGTGACGGATTTGTTAAGTTGATTTTTAAGCGCGATTGATTGATAAAACAAAACAAAGCGCCGTCATGCGCTCTCCCGGATCCGATTCGATGACCGTCAAACAACTCCGTGCGTTTCTCGCTGTGGCCCACACCCTGAGCTTCGCTCAGGCCTGCGAGCGGCTGCACCTGTCGCAATCGGCGCTGAGCCTGACCATCAAGGCGCTGGAGGACGGGCTCGGAGGTCGCCTGTTCAGCCGTACCACGCGGGCCGTCAGTCTGACGCCCGAAGGCGAGGCGCTGCTGCCCCTGGCGCGTCGGTTGCTCGCCGACTGGGACAACGCCGAGGACGAGCTGCGCCAGCGTTTCACCTTGAAACAGGGCAGGGTGACGCTGGCCTCGATGCCGTCCTTCGCCGGTAATCTGCTGCCAGCCGTACTGCGCACCTTTCGCGACCGCTACCCCTCGATCAGCGTCACCGTGCATGACGTGATCAACGAGCAGGTGATGGAAATGGTCCGTGACCGCCAGGTGGAAATCGGCATCGCCTTCGAGCCTGAACCCAGCACGCCGCTGACATTCACCCCGCTGTACACCGACCGTTTCGTGGCGGTGGTGCCGGTCGATTCGGTGCTGGCGAGCCAGGCCGAAGTGAGCTGGGACGCATTGCTGAAACATCCCTTCATTACCTTACAGCGGCCATCGACGGTGCGCGTCATGCTCGAAGACCATCTGCGTCCGCGTGGTCGTCAGTTGCCGGTGCAGTTCGAGAGTCATCAGTTGGCAACGGTAGGGCGTATGGTCGCCAGCGGCCTGGGTGTCAGCGCCGTGCCGGCGTTATGTCGGGCGCAGATGCTCGAACTCGGCGCACGCTGTGTGGCGCTGAGCGACCCGGTGATCGAGAAGCCGGTAGGCATCCTGACCAAGCCCGGCCACGAGCTTTCCGTTGCAGCGCAGGCCATCGCCGATATGTTGCTCCTAGAAAAGGGATACCCCATCGGCAGTTAGTCAGCCGCAACACGACCAACTGGCCAGGCTAATACAAAGATGGCGTTTGCGAGCCCGGCGGACGAAACAGTTGGCGCGCTTGTAGTGGAGAGCAATGTCATTAGCTCCTGATACCGACAGACGGGGCTAACCCGCCAATGACATAGGTCGATATAGCTCGATAGGCCCAACTGGCCAAACACTCCGAGCGGTGAATGCTCGTTTGGACACAAGGGTGATGTATGTCTTTACGTAACATCGGTATTGCCGCTCGGGCTTCGATCGGCTTCGGGATTGTCGTTCTGCTGCTGGTATGCATTGGCGTTTTTTCATTGACGCAAATGGCTCGTATGGACAAGGCTGCAAACGAGATCAACCTAAACTGGCTGCCTTCGATCACGACCTTGAAGGAGATGAGCCATTCAATCCTGCGTCTGAGAATAGCTACGCTCCGTGCCCTGGCGCTCACTGACGAGGCAGCGCTTGTTAAGAACAATGCCAACATCGTCGAGCTGTCTGACGTGGTCTCGAAAAAGACGAACGAATATAAGGCTTATATTTCTGGCCCCGAGGAGCAGGCGCTCTTCGAAGGCTTTCAACGTGCCTACGTTATTTATCTGAAGGATCAGGAGACCGTACTTAGCTATGTGGCGCAGGGTCGTCTTGACGAGGCACGCAGCTATCTCAATGTGACCTTGGTGACCAATGCAGACGCGCTGATGGCAACGCTTAGGGCGCTAGCGAAGCTCAACAGCGAAGGCGTAAAGGCAGCAGCGAACACTACCAATAAGACGTACGCCGGCTCACGGGTGTCGGTTACCGTAGCGGGCATTCTCGCTATCATTTTTACTGTTTTCATCGCCTGGCTACTTATTCGCAGCATCGTCCAGCCGCTGGCCGAAGCTTTACGAGTGACTGAATTCGTAGCTTCCGGTGACTTGACGAAGACCATTATGGTGGTCGGGAAGGACGAGCCCGCTCGCCTGCTGGAGTCGATGAAACGCATGCAGGCCCGTCTGCGTGAAACCATCATGAGCATTTCAGACTCGTCCACACAGCTTGCGTCTGCCGCCGAAGAACTTAACGTGGTTACAGAGGATTCGAGCCGCGGCCTGGCCCAGCAGAACAGCGAAATCGAGCAGGCCGCTACGGCTGTAAACCAGATGACGGCTGCAGTCGATGAAGTCGCTCGCAACGCGGTGGCGACCGCCGAAGCATCCAAGCAGTCGGAGCTGTCGGGTCGGGAGGGGCAGCAGCAGGTTAGCCGCACCGTTCAGTCCATCAACGAACTGGCGCAAGGCGTCACCACCACGGCCGGTCAGGTGGGCGAACTGGCAAACAAGGTGCGTGATATCACCAAGGTGCTGGACGTGATCCGCGCCATCGCAGAGCAAACTAACCTGCTGGCACTCAACGCCGCTATCGAGGCTGCCCGTGCCGGTGATGCCGGACGTGGCTTCGCTGTCGTTGCTGATGAGGTACGTGCCTTGGCGCACCGCACCCAACAGTCAACTCAGGAAATCGAAGCGATGATCGGGGGCATCCAGCACGGGACCGAAAACGCGGTGCGGGCCATGCAGCAAAGCAATCAGCAAGCTCATTCCACCCTCGTTGTGGCCGAGGCGGCTGGACATGCACTGGATCAGATCGCTGCCGCGATCGCCACCATCAGCGAGCGCAACCTAGTTGTTGCAAGTGCGTCCGAGGAGCAGGCGCAGGTCTCTCGCGAAGTGGATCGGAATCTGATAAACATCCGCGACCTTTCCATGCAAACCTCCGCGGGTGCCAACCAGACCACCGCTGCCAGCCAGGAACTGGCGCAGCTTGCCGTCGGGCTTCGGGCGCTGGTTGGCCGCTTCTCCGTCTAATAGCCGAAGCAGGCCTTGTGACAGGCTCGGACGCTTCGTACACCTCTTGGCGGGGCCGACCTTTGGATATCGGCCCTGATTCATCCTTTTCCGGCACCTCACGGGCATCGCTGTCAGTGAACTTCGGTGCTGCGCCGAGCGATACAGAAGCCAAACCGGACGGATTCCGTAGTAGTTGTTGCGCTGTGGTGGATGTGCTTTTGTGACTATCGAGCGGTTGGTCGATAATCGCCCATCGCTTATCCGCCAAGGACGCCCGCCGTGAACGACGAATCCCGCTCCAATCTCCCGTCCATGGCGCCGGCCATCGTGGCGTCGCCGGCCAAACGCATCGAGGCCCTGACTGGAGACCCGAACTTCATGACCTCCCTGGCGCGGGGGCTGGCGGTGATTCATGCGTTTCAGGAACGCAAACGCCATCTGACCATTGCCCAGATCAGCCACCGCACAGAGATCCCCCGTGCGGCCGTGCGGCGTTGTCTGTACACGCTGATCAAGCTGGGCTACGCGACCACCGACGGACGCACCTATTCGCTGCTGCCCAAGGTGCTGACGCTCGGCCATGCGTACCTCTCATCAACACCCTTGGCGGTGACTGCCCAGCCGATTCTGGATCGGCTCAGCAACGAGCTGCACGAAGCTTGCTCCATGGCCACGCTGGAAGGCGATGAAGTGCTCTACGTGGCGCGCTCTGCCACGCCACAGCGGCTGATTTCAGTCGACCTCAGCGTGGGTAGCCGGCTGCCGGCCTATTGCACCTCCATGGGCCGCATCCTGCTGGCGGCGCTGGACGATGCCGCGCTGGACGACTATCTGGAACACGCCAACCTGCAGGTCAAGACCAGCCGCACACTGCATACGCCTGAAGCCATCCGTGCCTCGATCGCCGAGATCAGGCAGCAGGGCTGGGTGATCATTGACCAGGAACTGGAGGTCGGCCTGCGTTCGCTGGCCGTGCCGTTGAAGGATTCCGCAGGCCAAGTGCTGGCCGCGCTGAACGTTGGTACGCATGCCAGCCGCATGACCAAGCAGGAGCTCGAAACGCGCTTCCTGCCGGTGTTGCTGGAAGCGAGCAAGGAACTGAGTACCCGTTTGTTCCACTGATACGCCGGTTGGCCAAGGGCAGGCCAGCCTTGGATGGTGAACGGTTTGTGTTCGCTAATCGCACAGCTAGTCGATCATCGGATTGTTCTGCTGGGGCTCGATGGCTAGTGTGGGTCGCAAGCGCATCACGCGCATTCGCTATCTACACGAGACAGACCCATGGCCGAACTCCTGTCCCTTCGCGAAGCAGTGGATCGCTTCGTCAGCAACGGCGATACCGTTGCGCTTGAAGGCTTCACGCACCTGATTCCCACCGCCGCCGCCCACGAGCTTATCCGCCAGGACAAGAAAGACCTGACTCTGGTACGGATGACCCCTGATCTGGTCTATGACCTGCTGATCGGCGCGGGCTGCGCGAAGAAACTGGTGTTTTCCTGGGGCGGCAATCCCGGCGTCGGCTCGCTGCACCGCCTGCGTGACGCCGTGGAAAAGCAGTGGCCGCTGCCGCTGGAAATTGAAGAACGCAGCCATGCGGATCTGGCCAATGCTTATGTCGCTGGCGCGTCCGGCCTGCCGTTCGCAGTGCTGCGCGCCTACCTCGGTTCCGATCTGCCGAAGGTCAACCCGATGATCAAATTCATCGACTGTCCTTTCACTGGCGAAACGCTGGCGGCGGTCCCCAGCGTGCGCCCGGACGTGACCGTGATCCACGCGCAGAAGGCTGACCGCAAGGGCAACGTACTGATTGCCGGCATTCTCGGCGTGCAGAAGGAAGCGGCCCTGGCCGCCAAGCGCTGCATCGTCACCGTCGAGGAGATCGTCGACGACCTGCAGGCGCCGATGAATGCCTGCGTCTTGCCCAGCTGGGCCCTGAGTGCTGTGTGCCTGGTGCCCGGTGGCGCGCATCCGTCCTACGCGCATGGCTATTACGAGCGCGACAATCGCTTCTACCAGCAGTGGGACCCGATCGCTCGTGACCGCGACGCCTTCACCGCCTGGATCGATGAATTCATCCGTGGCACCGAAGATTTCCCAGCGTTCCAGTCCAAGCTGGCCGCGCAGCAGGAGGCCAAGTGATGAGCGCTCAGGTCAAGGACTACAGCACTAACGAAATGATGACGGTCGCCGCGTCTCGCCGCCTCGGCGACGGTAGCGTCTGCTTCGTCGGCATTGGTCTGCCATCCAAGGCCGCCAACCTGGCGCGCCTGACCCACGCGCCGGACGTGGTACTGATCTACGAGTCCGGCCCGATCGGCGCGAAGCCATCGGTGCTGCCACTTTCCATTGGCGACGGTGAACTGGCCGAGACCGCCGACACCGTGGTCCCCACCGCGGAGATCTTCCGCTACTGGCTGCAAGGCGGACGTATTGATGTGGGCTTTCTCGGTGCTGCCCAGGTGGACAGGTACGGCAACATCAACACCACGGTGATCGGCGACTATCACCAACCGAAAGTTCGCTTGCCAGGGGCGGGCGGCGCGCCGGAAATTGCCGGGTCGGCGAAAAAGGTGCTGATCATCCTAAAACAGTCGCACCGCACCTTTGTCGACAAGCTGGCGTTCATCACCTCGGTCGGTTTCGGCGAAGGCGGTGAGCACCGCAAGCAGCTCGGGCTGCCTGGCAATGGCCCGGTTGGGATCATCACTGACCTCTGCATCATGGAGCCCGAAGCGGGGTCCAACGAATTCGTGGTGACCTCGCTGCATCCGGGCGTGACCCGCGAACAAGTGATCGAGAACACCGGCTGGGCCATTCGTTTCGCCGCTCAACTGGGCGAAACCGCGGCACCGACCGAAACTGAACTGCAAGCGCTGCGCGCCCTGGAAGCACGCACCGCTGCCGCCCATGGACAAGCTGGAGGTGACGAGTGACACGCGACGTCTTTATCTGTGATGCAGTCCGTACGCCCATTGGCCGCTTCGGCGGCGCGTTGGCCGCTGTGCGAACCGACGATCTGGCTGCCACGCCAATCAAGGCGCTGCTCGAACGCAACCCCGGGCTCGACCCAGCGGCGGTTGAAGAGGTCTTCATGGGCAGCGCCAACCAGGCCGGCGAGGACAACCGCAACGTCGCGCGTATGGCCGCGCTGCTAGCCGGGCTGCCGGAAACCGTGCCCGGTGTGACGCTCAATCGTCTTTGCGCCTCGGGGATGGACGCGGTGGGCAGCGCTTTCCGCGCGATAGCCTGCGGTGAGATGGAACTGGCCATTGCCGGTGGCGTTGAATCCATGACCCGCGCGCCCTACGTAATGGGCAAGGCCGATACCGCCTTCGGCCGGACCCAGAAGATCGAGGACACCACAATTGGCTGGCGCTTCATCAATCCCAAGATGAAGGATATGTACGGCGTCGATGCCATGCCGCAGACCGCGGACAATGTCGCCGAGGAGCACAAAATAGGCCGCGAGGACCAGGATGCCTTCGCGCTGCGCAGCCAGCAGCGCACCGGCAAGGCACAGACGGCTGGTTTCTTCGCCGAGGAGATCGTGCCGGTGGTGATCAAAGGCCGCAAGGGCGACACCGTCGTGGACACCGACGAGCATCCACGTCCGGATACATCTGCCGAGGCGCTAGCCAAACTCAAGCCGGTCAATGGCCCGGACAAAACCGTCACCGCAGGCAACGCCTCGGGCGTCAATGACGGTGCGGCGGCGATGATCCTGGCCAGTGCCGACGCGGTGCAGAAATATGGCCTCACGCCTCGCGCTAAGGTGCTCGGTATGGCCAGTGCCGGTGTAGCGCCGCGGGTCATGGGTTACGGGCCGGTGCCGGCGCTACGCAAGCTGTGCGAGCGCCTGAATCTGGCCGTAAGCGACTTCGACGTGATCGAACTCAACGAAGCCTTCGCCGCCCAGGCGCTGGCCGTCACCCGCGATCTGGGCCTCGAAGACGACAGCCCGAAGGTCAACCCGCAGGGCGGTGCAATTGCCCTCGGTCATCCGCTGGGCATGAGCGGTGCGCGGCTGGTGCTGACCACGGTGCATGCGCTGGAGAAGAGCGGCGGCAAGCTCGGGCTGGCGACCATGTGCGTCGGTGTGGGGCAGGGCCTGGCCTTGGCGGTTGAAAGGGTTTGATCGGCGCGGCCGTGGTGGGCTGAAGCCCACCCTACAGGAACTGTGCTGCGCGCTGGTAGGGTGGGCTTCAGCCCACCATTGCTCTCACAGCTGTGATGGGCTTGGCCTTGGCATGATTTGTACAACGGCCGTCTTGCTCATTCGCGGATACCTATAAATCCGACTTCCAGGAGGGTCAGTAGGGTGGGCTTCAGCCCACCAGCGCTACCCACGACGGCGTTTGCCGCGCCACGGCACTGGTGTGATTGCAGGCACAGCATCTTCCTTACACGTGCGCTGCCACCTCTCACTCGACGTTCAGGAGGGCTGCCATGCCCAGCGTAAAGCTCGCAGATGGCGAATTGAATTACCGTTTCGATGGGCCGGTTGATGCGCCGGTCCTCGTGTTGTCCAACTCGCTTGGAACGACGCTAGATATGTGGGACTCGCAGGTTCCTGTATTCAGCGAGCGCTTCCGCGTCCTGCGCTATGACACCCGCGGTCACGGCAGCTCGTCCGTCATGCCTGGCCCTTACACCACCGCGCAGCTAGGACAGGATGTGCTCGACCTGGTCGATGCCTTGTCCATCGATCGCTTCGCTTTCTGCGGTCTGTCCATGGGCGGCCTGATCGGCCAATGGCTGGGTATCCATGCCGGCGAACGCCTATCCCACCTTGTGCTTTGTAATACGGGCGCGAAGATCGGCACCGATGAAGCCTGGAACGAGCGTATCGACGGAGTATTGCGCGGTGGCGAGCAGGCCATGCGCGACATGCGTGACGCCTCTGTCGCACGCTGGTTCACGCACGACTTTGCGGCGCAGCATCCCGTCGAGGTGGGTCGCATCACCCAGATGGTCGCCAACACCTCACCAGCCGGCTATGCCGCCAACTGCGCGGCCGTGCGTGATGCCGATTACCGCGAGCAGCTGGGTGCGATCAAGGTGCCGACGCTGGTTGTCTGCGGCAGCCAGGACCCGGTCACGACACCTGAGCATGGGCGCCTTATCAAGGCGAATGTCGCCGGGGCGAGGCTGATTGAGCTGAATGCTGCGCACCTGTCCAATGTCGAGGCGGGCGACGCCTTCACCCTGCCGGTAATGGCGTTTCTCTGCGATTGATCCGCGCAAGGTTGAATTGGATGAAAAAAGCCGGGCCGCAAGGGCCCGGTAAAAGATCAACGAGGAGGTATTACGGTGCTGCTCAGGACGCTTACCAGAGCGCCAGGGTGTAGCTAAGGATCACCCGAGTTTCGTTGATGTCGCTGCCAAAGTTGCTGCGTACCGTAGCGTTACGCACTTTCATGGCGAGGTTCTTCAACGGTCCGTTCTGGACCACATAGGCGATATCCGTGTCGCGTTCCCACTCTTCACCTTCGCCGCCGCCGGCCAGGTTAACGTTGTCACCGGACACGTAGCGGGTCATCAGACTCAGCCCGGGAATGCCGGCAGCAGCAAAGTCATAGTCGTAGCGAACCT